>JBBRWA010000081.1:0-19831 GCA_038246345.1 Chitinophagales bacterium
AAATGGCCCTCGTCCGACCACTTTTCGTGGTCTGGACGAATCAGTAAAAACGAATGCAACCGCTCCTAGCCCTTCCATCTTAAAATACCAGGGATTCACGAAAATAAGGGTTGACTCATGTTTTTGGGAAAATGGCGATCTCTATTACCGAATCACCGACACGGTCATCTGTGGATCATAAGTACCCTTAATGACTGGACTTTGCCGATTACCGGTATAAGAGCGCACATTGGCATTTATGTAGTCGAACAATTCACCAATGGTCACCACCTTGTCTTTGTTGGTGTCAGCTTCACCTTTCAGGCCACGGATCAAGAAGTGGCTGAAAACGCCTTGGCGCAAACCGGATGATTCCAGGGAAGTTTCTTCTGCTTTACTTGACATGACAAGTGCCGTTCCTGAAACTGATTTTGCCAGTGTTTGGTAGAATTGTACCAGCATAGGTTCCGGCTCGCCAGATTTCATGGCAATCAAGCTGCCGGAATGACAAGCATCTGCAAGGCAGAGTTTAAACTTTGCGCGGCAACTATTAAAAATTCCCGCGATTTCGTCATGCCCAATTTTGTTGTTGAAACCATCGAAGTCGATGGGGAGGAACGAACCGTTGAGGCCATGGCCGGAGAAGTAAAAAATAACCAGATCATTGGGGCCAGCCATTCCAAATACATCTTTCAATGTACCTATAATATTTTCACGGGTGGCTTCTTCATCAACAAGGATGCGCACTTGGTCATCGGGCAATGCGCCGCCTTCCAGGCTTTTCAAAAAAGCGTAGAAGCGATAGGCATCATCGTCGGTATAGCGAAGCACCGGCATGTGGTCGTAAGACGCCACGCCTACGACAACCGCCCAGACTTTTGCTGCGGGCATGGTCAAGGGCGTTTGAGGGGCTGTGACGGGCTTTGCTGTATAATCCTCTGGTGCTGCCTTGCCAAGGTATTCGCCAGCACGCCAGAAACCTTCTACAATGGTCTTGTCGCGCAAGGTGAGGGTGCCACGCCCACCAAAGGCACCATCTTGCCATTCGCCCACGTATACGTCGCCATTGGCATAAGTACAGGTGCCATAGCCATGCGGGTTTTTATCTCTAAATGTACCGAAGTATTTGGCCGAACCTGCCTTGTAGACGTAAGTGCCTTGCCCATTTTCGCAGTCGCCTTCGGTACAGCCGACTTTGCCGCCTTCTGTAAGGCTATTGCCCAAGAACTCGCCCTGCTGCCACATGCCATTTTCTTCCTCACCCGTTTTCAGCTTACGGGTGCCGTGCCCGTCTGGGTAATTTTCTTTGAAAGAACCTGTGTAGGAGTCGCCATTGGCAAATGAAAAAATACCCTCACCGTCAAATTTTCCATTCGCAAAATTACCGTCGTACTTACTTCCGTCAGGGTAGGCAAATGTACCAGGACCATTTTTGCAATCCCCTGCCAGACAGCCAGATTGAATATTCGTGCCATCGTCTAAGCTTTCATCCTTCCTTTTAGCAAGGTATTCCTCCTGAATATTCCCGTTGGCATCTACGGGTTTCCCCTTTTTCCACAAGCCAGTGCGGGCGGTATTGTCTGAATAGGTTTTGGTTCCCTTTCCTTCCGGGTAGCGGTTGGCCCACTCGCCCTGGTACTTGCTGCCATCTGTGTAGTAGCATACGCCTACACCGTGGATTTCACCATCGTGAAAATGACCAGTATACCGGGCACCAGAGGGGTATTTATAGGTGCCGATGCCGTTTTTGCAGTCGCCAGAGATGCATTGAGCGGAAATTGAATGGGCAATAAAAAGCAGAGAACCAAGCAGCAGGTATTTGTTCATGTTGTATTTTAGTTTGACTCAAGGGAGCTTTGGGACTGCAATAATAACAATAAAAGGAAGGAATTATTGCTTCCGCAAGACAACTTATATTCAATAAAAATATATTTCTTATAAGGGAAATACAATTTTTTGCAACTGTGTAATGCCTGCACATTTGCTTCTGTCATTGCCCAACTAGTATGGATGTTCTTAATTCTAACATATTAAACCATTAATTTACAATGAAAAATTCAACAACGATGAGGCTCTCTTATTGGGCAAAATCACACCGCGTATCCGCTATTCTCGTGATTGCTATTTCCAAAATAGTAATTGGATCCATTGCTCTTTTCCTCGGTATATCTGCCAATTTTGAAGGATTGACAATGGAATCAAAGATTGGAGGATTAGTATTTGGAATAATTGCCGCAGTATGTATCGTCGCGTACCCAACAAAGCGATTGAAAAAGAAGCTGGGTTTTACAAGTTTTTACCAGTATCGGAAGGGTATGGACGGTTTTTTAGTCGCTTTTGGCTTTGCTTTTTGCTTTTTTGTGGGCAATTTGTTGCCTAATTGGGTTGCTCAACCCACTACATTAACCGCTATGTCACCAAGGGTTCCGACAGCGCTATCCATTGTTGGGCAGCCAAAAACAACCCAGCAGGCACCATCCATGGAACGCGGTGGGATGTTTCATAAGTGGTTGATTAAGAAGGCCAAATCTAAAATAAAGCGTGCCATGGAAAAAATAGCGCGATTAGAAGGGAATACGATGGAAGTGCCAATGAAAATTTTTCTCACCCTCGTGTTTCTGGCGCTGATAATTGGTTTGGGATATTTAACCCTATCTTTAGGCTGTAATCTTTCTTGTTCCGGCCAAGAAACATTGGGTGCCATCGTAGGGATTGGCGGTACTGTATTGGTTGTTACGCTGGGGATCCTGGCGATTATTAAAATTTGGCAAAAAGATAAAACAACTCAAAAAGCTCCGATTAATTAGCCAAGGCCCTCGATATTCAAAATATCAACGGCCGAAAGAATATTGACCCGCTGAGCCGGGAGTATGACCCAGACTTGAACCAATGGGTGTATCGGGAACAAAGTGGGCTTACGCAAATACTGAGTTTTCAAATAGATTTGTAATATTTTTATTGCTTATGTTTGGCGTCTGATTCCCAATAGACTTTTCTAGATTTCCAAATATTAAAATAAATTCAACCAAATCCTTGAACGCATGAAAGTTACACGATTATTGCTGCTGACAGCTATTATTAGCCTCTCCTTTTTTTGCAGCCATACCTTTGCTCAGGTCGGAAACATGCAGGACAGCACCCAAATATGGCATATAAGCACCCTTGACGGTAATGATTATATCGGCACCATTGTCGAGCAAGATGCGGAAAAGGTGGTCTTGCTGACCAATACTGTTGGAGAGATCAAAATACCCAAAAGGCAGATAAAAGTGATGGAACCAGTCAAAAAAGAGCAAATTGTTAATGGCTCTTATTGGTACGATAGTCCGTACAATACCCGCTATTTCTTTGCACCCAACGGCTATGGGCTGAAAAAAGGGGAGGGTTATTATCAGAACACCTGGATATTGCTCAATCAAGTCACGTATGGCTTTACGGACTATTTTTCACTCGGTGTTGGCGTAGTGCCTACATTCCTGTTTGGCACTGGTGGGCTTCCATTTTGGATAACACCTAAATTTTCGGTGCCGATACAAAAGGATAAATTAAACCTTGGAGCAGGCGTGATCTACTTTAATGGTATCGGCGATGATTTTGGCGATACAGGAGGGGGGGCAGGTTTGGCTTATGGAACCATAACTGCTGGTCCGAGAGATCGAAATATTACCCTGGGGTTCGGTTGGGGGTTTGCGGAAGGGGAATGGGGTTCATATCCAGCAGTAACCATAAGTGGGATGTACCGGAAGAGCAAAAACTTTTATTTTTTGACAGAAAACTACGTTATTCCCATAGGAAATGGAGAAACTGTTGGCCTCATTTCCATTGGTGGCCGGTATATGGCCAAAAGAATGGCTTTTGATTTTGGTCTGTTCCGGCCGCTCATAAGCGATGGTGATCTCGGGGCTTTCATCGGGCTGCCATGGTTGGGCATCAACATACCATTTGGAAAGCGGAGATAAGGCATTTACCGCTATTTTTTTATGATCCTTATGTCCCGATCATACACCAAACAGGTAAAGATGCCCAATGGATTCCCGCTGCCGCTCACATTGCTTTTTATCGGAGAAGGTTGCGCGAACGGATTTACGCTGCCCTGGATCGCCAATTGGAAACTCTCTGCGTAATCGTAGTATTCCTTCGTGATGTGGAAAATGGTGTTGAAGACGGTATCGCCTTCTACCAGATCATAGCCAGTGCCAAAAGCGATCAATGCTGTTTGTGAAAAACGATCTGAAACCAAGAAATCCTGATCTGGAACGCTGTCCAAAGATCCATAATTGAGCAAACGCCTGTAATAGTTGTCCTGACTTTGGTCGTCGGTGATGTACATCAAAGTGCGCGCGAGGGTATCGAATTTTGGATCTGTGCTGAAATTGACCACAACGCTGTCGATGGACACTTTGGGCAGCATGATGGTGCGGCCGCTGATATTGCCCCGGTTGTTTGGCAGCTCGATGTTCAGGATATATTCAATGCCCGGTGTAGCCGGTACAATTTCTGTCCCAGTGTAGTTGAACAATTTAAGCGGATTCACTTCAAAGGAGAGCTTATTTTCCAAAGGATATGTCTGGCCATTATAAGAAATGGTAATCACCGCATCATCCAACAGGGTTTTTTCCAAAAAAGTAGAATCTAACCCAAAAGGATCAAAAAAGGCGTAACTCTGGGACAACAACAAGCGGAAGGGCTTCCCAGGCTCCAAATAGCACTCCACCACGGGCTGCCGCTCGTATTCCGGCAGCTCGATGTTTACGTCGTTGGTAAGGTTGCAAGCGCCGAGAAAGGTAAGGGCTGCAAAAAAACATATGTTCTTCATAAAAAAAATGAGTTTAGGTTAAATGGTTTCCGGTTTCTGGTTTCAAGGTTTCAGGTTTACGCGATTTGTTGTTAATTTTGGAATAGTGTTTCAAAGAGACGAACAGACCGCGTAAACCTGAAACCTGAAACCTTTTTTCAGAAACTTTCTTTTTAAAATTTGAAATTCCAGGTCAAGCTGGGTAGTATGGGAAATAGGGACACTTGTTTTGCTTGAATGCCGACGGGGATGTCACCGATTGGGCTACTTTCAAACGTAGGAGCGATGAAGATGAAATATGGGTTGCGGCGGTCAGTTACGTTGTAAACACTGAGGGTGATGTCGTTTTCCCGGGAGCGTTTTTTCCATTTGTACACGATGCCGAGGTCGGCGCGGATGTAGGCCGGATAGCGGTAGGTGTTGCGCGGACCAAACACGGGTACAATGGTTTGGAAAGGCGCCCCTGGCACGTCTTGGAGGGAATAGCGACCCGATGGCAGCCAACTCACATAGCCGGATGTATACACCCAGGTAGCGGTGAATTGCCATTTTTTGGTGAGCGCGTACATCGCCACGATGCTGAAATTATGCCGGGTATCAAAACGCGGCGGGAAGTAAGCGCCGCCATTAATCTCGGCAAATTCACCGCGCTTCACCCAGGAAAGGGTGTAGCCAATCCAGCCAGTCAGTTTGCCCTCTTTCTTCTCTATTTCAAGTTCCAAGGGGCTGTATGCAAAGCCACGCCCGATGGCCAGCTCGTTTTCCAGTTCGTTGTTGCCAAAAAGTTCGGCGCCATCAATAAAGTCCACCTGGTTTTGCATCCATTTGTACCAGGCTTCCCAGGTTACCAGTACTTGATCACCGATGAGGTAAGAAGTACCGATGGCCAGCTGGTCGCTGACTTCTGGCTTCACACCCGAAGTGCTCGGGTACCAAATATCGGTTGGCAATGAAAGGCCACTGCTGGCCAGCAGGTGCACGTATTGGTTCATGCGCGCGTAGGAGGCTTTGAGCGACCAGCGATCGCTCACACTGAAATTTGCGGCGGCGCGCGGCTCAATATTGGCGTAGAAAGCAGGATTGTTTTGCCAGGCAGAAAAGCGGAGGCCGTAATTGACTTTAAGCCGGGGTAATACCGACCATTCATCGGAGATATACGCACCGTATTCCATGCCATTATATTCGCGGCCAGCTTCAAATTTTATTTGACCATCATCACTGCCAGCTTTCAAGCGAGCCGTAATGAAATCGTGGTAGGTAATGTTTGCACCAAAGCGAACGGTGTGTTTGTTGTCGTATTGATAATAGAAATCGACCTTCGTGTTGGCATCCTTGATATTGCTGCCCAGGCTAAAGGAAAAGCCTTGCAACACATTCTGGATTTTGTAGCGATAGTCGGAATAGGTGAAGGTGGTATTGGCGAAGAGTCTGGGGCCAAAAACATGGTTCCAGCGCGCTGTGCCTGTGGCGTTGCCCCAATCAAAACGGAAATTGAAGGTAGGGTCTCTAAAGTTGAATACGTCCCGACCAAAGTAGCCGCTGAGGTAAAGTCTGTCTTTTTCTGTCAGGGTGAAATTGACCTTCGTATTCAGGTCATAAAAATAGTAATCGGGTATTTTATTGAAATCGGCCTTGTCTTTATTGGCCTTGTTCACTTGTCGGGTAATGAGGTCAACATAGGTGCGGCGACCACTGACAATAAAGGAAGACTTATCTTTCTGGATGGGGCCTTCCAGTGTCAATCGACTTGAAATCACGCCAATACCACCAGACCCGGTATATTCTTTGTTGTTGCCTTCTTTCATACGCACATCAATGACAGAAGAAAGGCGCCCGCCGTATTGCGCCGGGAAGCCGCCTTTGTACACCTTCAGGTCTTTCACAGCATCCGAGTTGAAGGTGCTGAAAAAGCCGAATAAGTGATTGGGGTTGTACACTACGGCCTCATCCAATATTATCAGGTTTTGATCGGCATTGCCGCCACGGACAAAAAGCCCGGTTGTGCCCTCAGAACCAGGGGTAAAGCCGGGTTTGAGTTGCAGGATCTTTATGATATCGGTTTCGCCAAAGAGCGCCGGCACGGCCTTGATTTCCCGGGCGCTGATGGTCGCAACCGACATTTCAGTACTTTTCATTTTTTCCTCCAAGGCATTGGCTTTTATGACGACTTCCTTCATTAATGAACCTACTTGTTGCAAGGAAATATCCAGTTTTACCGGGCCGTTGGGGATTATTTTTCTTGAAACGGTTTCATAACCGATATAGCTAAAGCGCAATTCAACGGAGTCTTGGCTGAAAGGCAGGCCCAGTGAATAAAATCCGTATTCGTTGCTGGCATTGCCTCTCGCCAATCCGATGGCTTGAACGGTGGCGCCGATGAGGGTTTCGCCCGTTTGAGCATCGCGCAAAGCCCCGCTAACGATGGCATTTTTTTGGGCAAGTAGCTGGGTCGAGAGCAGCATTAATAGTTGGAGGAGGGTATTTTTCATAAATATTATTGAACAAAAACTAAAACGCAACAACAAGGCAAGTAGAACATTGTTCTGCAAACGTGCGGGATTGTCGCAGGTTTCAGAATAAGATTCGACGATCGTTTTCTTTTATTCGATTAGTCAGAAAAAAGGCCTAGAGGAAGGGAGGGTAAAATGGCACAATGGGGAGACGATGGAAGGGCTCATTGGTTTCAATCAAACGGGTTAATGTTGCTTTCTGGGCAAATAATTGGTCGTATCAGGTATTTGATAATATCGTGCCGGCCAATCCTTGCGTGCAATGGGACATTGCAGAAAAATTGCTAATGCCTGGCAGTGGATTTCCTGGATATACCAGCGGTCGTTAAAAAAATACAACATAATAAACAGGCCGTAAACAGCCGTGAAGCCGAATACCAAGCTTGCTTTAAACCCAGGAGAACGACCAAATAAACGCCAATGGAAAAACGATCAAAGGCTGCAAGAAGGCAACATTACAGTCTTGTAATCTTTGCCCCAATCGCATTCAATCGCTTGTCAATGTGCTGGTAGCCCCGGTCGATCTGGTGTACATTGTGGATGGTGCTTTTTCCTTTAGCAGAAAGGGCGGCAATGAGTAGTGCCTGTCCTGCCCGGATGTCGGGCGAGGTCATTTCAATGCCCCGCAGAGCATAGCGGCGGTCTAGGCCAATCACTGTTGCACGGTGCGGGTCGCAGAGGATAATTTGTGCGCCCATGTCGATGAGTTTGTCGGTAAAGAACAAACGGCTTTCGAACATTTTCTGGTGTACCAATACACTGCCGCGCGCCTGAGTGGCCGTCACCAAAATAATTGACATCAAGTCGGGTGTAAAACCAGGCCATGGTGCATCGTAAATGGTGAGGATTGACCCGTCAATAAACGTATTGATCTCGTAATGCTCCTGGGCCGGGATGTGCAGATCGTCTCCCTGTATATCTATTTGAATACCAAGCCTTTCGAAAGTGTAGGGGATGATGCCGAGGTGTTCTACCCCGGCATTTTTGATGGTGATTTCACTTTGTGTCATGGCAGCCAGGCCGATGAATGAGCCTATTTCAATCATGTCAGGCAAACAGCGGTGCTCGGTACCGCCCAGGCTTTCAACGCCTTCAATTTCGATGCGGTTGGAGCCAATACCCTGAATTTTCGCGCCCATACGCACCAACATGCGGCAAAGCTGCTGCACATAAGGTTCACATGCGGCGTTGTAAATAGTCGTTTTCCCTTTGGCCAGTACGGCAGCCATAACGACATTGGCGGTGCCTGTCACGGAAATTTCGTCCATGTGCAGGTATGCGCCTTGCAGGCCGTTCTTCGGCTGTTCAATGTAATAAATGTCTTTCTCGTCGTCGTACTTGAATTCGGCGCCCAGCTTCTGAAAGCCCAGGAAGTGTGTGTCGAGGCGCCGCCGACCGATTTTGTCGCCGCCGGGTTTGGGTAGGGTAGCGCGACCAAAACGGGCTAGTAGCGGCCCGATCAACATGACGGAGCCGCGCAGGCGCTGTGCGTCGCGCATAAATTCTGTGGAGCGCAAGTAAGAAATATCAACTGTGCCGGCACAGAATTTATAGGTGTCTTCTGCCAGGCGTTCTACGGTGACACCCAGTCCGCGCAACAATTCTATGAGTTTGTTGATATCGAGAATATCAGGCACATTGGAAATGGTGACATAATCGTCGGTAAGCAGGACAGCGCTAACAATTTGCAGGGCCTCATTTTTGGCTCCTTGAGGCTGGAGTTCGCCTTTTAGTGGTTGGCCGCCAATGACTTCAAAGGTATCAGGTTGCATCTAAAAAGGATGTTTGTTTCAAAAGAGGGGCAAAAGTAACTATAATGTGATCATTTGATCATGCGGTAATTTGATAATTGGGCAATAAAAAACCCCCGGTGGAAATCCACCGGAGGTTCAGAAATTATATCAAACAAATAAAAACCGCTAATTAAGCGATTTTAACATCTATTGCGTTCATTCCTTTTTTGCCACGCTCAGTGTCGAAGGTTACAACGTCACCCTCGCGGATGTTGTCGATCAGACCACTTACGTGAACAAAGATTTCCTCGTTAGAGGAGTTGTCTACAACAAAGCCAAATCCTTTGGATTCATTGAAAAACTTTACGGTTCCTGTGTACATTGAAAAAAATTAATTGTGTGATGTGGCAACTTGCCGCTGCAAAGATACGGCATTGATAGACAAATATTTGGTTTTTAATATGATTAACAAAAAATAATTTTCAATGGGCGATTTCGGAACCTTGGTTTCGATACTTTATATTGAATTTTTCACCAACCGAAGTGCCGACCACCCAACGCGGCGCTAGGGCAATAAAAAACCTCCGGTGGAAATCCACCGGAGGTTCAGAAATTTTATCAAACAAATGAAAAACGCTAATTAAGCGATTTTAACATCTACTGCATTCATTCCTTTTTTGCCACGCTCAGTGTTGAAGGTAACAGTGTCACCCTCGCGGATGTTGTCGATCAGACCACTTACGTGAACAAAGATTTCCTCTTTTGAGGAGTTGTCTACAACAAAGCCAAATCCTTTGGACTCATTGAAGAATTTTACGGTTCCAGTGTACATTGAAAAAAAAATTAATTATTGTGATGTGGCAACTTGCCGATGCAAAGGTACGGCATCATTCAATAAATATTTGATTTTCAACATCATTAACAAAAAATAATTTTTCAAGGAGCGATTGTACAACCCGATTTTCGGTATTATTACCGAGGAATTAGGGTCATAGGTTTCTGTAAAAGGTGTGTTTAGCGCGCGTAGGGCTAATTATTCTCATCTCCGAAGGCGTCGTCTGGCTTTTTTCCTTTGTCTACCTTTTTCCCAGTGGTTTCGTCAATTTCATCGTTATAAATATCAGGGGAAAAGTCCTCTTCATCCCCAATCGGGCCCAAAGCGCTCTCGTAAGCGGCACAATTCGTTTCAATTCCCAAGTCGCCTTCCGGTCTGATAAAGTGTGCATTGAAGTCATAACCCGAATTTGGATCCTTTTCCAAACGGCTGATAAATCCTGCAAAAATGGGCCTTGCCATACGCGCGCCTTGTCCGTCTCCTATATTCAGGAAGCGGATCCAGCGATCTTCGCCTCCAACCCAGGTGCCTACCACCAACCGTGGGGTGATGCCCATAAACCAGCCATCGGAGAAGTTGTTGGTGGTGCCCGTTTTACCACCGACCTCACTTTTAAGTGTATTGATGCCTGGAGCGCCCTTTACATTGTATTTCAGCATTTCAATCATTACCCAGTCAGCATTGGCAGGCAAAGCAACTTTTTCTTCCAACAGCGAGCGGTACAACACGCGGCCATTTTTATCCTCCACCCGTTTGATGACATACGGCATGCCATACATGCCTTTGTTGGCAAAAGCGGTATAAGCGCCTGTCATTTGCATCACCGAAAGGTCGGCAGCGCCAAGGCAAATTGAGGGCGATCCAGGGGGGATAAAATAGCGCCCATTGGATTGTTTGGCAGAATCAATGCCCATGTTATTGCATTGGCCGCGAACAGGTTCGGTATCACCGAGTTGCTTCATGAGGAAGGCACTGACAGAATTGACAGAGTTCTTCAGGGCTTCCTTCAAATTGAGCCTTGCGCCAGAGTAGCTTCCGGTGGAGTTTTTGGGTGTCCAATCCGAGATGTTTTGAAAGTTCATGTAGCGCCCTGGAATGGTGACGGGCTGATCGTACACTTCAAAACAGGGGCTGATATGCTGTTGGGTGATGGCTGTGGCATAAACGAAAGGCTTAAAGGTTGAACCTACCTGACGCTGCGATTGGATGTGGTCGTACTGGAAATATTTAAAGTTGATGCCGCCTACCCATGCTTTGATTTCGCTGCTTGTAGGATCAACAGCCAGCATCCCCGTTTGCAAAAACATGCGGTGGTAGCGCAGACTGTCCAATGGAGACATCACCGTATCGGTTTCGAATTTTGGATTGTTCCAGGTAAAAACCTTCATTTTTACCTTGGTATTGAATCGCTTTGTCACATCTGCCCGTAGGGCGCGGTACTGTGCTTTGATCTCTGGCCATTCCTTGCTGTCCATGATTTTCCGATACGCGACAGCTTGATCCAGGCTTACTTCGGCTCGAATACTGCCCTTCTTTTTATCCTCGCGCAACATGCGTTCTATATCAATCTCGCGCAACTCAAAGTTGTGTCGGTCTTGAACCCGCGCGCAAATAGGGTCCATGTATTTGGGCCAAAGGCTTTCAAAGCGATCACCCCCGCGCATAAGTTTCCATAAGGATTCCAGGCGGTTTTCGATCTCTTCATCGGAGGCATTTCCTGATTTGTATTTCCAGGGATCGCGATTTTTCCAAACCTGGAAGAAGCGGGCCTGTGTTTTCCGCATGTGTTCTGCCATGGCTGCTTCCGCATGTTTTTGAAACACGGGATCTATGGTGGTATAAATCTTTAACCCATCGCGGTAGAGGTTGTATTTGGAGCCGTCGGGCTTGCGGGACTCGGGTTGTTCCAGAATATCTGAAACGGTTCTCTCAAGGTTGTCACATAAATAAGGTGCTGTGTCATCCGAAAAATTCACTGGGCGGAAGTTCAGTCCCAGGGGAAGCACTTTTAAACTGTCGTACTGATGTTCTGTAATTTTAGCTGTTCGGCGCATTTGCGACAACACGATCCAACGTCGGCGAACGACCCGTTCCGGGTGGCGGTTTGGGTTGAAATAAGAGGGGTTTTGCAACATGCCGATCAACATGGCGGCCTCCTGTATTTTAAGTTTTGATTGATCTTTTGCAAAATACACCTCTGATGCAGCATAAATGCCGTAGGCATTGTTGATGAAGTTAAACTGGTTGAGGTACATGGAAATAATTTCCTCTTTGGTGTAGGCCCGTTCCAGTTTTACGGCGGTGATCCATTCCCGCAATTTCATGTACACCAATTTTAGGGTACGTTGAAATTTGTTCAGACCTTCAAAGTCGCGATCAGAGTACAGCATTTTTGCCAATTGCTGGGTAATGGTACTACCGCCGCCGGAACTCTGGTTGGCCATCAATACGGTGCGGATGACCACCCTGGCAACGGCCCGTGCATCAATGCCGCAGTGGTCGCGAAAGCGCTCGTCTTCTGTGGCGATCAAGGAGGTGACCAGGTGCGGATTGAGGTCTTCGTAGGCCACAGGCACGCGGTTTTCAACAAAATAGCGGCCAAGCACTTCATTGTTGTTGGCCACGACCTCACTGGCCACAGCGGAGGCCGGATCTTCCAACTCGCGGAAAGAGGGGATGGCAGAAAAGTTGATAGAAAGGAATAGGACAATCAAAACCACAGCACCGCCAACAAGCATTCGCCAGACCCAACGAATGATTTTGCGGTACAGGGGCATACGTTTTTCTTGCAAGGCAGCTTTGAGTGATATGAGGTGTTGCGGTTCCATAGTTTGCTATATTTGTTGGTTATTGGCGTGACAAAAGTATACAGCCTAAGCCGAAAAAAATATTTTGTGTCAAAAACAACGCTACAAAGAAAAAGATAAGCGCATCTTACGCTTCTATGATACTACCAAGCGTTCTGGTTTTTCTAGCATTCGTGTATGTGGGCATCATGTTCGCCTATATCCACGGCTGGCAAGCAATGCCGGAATGGGCGTTGCCAACCGGCTATGAACCTGAAAACAGGGTTACCGTTGTCATTGCGGCGCGAAACGAAGCGGGAAATATCCTGGATTGCCTGAATTCCATCCTGAACGGCGCTTACCCGGCAAAATTGCTTCAAATAATTGTGGCAGATGATTTTTCTGATGATGAAACTGCGGGTTTGGTGGCCGGGTATATTTCAAAAAAAGCGCACCATTCACCGGATATTCAACTGCTTCAACTGGAAAAATCACTTCCACCCGAGCGTCGCTTTCGTGCCAACAAGAAAAAAGCAATTGAATTGGCGGTGGCGCAGGCCAGTGGCTCTATTATTGTGAGCACCGATGCCGATTGTTGGGTTCCGACGGATTGGCTAATGCTGCTGGTATCTCGATTCGAGGCGCAACCCAAGCTGGCCATTCTGGCGGCTCCGGTTGTTATTCATCGGGAACGAAATGTATTGCAACGCTTTCAATCGCTTGATTTTCTGGGCATGATGGGCATAACGGCTGCCGGAATTCAGCTTGGCTGGCATCGAATGGGCAATGGCGCGAACCTGAGTTACCGAAAGGATGCTTTTCTGGCGGTCGATGGATATGCGGGGAACGAACAAATTGCCTCTGGGGACGACATGTTTTTGATGCAGAAAATGGCGGAGCGATGGCCGGGTTGTGTTGGCTTTTTGAAAAACAGCCAGGCTGCGGTGCGTACAGAAGCTATGCCCAACTGGTCAGGGTTTTGGCAGCAACGTTTGCGCTGGGGCAGCAAAAATGCAGGTATGCGGGAATGGCCGATCAGGCTGATTTTACTGGCGGTATGGATGTTCTGTATGGGTATATGGGTATCGGGGCTATTGTGCTTGTTGGGTTATTTTTCGTGGCAATTGCTTGTATTTCAGGTATTTGCAAAGATGTTTGGGGATTGGTTGCTGCTCAAGGAAATGTGTGGGTATTTTGGAAGAAGGGATTTGATGCGCTGGTTTTTGCCTTCGTTTTTGATCCATACGGGGTATATTGCATTTGCGGGCTTGGGGAGTTTGATGTTTGAGAAATATAGGTGGAAGGGTAGGGAGGTGGCCAGTTCATAAAAAGGTTTCACACGACGAAAAAAAAGTTTCACACAAAGACACAACGAAAGGGGCTTCGCTTTTGGCATTTTGGAATATTTAGATCAAGAGCATCTCGTCGTTGTGTGAAACTTTTTTTTGTGCGGCGTTGTGCGCGATAATCAGGTCTACTTAACAAAAAGAAATCCGCTTAAATCTTCCATATACCAAGCGCCATCTTTCATTTCAGCTCGGCCCGACTGAATAACGAGCCGAACTGTGCCGTTTTTCCCACGCAAGTCAACGGTATTGTCTTTTTTAGATAAATCAATGTAAGAATTATCGTCGCTGCGCAGGTCAAGCCATTGCTTTATAATTCCCTGAAGGTCAAGTTTTTCGATCATTTCTTTTTTTGATTTTCCATCATAACGCCACCATTCAAGCCATTTTCCATCCGCTGAAATGCTGAAATAGTCTCCTTTGTATTTAAAGGTGATTTCTGAACTTCTATTCAAAGAAATGGATTGAAACATGGCATAGCCCCGAATATCTACTGGATCTAGTTCGGTATTAGAAGATACCGAAACATACGCTTGGTTACTTCGTTCCGTAGCAGAGCCGCCCATTCCCAGCCATCCGCGTAATTTTCCGGCATTCCCATAGAATCCGGGCATTTCCGGCAGGTTTTCGATGGGCATAGGAAGCATCGTATTAAGCACATTGAGTCGTTTGCGTTTTTCAAGAAAGTAAATTGCTGATTCAAATTGCTCAAATTCAACTGCTGTAACGGGTGATGTGCCAGGTTTCATTTTTCCATTTTCAAGCCGCCCAGTCTGCTCCAATATTTGGGTGATACGGCTAACCTGGCTCCTTTCTGCTACGGCACGCCCACTGAGCGGCCCAAAAGCATATATTAGTACAAAAAGTCCCAGCGAAATAGGGATAAACTTGATGTTGTCTTTCTTTGAAAAGAAAAAATACAAGCAGGTTAAGGCAATCCATACGCCCATACCTGCCACGAGAAAGCGCATTTCCGTTACACCATAATCAAATATACGACGGCCAACGGCCACAAAAAGCAAGATGGTTAGTGGAAACAACACCCACCAAAACCAGCGCCGATAGGCTCGGATATGCGGCGCAGCGTCTTGCTCAGGGAGGTAGAAATTGAGCAAATAAGTAAATATTCCTGCTACTGAAAATCCGGTTACGAGGGAGCCTACCCAGCCCCTGGGAAGCGACCAAGTGCCGATGATTTTAAACGAATAAGCATATAAAATCAGGAAGTAAAGCCCCACAATTGGGATCAGGATAAATTTGCAGAGGCTTTTGAAAATGGTGCTGTAAGTACCATCATCTGAGGTATTGAACGAATAGTTTTTGGGCAAATGATAAAGAAAATAGGCGGTATTGAATATGCCTGCCAATAAGCTAAACAAACGTGGATAAATCCTTTGGTGGAGGCTGAGATCAAACAACTGATCTACCGCCAATATGGCCAAACTCAGCCCGGCAAACAGGATAAGGGTAAAACTGGCTCCTACAATTATATTGGCAAAAAGCTCTTTGTTGTATTCCCAAAAATCGCGGACAGGTCGATCGTTCAAATAAGGCGCAACCGCCACAAATAAATGCGCCACCAAAACCAGTGTCATATACCCAGGTAACACCCTGTACTCAAAGCCCTCGGCCTTTACATCAAGCCAAAACCAATAGCCGGCTAGCAATACAATGCCCGCACCTTGTAACAGCAACCCGCGTTTTTCATCCCAACCCTTTGATTCAGAAAAAGCTACAAGGCCCGTTAAAAATGGCAGCCCCAACAAACAAACCAGGCAGGCGCGCGCCCATTCGTCGGTATTATCGTTGTTTTCGATGATGATAAACGTAGCTGCGACACCAATACAGGCACACAACACAGTGGTTGGAAAGCGCCGCAATACTTGGGCGAATGCTTCGATGAGGAAACCGGGAGATGGAATTTTCATATTTGGCTGTTAGCTGTTAGCTATTGGCTGTTGGCTTTTGGCCGTTGGCAGCACAACATTGTTTCTTTATTGTTATTTGTGTTTCAGCATGCTAAACCACATTGTTCCTGATTTTGGTTAAGCGTGCTGAAAAACCAAAACCAAAAGTAGCACTTTTTGCTGTGCAGCCAACGGCCAATAGCCAACAGCTAAAAGCCCTTTTTCAACAAATCCGGCAACTGCCGCAAAGCCACCAATTCCCTGTATTTGGTACGTGTTTCATCCGCCGGGATGCCAAAATAAGTTTTGCCACCTTCCAGCGATTTTGAAACACCACTTTTGGCTGTAATCACCGCACCTTTTCCTATGTGTAAGGCTTGAGCAATGCCAACTTGTCCGTACAAAACTACATCATCCTCAACAATTGTTTTGCCGCCAATGCCTACCTGAGCCGCAAACAGGCAGTTTTTACCAATCACCACCCCATGCCCAATATGAATCTGGCAATCGAGTTTGCTGCCTTCACCAATAATAGTATCGCCGCTCACACCCTTGGCAATGGTGCAACCGGCACCGATGTCTACCTGGTTTTCAATAATAACGCGACCACCGGAGCGCCATTTTTTGAAGCTGCCATCCGCCAGTTTTTTGAAATAGAAGGCATCAGGCCCGATGATCGCACCTGGGCCAATGATTACATGATCGCCAATGAAGCTGTACTCGCCAATGTAGGCGTTCGCGCAAATATGGGTATGAGCCCCAATGCTGACGTTGTTGGCAATGACCACCCCAGGCTCGATAATAGCCGTTGGATGAATATTTGCTTCCAGGTGCTGGGCGGTAGTGAGCGGCTCCGGCGGCCGATGGGCGCGTACAATGGCATCGTACACTTCAAAAGGCTGTTCGACGACCAAAATGACCTTTCCAGGTGGACAAGTAGTGGGTTCATTCAGCAGAATGATGGTGGCAGCACTTTGCAGTGTTTTGTCAAAATACTTTTTTACGTCCGAAAAGGCGATGTCGCCTGGCTGAACCTTGTGGATTTCATTGATGCCGGTGGCTTCCAGGCTGTCGTCGCCAATAATTTGGGCATTGTATTGTTCCGCTATTTGGCGGACCGGGATGGATTCTAAAAACTTCATGCGTTATAATTATTGATCGGAAAATTACGGGTGATAGCATGTCGCGATTGAGACAAATCATAGAGTCCCAAGCCGACCAAAGGAACAAAGCGCAAAAAAATCCAACACCATTGCGGGGCAATAAAATAGCCCAGGAGCAGGGTGATCGTGATGAAAAGAATGGCAAAAACGGTAAATTCGTTGCGCATGGTTCTTTTTCGAATGTAGTTTTGCCACAAAGGACATAAAGTTCCGTGGATCATCCAGTTGTTTTTGAAAATAATTTCGAAAAAACAGGTTGATTTTTACCCTTCGCAGATTCAGTTTCAAATTTACCAATATGAAAAATGTAACCTTATCCTTGGCTTTGCGGCTTATTGCAGCCGTAATATTGGCGCAAACCCTATTTTTTAAATTCACGGGCGCTGAAGAAAGTGTCTGGATTTTCAAACAACTCGGGGCGGAACCCTGGGGGCGAATAGCAAGCGGGGTCGCGGAGTTGGTTTGTGCCGTCTTGTTGCTCATCCCACGCACCGCCATTGTAGGCGCTCTAGGTGGTTTGGGGGTAATCAGTGGGGCTATTTTGTCGCATGTGTTCATCCTTGGCATTGAAGTAAAAGGGGATGGTGGACTTTTATTTGGGTTGGCAATGCTGGCATTTTTTTGCTGCGCCGGAATTTTATGGATACAACGCGGTCAAGTGAAACTGCTTATTTCCCAGGTATTTAACCGTTGAGTTGGGGTTTTTTAGCGTAACCTAATGCTCTTTTCTAAACAGTTACGCCTTTCATCAAAGCCTTGTTTTTACATCCCCTTCTGATTTTGTAAAAAAAACTGTTGGAATCTCTACTTTTACCGCAAAACCAGTCCACCATGAGATTTCTTTTGCGATTAGCTTTCCTTTTTTCTTTTATCCAAGTGGCACAACCCGGCTTCTCGCAAGAGCGCCGACCTGGTGAGCCCCTGCGGGCAGAAATGCGCGGTGCTTGGATCGCCACAGTAGCCAATATCGATTGGCCCTCACAGCCCGGATTATCGTCCGAACGCCAGAAAATGGAGTTCGACAGTCTTTTGGATGTGCTTAAAGCCATGAACATGAACGCCGTTTTTGTGCAAATACGCCCATCCGGTGATGCGTTCTACCGCTCCAAAACAGTACCACTCAGCAGTTTCCTGGTGGGAAAGCAAGGCGCAGTGCTCGACGACAGCCTGTACGATCCGCTGACCTACATGATAAAAGCTGCCCACGACCGGCGCATGGAATTTCATGCCTGGATGAACCCTTTTCGGGCGACCTGGAACCTGGATACGGCAAAGCTTGACCCGATACACCCGCTTCGATCGCTATCTCCCAAACGAAAAGCGGAGTGGTTTTTCCGCTATGGAAAACGCTGGTATTTCAATCCAGCCAGTCCAGCAGTCAGGCAATACCTTACCACGGTGGTTAAGGATATCGTGCTGCGCTACGATGTTGATGGTATTCACTTCGATGATTATTTCTATCCCTACAAAGAAGTAGGGGTAAACCTGGACGATGCCCTGAACGACTACGATGATTTTGCCAGCGGCAATCATAGTTTTACGGATATAGCGGATTGGCGACGAGCAAACGTGAATAACCTGATCGAAAACGTATCAAAAACGATAAAACAGTACAAGCCTTATGTGAAATTTGGTATCAGCCCCTTTGGAGTCTGGCGTAACAAAGACCGCGACCCGGTAAACGGTTCAAATACTAAAGCTGGCGTCACCTGCTACGATGACCTTTATGCGGATGTGCTGTTGTGGATGAAAAACGGCTGGATTGACTACGTCGCCCCGCAGATTTACTGGAGCATTGGCTACCCACCCGCAGATTTTGAGGTGCTGGTGGATTGGTGGAGCAAGCACACTTATGGCAGGCAACTATATATCGGCCATGCTGCCTACAAGATTAACAATTCTCCAAACGACCCTAATTGGAATGATCCCGACGAGATTAGCAAACAAATTGCCATGGTGCGTGCCAATCCAAATGTTGCAGGCAGCATTTTTTACTCTGTCAAACCGTTGGTGCGCAATATGCTGGGCGTGCAGGACTCGCTAATAAGCTCCTTATACCGGTACCCTGCGCTGATGTCCCCAACACCTTTGCTATCAAAGACGAGTCCAGCAACAGCCGATATTTGCAGGGTTAAGGGAACTGTCAGCACGGTACAATTAACCTGGAACCTATGTCAGCTTCTCTCTGGCGATGAAATGCCTTTTTACTTTGCCCTCTTCCGATTCGATGGAGAGGGCGTTGGGAAGCTGGACAGTCCCCGCAACTTATTGGCTGTCACGCCTTTTTACGCGGACAAGTGGTATTTTGAAGACTTCACGGCCCGGGAGGGTGAGTACTACACTTATGTTATCACTTCGTTTAACCGCGCCAATGTAGAAGGCAACCCCAGCGATCCTGTATTTGTGAAAAAGACGAAAAATGGGGCGAAGAAGAAGCGGAAATTCTGGAGGTACTTACTGAAATAGGGTTTCAGGTTTCAGGGTTTCAGGTTTCCGGTTGTCGCTGCGCTTGGTGTTGTGGTAGCTTTGAAGAATTAACAAAGTTGCTATTTTAAGCGAATGATTTGTTTTTTTACTTCAATAACCAATCAGATGTGTCATTCCGAGCGAAGCGAGGAACCCGAACCTATATATTAAACCAGGTTCCTCGCTTCGCTCGGAATGACACACCTGATTGGCTTTCAAAATGGAATTAAATAGGTGCACTTGCTTTGCCCATTGATTCTGGCTAGATTTTGACTTGTGTACCTACACTAGCTTTTTCAAACCGAAAAAAA
>JBBRWA010000082.1:0-19796 GCA_038246345.1 Chitinophagales bacterium
TTCATTGTGCCACCAAGACTGGGTAAATGTTGTGGTAGAAATCATGGGGCAAAGGTAATAGGTTTTTTGTAACGTCAATATTTAGTTATGGAGATAAGGTTAAAAGGTTTCATGGTTTCATGGTTAAAAGGTTTCATGGTTTCATGGTTTACACGATTTGTTGGGTTCTTGGTATTTCGTTTCATTTGCCCAAGTTCAGCAGAGTGATTAATCAACGAACAACGAACAGCGAAATAGCAAACGAATGATTGCCGGAATGTAAACTTGGCGGTACGTTTGCCCCATGGAAATATACATTCTCTGTGCCTTCGCTTTCCTGGCAGGCTTTATCGACAGCATTGTGGGCGGCGGCGGCTTGGTGCAGATACCTGCGTTTTTTGTATTGTACCCCCAGCTTTCGGTACCCAATATCATTGGTACCAACCGCTTGGCTTCGGCGGTAGGCACGTCTGTAGCTGCCTGGAATTACGCGCGGAGTGTGAAAATACCCTGGAAAACGGTGCTTTATGCGGCCGTCACGGCCTCCACTTTTTCCTACCTGGGTGCTACGGTGCAGAGCATGTTACCCTCTTCGGTGCTGAAGCCCATCATTCTGGTGCTCATTGTTGCCATCGCCATTTATACGTATCGGAAAAAGGATTTCGGCCAAGCAGATATGCCAAAAATATCGCCGGAAAAGCTGCCCTGGGTGGCAGCAGGTATTGGTGGGGTATTGGGTTTTTACAATGGGTTTATCGGGCCCGGCACGGGGAGTTTGCTGGTTTTTGGGTTTGTGAGCGTCATTGGCTATAATTTCCTAAAAGCCTCTGCCATTTCCAAAATCATCAATGTGGTATCGGATGTTTCCTCCCTCATCTTTTTCATCATGCACAAATACGTGCTGTTCTACCTTGCCTTGCCGATGATGGCCTGCAATGTGGCAGGTTCTTACCTGGGCAGTCGCATGGCGGTGCTGCGCGGGAATGGATTTATTCGGAAAGTGTTTATTGTGGTCGTGACGGGTATTGTGGTGCGTTTCGCCTGGGATGTGTTTAAAGGAGCATTTTAAATCACCTTCCTTTTCCAGTACCAGGCCAGCCCCATCCCCGTCACCAGATCCCAGATACCCCACCACGCGGCTATCAGCGCCATGCCGCCCAGTCCGCCGAAGAATTTAAATATGAGCAGCAAGCCCAATGCGGTGTTGTGCACCCCTGCTTCAAAGGCCAGCGTGCGGCAATCCAGTTCCGGTAAGCGAAACAAACGCCCCAAAAAGTAGCCGTTGGCCAGGCCAATGGCGTTGTGCACCGCCACCAAAATGAATACAAATCCCAGGTATTGTATCAGGTTGTCGCTGTTGCCGAGCAAGGCCAGCGCAAGGATGGTAAAGAATATGAGTAACGATAAGCGCTGCGCCCAGGGGCGTATTTTAGCGACAAAATCGGGCCGTTTTTCATTCAAAAACATGCCCAGCAACAAGGGCGCTACAATCAATTCAACAATAATCAGCGCCATTTCACCAAAACTGAGCTCAAAGGACTGGCGCAGTACCTCCGATTCAGGAATAAATTTTGACCAAAACAGAAAACCTGCGGGCGTAATGACGGTGGCCGAGAGGATAATGATCGCGTTCAAGGTGACGGACAGCGCCACATTTGCACCAGCAAAATGCACCAAAAAATTGGTCATGTTTCCAGAAGGGCACATACTTACCAGCACCATGCCCATCGCCACGCTTACGGGCGGCTTGAACAGGGCAATGAGTCCCAAGGTCAGCAAGGGAAAAATCAGGTATTGAGCCAACATCCCAACCCCAATTGATTTGGGGAATTGCACCACTTTCCTGAAATCAGAGAATTTCACATCCAGCGCGACGCTGAACATGAGGAAGGCCATGGCGATGTTCAGGACGAACATCTGGTTGGGGTTGAATTGGAGGTTGAGGGTGTCGACTGAATCCATATGTTCTGGGTTTCAAGGTTTCAAGGTTTCAGGTTAAGGGGCTTCGAGTTTAGGGGTAAAAGGAAACGGTGCGTCAAGATTGGTTTTTCATGGGTTGGGGTGGATGTTAAAAATGCTTTTCGTATAGTTCTTCGAACCAGGTTGCCATGGTTTTAAAACCCGGTGCGTTGGCTTGATTCAGGTCGTTGATGAATTGTTTGAAGCCTTGATCTTTTACGACAGATAGTTCATTTTTTGTAATCCTTTGTAAGTCTTTCATTGTAGGAAAAGGAGAGTGCACTGCTGCTTTTTCAGCATTGTCCAATAACCATAACTCTATAGCTGGGTCAACTACAATCAGGAAATGGCTGCTTTTTGGCTTTCGAAGCAATTGGAGGGAGTCCTGTTCTTTTAATATTTCCCCATACAAATCAAAGAGCTTTGGCTCCCGTTTGTCATTATCCACGATGCCGATGGCAAAACGATTTGTAAATAGCCTTTCTATCTTATTCAATGTATCGCCGATACCTTGACCTGTGTCAGGCTTAGAAAAGCCTAAAATCAATACCAATGCCCGCATCGCGCCATCTTCAGGAATTATTTCCCAATGCTGATTCATTGTGCAAACAATTCCTGTTCCGTAAAAATATTAAGACCATAATCTAAAACTTCTTTCAGATTGTCTTCGGTAAGGCGGCGGATTTTAGTTTGAAAATTTTCATATTCGACCACAAATACGGCCACGTCTTTCGCCCCTTCCACCAATGAATTAAAAAGGAATGGGCTATGGGTTGTTATGAAATATTGGTTGGTCTTTTCTTCCATTATACGCTGAGCCAATAATTGGATATATGGCGGGAAGTTATGGCTTTCAGGTTCTTCAAAGAGCAATACCGAGTCGCGGTTCGATTCTATTGCAGCTAAATGAAAAAGGTAACGGCGCAGTGTGTCCGCAACGAGGCTAAATGGTGTTTTGAAAAGAATCCCATCACGTTTCTTTGCAATCTCCAAGCGCGCTGATTGGGAATCAACCAGCAATTCCAATTGGTACTCTTCGAATATTTTACTTGCTTCGAGCCTAATATTCTTATTTGTTTGAAGAATACTTAAAAGGTTTTCACCATAAGGTGGGGTAAGAAAAGTACTAGGTCTGTTATCGAGAAAAATTTGCGTCTCAGGGAATTGATACCTTTTTATGACTTGAATTTTGTCCGTTCCAGGTGCAATTACGTTGGAAGTACTGCCATCAGCACTGATATTAACCGCCAAACTTGTTTGAGAACCTTGGATGTATTTAAATAAAAATTGACCATGATTATGCGAAAGCTCCACTCTACCTAAGTGATTATCTGATTCTATTTCTATTGCATGCGTTAAGTAGTTTTGATCAAAAAAAAGGTCTGCTACACGTTCATAACGGACAAATCCTTTGGCAAACGTTTTCCCAAGATCGAAAAAAAATGGACTGAGCAGCCCCAGTGCTTCCAATAGATTTGATTTTCCAACATTTGGCCGACCTACAAATAAATTGATACGCTCACATTCCGATAGCGTTACCTCTTGAATAGATTTGAAATTTTTGATCAGAATATTTTTGAGCCATTTTTCCATAAAATATGTGATTTTCTTTGACAAAGTTAACGATTCTTTATCCAATCCGCTCCAGAAACTCCCCTTCACTCCATATCTCCACCGTTTCCAATGCCTGCGCTTTTTTGAGCTTGGAGCCCGCTTTTTCGCCCACCACCAAGATATTGAGGTGCTTGCTAACGCCGCTGGCCAGGCTCGCGCCCGCGCCCGCTGCCAACCTCGCCGCTTCTTCGCGGCTCATTTGAGAAAGGGTGCCCGTGAACAGAATGCTTTTGCCGTAGAGCGGCCCATCCAGGTTTACATCGGTCTTTTTGTCTTCATCGGTTTGGCGAAGGTTCACGCCCAGGCTTTCCAGGCTGCGGAACAGTTCGATGTTCGCTTCAGTCTGGAAAAAGTTGAACACGTTTTGGGCTACCACGGGGCCCACGTCTTTGATTGTCTGGTATTTTTCCAAATCCCAATCTTTCAAATCGAGCACATGGTCGATTTCGGCAGCCAAAAGTTTGCTGCCTTTTTGGCCCAGGTGGTGAACGCTGAGGGAGTGCAAGAGTCGGTGAATCGGGTTTTGTTTGGCTTTGTCAACAGCGGCTTTCATGTTGGCCGCTGATTTTTCGCCGAAGCCTTCCAGTTGTGCAACTTGTTCGTAGTCAAGTCGGTATAGGTCGGCGATGTCGTGCAGCCAACCCAGTTTGTAAAATTTCTCAATGGTGCTTGCTCCCAGACCTTCAATGTCCATCGCGTGCTTGGAGGTATGGAAAATCATGCGGCCCAGCACTTGGGCTTCGCAGGCGGCATTCTCGCAGCGCCAAATGGCTTCGTCTTCCGGCTTCACCAAAAGGGAATTGCAGACGGGGCAATGGGTAGGGTACACAATGGGCACTTCTGTGCCATTGCGCAGCTCTGGCAGACTTTTTACAATGTAGGGGATCACATCTCCCGCCCGCTCCACCAGCAGCTGATCGCCGATGCGGATGTCTTTGGCGCGGATGAATTCTTCATTGTGCATGCTCACATTTTGCACCGTCACGCCAGCCAGGGCTACGGGTTCGAGCTTGGCAACGGGGGTGACAGCACCCGTTTTCCCGACTTGGTATTCCACGTCGCGGAGGCGGGTGGTGGCTTGTCGGGCCTTGAACTTGAAAGCAATGGCCCAGCGCGGGTGGTGACTGGTAGCGCCGCATTTTTCCTGCAATTCCAGGCTGTTCACTTTTACCACCATGCCGTCCAGTTCGTAGGGGTATTCGTCGCGGTATACCTGCCATGCCTGACAAAATTCAATCACCTCGGCGATGTTGCGGCAGGTTTTGGTGGCGGGTAAATGCTGCTGGGTACCTGTTTTGATCAGGGGCGTTTTGAAGGAAAGCGATTCCAGCAGGTGGATGCTTTCGTCGTGTGTTTTGAAGGCTTCCAGCACGTTGTTGCCGTCCTTGTCTACCGCGTAGCCAAGTTGGTACAGGAATGCTTCGAGGCCGCGCTCGGAGGCTTCTTTAGGGTCTTTCATGCGCAGACCGCCGGTGGCAGCGTTGCGGGGATTGGCGAATGCTGGGTCGCCAGCTTCTTGCCGGGCGGCGTTTATTTTTTCAAAAATATCTTTTCTGATCAGGGCTTCGCCGCGCAATTCCACTTTTGCGATGCCTTTTTTGGAAAAAGCGGCTTGCAATGGCACCGAGCGCAGGGTGCGGATGTTGGCCGTGATGTCGTCGCCCACGTAGCCGTTGCCACGGGTGGCCGCGCGGGTGAGGCGGTCGTTTTCATACACCAGGGCAATGGTGCCGCCATCGTATTTGGGTTCTACGCAGTATTCGATGTCTAGGTCGCCTTCGAGCTTGCAGCGTTTTTTCACCGATACATCGAAATCGTTGAGGTCTTCGGCGTTGTAGCTGTTGTCGAGGGAAAGCATGGGGGTGAGGTGCGGCACTTGTGCAGCGTTTTCCACCAGGTCTTTCCCGACACGTTGCGTTGGAGAATCGGGGGTAATTAAATCCGGGAATGCGGCTTCGATGGTCTGGAGCTGCTTGTACAATTGATCGTACTCGAAATCGCTGATAACGGGGTCGTTTCCGACATAGTAGCGCCATTCGTGGTAGCGCAACACGCGCATGAGATCCTCCACACGCTCGGCGGGTGGTTCAGAGAGCAATTCGGCTTGCGGCGTGTACAAGAGTTTTTTGGAAAGATCGTAGAGGTTTCGTTGTTCGTCGGCTAAGTACATCCTTTATTAATGTGCTAATTTTTTAATGTGATGATTTGATAATGACTCAGCATTGAGGTGAATGGGGAATTTGGGGCTGAGGGGATGATTGCGTTTCAACTTCTGCAAAAGTAGTCGATATGGATTGTTTAGGGCTGCAATATTGGGAAATGAAATTGAAAATGTATTCTTTTTGCGAGACCCCAAGATAAGCCTTGAGGGAGCGTAATAACTAACTTAGGGTAACGCCCTAAGAAGGGTTGGCCAAAACCTCGTAGGTTTTTTTTAAACCTACGAGGTTTAAAGCAACGCTCGATTTACATTTTTGGCATCAATACCGCGTCAATTGACTGTATCACGCCATTCGACTGGTACACATCGTAGGTGTTGATGTTGGCGTTGTTGCCGTTTTTGTCTTTTACCATGATGTTGCGCGCACCGTTCATCATAAAGGTCAGGGTGCCACCACTTACGGTTTTCAGCTTTTTGTTGCCTTTTTTGATCATTTTCGACAGGGCATTGAAGTCATACCTCTAGGGCAGACGCATGATGGCAGCACAGAATCGAGCGTTTTTTTAAGACATTTCGAGGGCCGCTTTTTTTGACTTACGATCGCCGAGTTCATTTTCCGGCTTTTCGATTGATTCAAAAAAAGGCCTCAGCGCAACGTCAATCGCCAGTATACCCCTCAACGGATTGCATGAAACACAAGAGCCACGCTGAACAACCAGCGTGGCTCTTATCATTTCAGCAAACTCATAACTTATAACTCATAACTCATCACTCATAACTTCTTCAAGATGAAGGCTGCCACTTCCTTCGCCTTCGCCAAGTTATCATGTGGTTTGTCCTCATGTTCCAGCGCGATGTTGATCACATTTTTATCTTTTTTGACCAATAGCGTGAGCGTACTCGTGCTCCAAACGGCATCATCGCCAAGACCCGTGACATCTTCTTCGTAGGTGCCACGGCGGTCGCGGCGCAGCATGGCCATTTGTTGTGTGGAGTGCACATCGGAAGTGTAATCGAACAACTGCACCACCAGGCGGTTGGAAGGATTGAGGTAAGTGGCGCCTTCTTTTTCGTTGTTGCTTTCCCGTTCTTTCCAATCAGGCTTCTGCCAGGTGCGCAGGCAAAACACCTGATCGGGCAGGGAGCGGCTGTTGAGGGTGCTGGAATCAGCGTTAAAGTTGAATATCTGGGCAACCTCTGCGTCAGTAATCAGGTCACAACCGTAGTTTTTCCAGGAATCTCTTTTTACATATTCTGGCTCTGAATTCGCTACTTCTTGTTTGCAAGCGGCAAAATGGAGTAGCAGGCAGGCAAGTGGGACAAGTATTTTCATGAGAAGATTGTGTAAGGACAGGATTGACATTTTTCTTTGCCGCACAAAGATAACACACTCAAAACTCGTATTTATGACTATTCGAGGCATAAAAAAAGATGCTGAGGTGCTCAAATGCCTGTTTCCATCAAAAAATAACCTGTGCTAAGAGGTGACATTATTTTCTTTTGATCTTTGGAAGATTCAACAAACAGCGTTTGACAAAAATATTTTTTTGCACATTTGCCCCGCTGCTTTTTTTAATGCCCCCATCAGGGAACTAAAAATCTGCAATTCAACACCTTTTTCATACTAACTCAACCGAAATAATTATGGCAGAAACGCCTACTACACAAACCACTGGCAAATTCCCTTCCAGTATCAAGTACATTATCGGGAACGAGGCGGCCGAACGCTTCAACTATTATGGACTGCGGGCAATCCTGACCACTTTTTTGGTGGCGACATTTTACAACGCTTCTAAATCGACGGATCCTGCTGTGATCGAAGCCGCCAATGCTACAGCCAACGCCAAAACCCACGATTTCGTGGCCATGACGTACCTGCTGCCGATGTTTGGCGGAATGATGGCCGACTGGTTTTGGGGCAAGTACAAAACCATTCTCTGGCTTTCCTTAGTTTACGCATTTGGCAGTGTGATGCTTGCGCTTTCTGTGGATAGTGAGGTGTTGTTTACCTCCTCCCTCTTGCTTATTGCTGTGGGTGCTGGCGGCATCAAGCCTTGCGTGTCGGCCAACGTTGGCGACCAGTTCGACGAATCGAATTCGCACCTGATTTCCAAAGCATTCGATGCTTTCTATTTTTCCATCAATGCAGGTTCAGTACTGTCAATCCTGCTCATTCCATACTTGTGGGACAAATATGGGCCAGTTGTAGCCTTTGGGGTTCCAGCTATTGCGATGTTGGTGGCAGTGTTTTTCTTCTGGCTGGGCCGATCCAAGTACCGCCGCGTTCCACCACCAAAATATGACAACAACAAACTAGTGATCTTTGTCACTGCTTTCGTATCCCTTCTTATCTGCTATCTATATTGGGATACGATTCCGTCAATCATCAAAACTACACTTGCGGCAGGTCAATCATCTTCACTAATATCTCTTTATCCATTTTGGGAAGCATCTGAAATAACTGCCTCTGGAATGGGCCCAATCTTGGGCTGCTGGTTGATATTAGTGATAATATTGGCTTTTATCTTCAAAAAGCAATGGTTTGCAAAACCAGGCAATTTCATCGGGATCAACTTTTTCGCACTTACCAAAGGAGGCTTTGCTGCTGCCGCCAAGGAATACGGCGATGAAACCATTGAAGGCATAAAATCTGTGTGGCGCGTACTCTCCGTCTTTGCGTTCATCCCAGTTTTCTGGGCATTATGGGATCAAAGCCAATCAGAATGGATTATTCAGGCAAAATCAATGGATTTGAATTGGTTGGGTATTAATTGGAAGGCCGAGCAAATCTCTTTTGTAAATGCCGCTTTCATTCTGATTTACATTCCCCTCTTTTCGTTCGGACTTTATCCTGCACTGAATAAAATGGGCCTAAAAGTCACCCCTTTGCGAAAGATAGGTGCAGGATTTGTACTTACAGCCTTGTCTTTTGTCATTATCGCCATTATTCAGACCTGGATTGATGCCGGCCAAGAACCCAATATTAGTTGGCAAATAGGGGCATTTGTGGTGCTTACCGCTGGGGAGGTGCTTATTTCTATTACCTGCCTGGAATACGCCTACACCCAGTCACCGCCATCTATGAAATCCACTATTATGGCTTGCTTCCTGTTGACAGTGACTGTTGGCAACGTAATCGTATCGGTCATACAGCATAGCAAAAGCTCCGGCGGATTTTTCGCCAAATTCCAAGGAGCTGATTTCTTCTGGCTATTTGTCGGTATTTGCACGGTAACAGCAGTGCTGTTTATGCTGGTGTCGCCACGCATTAAAGAGCGCTCTTACATCGTTTAATAATAAAGATAAACACGCGGCATGGGGGTTTCCCCAAACCCGCGCTTCCATTTTCCTCCCGTTGGCCCCGCTCGCTTTTTGCTTGCGGAGCCTTTTTTTTTGGCAAAAACAAGCCTAATTGCGCTCTTTGTCTTTCAATTTTCTGAGTTCGATTACCTTTGAAGCTACAACAACACCTTACACATGAATCGCAAATTTCTACACCTGCTCCCCTTTTTCGCGCTTTTGACCTTTTTCACGCCCTCGCTGTCTGCGCAAACGGCTAATTGTCAGTACACCATCATCATGGCTGACTCCTACGGTGACGGCTGGAATGGCGGTATCCTAACGGTTACAAGTGGTGCCCAAACCTCCCAGTTCACCCTGGCAATAGGTTTTGCCGATACCATGACCTTCGACGTTTTCAACGGTTTGCCGCTGACATTCTCCTGGGTAGCAGGCGCTTTTCTCGGAGAAGTATCCTATAAAATACTCGATAATATTGGCGGCATTGTGGCCCAAGCTGCTTCGCCATTGATGCCCCCAACAGGCACCCTGTTTGCCGGCATTGGCGCTTGTATAACATGCTCAGCGCCGCTTAATTTCAAGGTGGAAAATGTGTGGGACACCTACGCGAAATTGCGTTGGACGGCCAACCCTTCAAGCCCCAACCCGGCCGTGCGCTGGAAAGTTATTTATGGTCTTCAAGGTTTCAACCTCGCCGCTGGGGATGGCGATACGCTGACGACCACTACGCCTAAAATCACGATTAACGGGTTACAGAAGAAGACCTGGTACGATGCCTATATTCAGCAGGATTGCGACACCATTGGTGGGTTTAGCGTCGTCTCCGGCCCTATTTCCTTTGAAACTTACTGGACAAAAGACGTGGGCATCATAGGTGTTGTCAGCCCAACATCAGGCTGCGACCTGGGCCAAGAAACTGTCCGCATTTTGTTGAAAAATTTCGGTGCAGCCCCGCAGTCGCTCATTAATATGCGCTACACGGTGAATGGGGAGGAAGTCAATATTTCAAAACCCGACGACGGCGTGTACACCAATGTGTTGGGAAAAGACAGCGTAGAGGTCTTCGCGTTTGAAACGACCTTCGATTTCTCTGCGCCTGGCGAATACGTGATTGTGGCCTACACCAAATTCACCGGCGACCAGGATGTGCTCAACGACACCTTTACGTATTACTTCAACAACCGCTTGCTCTCGCCTTATAACCAGAATTTTGAAAATTGGAATGGCGGCTGGACTGTCAGTGGTGCCGGCACAGGAGCGCCCAGTTTTGAATTTGGCACGCCCAACAAGCCCAGCATCCCGGCTGCGGCCAGTGGGCAAAATGCCTGGGTAACCCACCTCGTTGGTGATTATAACCCGAACGAGCTTTCCTACCTGGAATCGCCTTGCTTCGATTTCTCTCAGCTCACCGTGGACCCAGCCATATCCTTCTCCATCGCCCGTGATATGGAGAGCGATTATGATGGTGCATGGCTCGAAGCGACGATCAATGGCGGAAACTCCTGGACCAAAATTGGCAGTATCAACCAGGGCATCAACTGGTATAATGAGGACGTCCTCATGGGAACCATGATTGGTCCGTCGTGGTCGGGCAATAGCGGTGGCTGGCAAACAGCAAGGCATACCCTCAACGGCGTAGCAGGCCAAAGTGAGGTGCAACTGCGCTTTGTATTTGCTTCCGAAACTTCGGTTCAAGCAGGCGGACTTGGGATTGATGACGTGCGTATTTTCCCTTCTTTCAATAAAGATTTGGCAGGCACTGGCGTTGTTATTGAAAGCGAGTTGGCACAATGTGGACTTGAAAACGAACCCGTTACATTTACATTTGTCAATGTCGGGGCACAAACGCAAAGCAACTTCCAGGTAGCGTATTCGGTGAATGGCGGCACGCCAGTCGTGGAAACCGTGACAAGTGCTATTGCGCCGGATCAGATTCGCAGCTACACCTTCACGACCAAATTCGATAGCCGCGATAAGATTTCGGTCATAAAATGCTGGACAAAACTGTCGGGCGAATTTGCACCCGCCAACGACTCTGCAACCTTCACCATCGACCATCGCCCCTTGCCCACACCCTTCAGCGAGAATTTTGAATCTCAAATGGTGCCACAAGGCTGGACGACCACCGGTTTTGTGACCAACGCACACGGCAATACATCTTACGTGCTGGCAGAAAACCTCTATTCGTTCAACCCGGAATTTGAACATATTCTTCCCCGATATGGCATCATTGGCGCCAACGACTCCCTCTCTTTCTCTTATCGGATCGTCAATTTTTCAGGCAGTTCGCCTACGATTTTGGCGCTCGGTACCAAGTTTGAACTACAGGTTTCCACAGACTGTGGCGAAACCTTCCAGAACCTGAATACCATCAACAGTCTGAACCACACGCCGACTGCGGTTTTGCGTACGCGTAAGGTGAGCCTGGCAGCCTATTCCGGACAAGCCATCATTATTCGCTTCCTGGGCACCTGGACTTCCGGCGATTTCTATTTCGACCTGGACAACATCAACCTGCTGTCTTGCCCGGCTGATATGGCGCTCACGGCAACAATAACGAATACCCCCCCCGGACAAAGCGATGGCGCTGCAACGGTGAATGTCGGCCTGGGCAATGCGCCGTACACCTACAATTGGAGCACTGGTGCAACGACAAAAACGGTTAGCAATCTTGCCGTTGGCACCTATACCGTCACGGTTATGGATGCTTATGGTTGTTCCGATTTCTTTGAATTTAGCGTTGGAACCACAGCAGTAAAAGAAATTGAAGGCTTAACATCTATTTCTCTGCACCCGAACCCGACGACTGGCCAGGCTATATTTGTCGCGGAATTCAACCGCAGCGTGGATGATGTGCACTTGCAGGTGGTGAATTTACTTGGCCAGTTAGTTTGGGAGGCTCATGCTTCTAATACCAACTTGTTCTCAGAAAGAATTGACTTGACGCAGGTGCCCAGTGGACTTTACCTGGTGCGGCTGTTTGTAGATGGGGAGGTGGTGACGAAGAAGTTGATGAAACAGTAGGGAGTTAAAACCCCTCGTAAGTTTTAAACATGATTCATCCCTTATTTTCGTGAATCCTTGGTATTTTTAGAGGAGGCACTAGTGCCGAGTCCACCAATTGGCGTATGAATCTGGCGGCCATATTTTCCACGCATCTTCGTTGCTCGTCGGTTAAAATGTCCCGCATTTCGCCCTCCTCGCGCCTTAATGAGTGAAAAATCTGCCTTCACATATTCATACGCCAACCGGTGGACTCGGCACTAAGTGAATGGGTTGCATTCGTTTTTACTTATTCGTCCGACCACGAAAAGTGGTCGGACGAGGGCCATTTGGTCTGACGATTTTTCATCGTCCGACCAATAAGTATAAACAAACGCCCAAGTTTATACCTGTTTTTTCTTCAAAAAAATAAGGGATGACTCATGTTAATACCTGGCGCATGTATAGATCCGAATAGCAACTGAGGTCAACCGGAATGACGCAACGCTCTTTTAAGGCAATTTTTGAGTCGTATGACTAGTCCACCATTAGCCCAAAAGCTCGGAAACGATCAACGAACAACGAACAACAAACAACAAACAACGATCAACAAAACCTCAGCTCCTTCAAATCAAACACCTCTATCTCCCCCAACACTTCAACCTCCAACTTCCCCGACGGCGAAACACCCCGAATAATTCCCTCAAAAGGCGAATTATCTGCCGTCCGCACAAAACCACTCCACTGATTGCGCCGATACAACAAGCCTTCGTAGGCCATTTTTATTGCTTCAAAGCGCCCCGCTTTCAATTGCAAATACTGCTGCTCCAGACTCACACAGACACAGTGCATGACCTGCTCCAGATCAAATTCACAGCCAAAGCCCTCGGCCAAAGAAGTGGGATTGGGTAATGCCGGATCGAATTCCCGCTGGTTGGCATTCAAGCCAATACCCACAACGGAGGATTGCAGGTTTGATCCACTGATGGAATTTTGAATCAAAATACCCGCCGTTTTTTTGTCGCCGAGGTATAAGTCGTTTGGCCATTTGATGTACGCATCTGGATGTTCCACCGCATCGTGCAGGGCCAAGGCAACGGCCATGCTCAGGTAAAATTGGTCTTTGACTGCCAGCCAATTTGGATAGAGAATCACACTCATCAGCAGGTTTTGCCCGGCGGCGCTTTCCCAACGACTGCCAAACTGGCCGCGACCAGCTGCCTGTGTGGCAGCCCGAACCACCGTTCCTTCAGGTGGCTTACTTTTTGCGATCAATTCTACTGCCCAATCGTTGGTGGAAGGCAGTTCGTCGAATTGATGGTAAACTTTTCCGACAAAAAGGGTGTTTGACATGTTCTATGGAGACTGCTCTAATGAATATTCTGGATTCAGCAAACGTTTAATGGAATCAAGGTCGCGTTTTTTGCCTTACTTTTGACCCAAATTTTTTGCATACTCAATCGAATTTTAAAATTTTGACAACCAAACTAGCGCAGCGGGCCACAAATCCGCAACTCGAAAACCTCAATCACGCTATTGTCGAGGGCATCCGCGACAAAAAAGGCAAAAATATTATTCAACTAGACCTCCGCAAACTGGGTGATGCACCCGCCGATTTTTTTATCATCTGCGAGGGAGATTCTAATACACACGTAAAGGCCATCTCTGATAGCGTTTATAAAAAAGTAAAGGACGAAATACAAACCGCCCCTTTCCACCAAGAAGGCTCCAATGATGCCAAATGGGTGTTGATGGATTATTTTAACACTGTCGTGCACGTTTTTTACCCCGAAACCCGCCATTTCTACGAACTTGAAAATTTGTGGAGCGACGCTGATGTGACGGAATACGGAGACATTTAAGCGGCGGTATTGGCAGCGTTTGGGTATTGAGTACATCATTCACTCAAATACCCCATTCTAAAACTGAATATTACAATAAATGGAACAAGAAAATAAAAAGCGCGACGAAAACGATCAGCGCTCCAACTCAGAGGGTGGCGATGGGATGCCAAAATTCAACTTTATGTGGATTTACATCCTCATCGGTGTCGGCCTGCTGGCGTTGCAATGGACCAAGTTCTCGGGTGAAACCAAAAAATCGACCTGGGCCGACTTCGACCGTTGGGCCAAAAGAAGCCATGTACAGCGGCTAGTCGTTGTCAACGACAAGGAAGCTTACGTCTACATTTACCCGGATTCTTTGTCCACCAACCCCGAGTACGAGGGCCTAAAGGTGACAAAAAAGACGATGTTCAACGCCGATCAGCCACAATTTGTCATGAATTTTGGTAAAGTGGAGGTCTTGGAACCCAAAATCGCCAAGCTCAACGAAACTTTGCTGAAGGAGAAAAAAGCGCCGATCACGGTTGAATACGACCAGCGTACCAATTGGAGCGCCGTGCTGCTCACCTATGGTTTGCCGCTGCTGCTCTTCGTTGGCCTTTGGATACTCATCATCCGGCGTGTCGGTGGAGGCGCTGGCGGTGCTGGTGGCCAGATTTTCAATATCGGCAAATCCAAAGCTACCCTTTTTGACAACACCTCAAAAGTGAACACCACCTTTGCTGATGTTGCAGGCCTCGACGAAGCCAAAGACGAGGTGATGGAAGTGGTCGATTTCCTGAAGAATCCGAAAAAATATACCACGCTTGGTGGCAAAATCCCGAAAGGGGTGTTGTTGGTTGGCCCTCCCGGCACGGGCAAGACCTTGCTGGCCAAGGCTGTCGCTGGAGAAGCCAACGCACCTTTTTTCTCGATTTCGGGCTCCGATTTCGTTGAAATGTTTGTCGGTGTCGGTGCTTCCCGCGTACGCGATTTGTTCCGCCAGGCCCGCGAAAAAGCCCCTTGTATCATCTTTATCGATGAAATTGATGCCATTGGCCGCGCACGTGGCCGGGGTGCCATCCAAGGCGGCAACGATGAGCGTGAAAACACACTCAATCAATTGCTGGTGGAAATGGACGGTTTCCCAACCGACAAAGGCGTTATCATCATGGCCGCAACCAACCGCCCCGATATTCTCGACCAGGCACTGATGCGCCCAGGGCGTTTCGACCGACAAATCGGCATCGATCGTCCCGACCTCAAAGGAAGGGAGCAGATTTTCCAGGTGCACATGAAAACCATCAAGGTGTCGCCAGAAGTAACGGCTATTACGCTCTCGGAAATGACGCCGGGTTTCGTGGGTGCCGACATTGCCAACGTTTGCAATGAAGCAGCCCTTATTGCTGCCCGCCGCGACAAAACGGCGGTGGATCTGGACGATTTCAACTACGCCCTCGACAAAGTGATTGGTGGTCTGGAGAAGAAGAACAAAATCATCAGTCCGGAGGAAAAGCAGATAATTGCTTACCACGAAGCTGGCCACGCCATTTGTGGCTGGTACTTGGAGCACGCACACCCGCTGGTAAAAGTAACGATTGTACCGCGTGGGTTGGCCGCCTTGGGCTACGCGCAATACCTGCCGAAGGAGCAGTACATCACCCGCAAAGAAAAATTGCTCGATGATATTTGCATGACCCTCGGCGGTCGCGCAGCAGAATCGGTGGTTTTTAATCAAATTAGCACCGGCGCGCAGAGCGACCTCGACCATATTACCAAACTGTCGTACGATATGATCGTGAATTACGGGTTGAGTGAGAAAGTAGGCAATGTGTCCTATAAATCTATGCTTACCGACGCATTCACACGCCCATTCTCCGAGCAAACCGCCTACCTGATCGATCAGGAAGTGAAAAACATGATCGATGTAGAGTACGCACGTGCTAAAAAACTGCTCAAAGAAAAGCGCAAGGAATTGGATATGCTGGCGGCTGCACTGCTAGAAAAAGAAGTGCTCCACCGCAGCGATTTGGAAGCGATCATCGGCAAACGGCCCTTTGTCGATCCGACGCCTGGAGAAAGCGCTACACTGCCGGAAGTCGAACATGTTGTTGATGGCGACGATGATTGAGTGTGATCAGTGAAAATATTTTAGGCATGAGTCATCCCGAGGTTTCTGGGTGACTCATGTTTTTAATGCATACTTATTTGTGGGAGAAGGGAGGGGGCATGAACGGAGCTCGGCATCTGGAGCCTTTTTGGCACCTTTCGATGTTTTTTTGATCGCCACTCGTCAATAAATACCTGAGTGAATCATTTACCGCTAGTAATCAATGAAATATCCTGTTTTACGGACGCTGCTTGCGTCTATGTTCGTCTTTTTCGGCTTATTTTCAACGCAATCCCAAGCCCAGAATACGTCCTCTTCCACCACCATTCACGGCCAAGTAACCGATAGCCTTTCAGGCAGCCCTTTGCCCTATGCTTCCGTACAAATTGAAGGAGAAGAACTCGGCACCCGTACCGATATCGATGGTTTTTTCTTTTTCCAAACAAAGAACAAACCCAAAAAGATTCGCGTCACGTATGTGGGCTACAAACCCAATACCATTCAGATAAACCATGGTATCCACAATGAGCTAAAGGTGCAAATGACAGAGACCTCTTTTGGCATCAAGGAAGTGACCGTGAAACCAAAGAAGTACAGCAATCGGGATAATCCCGCCGTTGATCTCATAGAAGAAGTATTCAAACACAAGGACGACAACCGCAAAGAAGGGCTCGATTATTACAGTTACGAAAAATACGAAAAGCTGCAATTCGACCTGAACAATATTGATGACAAGCTTCGGCGCAAATGGTACTTGCGTAAATTCCGTTTTATCTTTAATAATGTCGATACCAATAAAGTGAATGGGAAAGTAGCCCTGCCTTTTTACCTGCGGGAGCGCATCGCCAATGTTTTTTACAGAAAAGAACCGGGCGCCACCAAAGAATACGTGATCGGTGAAAGGCAAACTGCCCTGCGCCCGGAATACGAGGTTGACAACGATGGTATCTCAAAATACCTGACCAACCTGTACCAGGATGTGGATATTTATGATCCCAATATTACCCTGCTGACAACGCAGTTTGTTGGCCCACTGTCTGGAGCCGCTACGGCGTTTTACCGCTTTTACATCATTGATACCCTGGAAACAGGCGGCGAGAAATTTGCCGATGTGTTCTTTGCCCCCAAGAATAAAACCGACCTGGCTTTCATGGGCAATATTCTCGTGTCACTCGACTCCACGTATGCGGTGCGCAAGGTGATCATGGGCATCTCCAAGCAAATCAACCTGAACTGGGTTTCCGACTTGCGCATCGAACAGGAATACAGCTTTTTCGGCGCGGGCGACAAACGCCGGCTATTGCTGACCACCGATGCCGTCACGATGGATTTCAATATCTTTAAAAAATCCTCCGGGCGGAGTATGCAGGCGCATAAAACCGTGTCGTACAAAAACTACGTGCTAAACCAGCCCCTGCCAGATTCCCTTTTTCAGGGTACCTTACAAATCATCAATACCAAAAAACAAATACCGAATGAAGCCTGGCCCGATATGCGGCACAGCCCCCTGAGCCCTCAAGAAAGAGGTTTGAACACCATGATGGACAGCATTCAGCATGTCCCGGCGTTCAAAAATTTGATGTTGGCTGCCACCATTGCCACGTCGGGTTATTTAAAATTTGGCGGTTTTGAGATGGGCGCGCTGTCCACTTTCGCCAGCTTCAACGACATTGAAGGCGCTCGGTTCCGTTTCGGTGGGCGAAGCAATCAGCTGTTTGTAAAAAAGCTTTTGTTGATGGGCTATGGCGCTTATGGCGTAAAAGACAAGCAGTGGAAATGGAATGGGACAGCAACCTGGTCGTTCGTAAACCAGATTCCACGGCAATATCCCATGAACCAAATGACCATTGCCTATCAGCGAGACATTCGAGCGCCAGGCGCGGATGTCACCAACTGGTCGCCCGACAACATCTTCCTCTCCTTCCAGCGGGGCAACAACCTGCGCATGCAATACCAGCACGTTGCGCGCATTGAGTACATGCGCGAGGATAGAGGTGGCCTGGCAGTTAACCCGACATTTTTTTGGAAAGAATACCGGCCGGGTGGCTTGTTGCGCTACGATTATCAACTGCCGGGCGACTCGATGTTTGCCCAAAAAGCTGCTGTCACCACCGCAGAGGCCGGGCTGACGTTGCGCTTTGCGCCCAATGAAAAATTTTACCAGGGCACCGTTTACAGGCTCCCGATGTTGACCAAATACCCCATTTTTTCCCTTACCTACAAAGCTGCCGTGAAAGGCGTGATGGGCAGTGAATACAACTACCAAAAGTTGACCTTCACCATGCTCAAGAATATCTTTGTTGGGCCATTGGGACGTTCGCAAGTCACCATCGAGGCAGGCCGCACCTTTGGAAGGGTACCATTCCCCTTACTTGATATTCACCGCGCCAACCAATCCTTTCAATTCGACTGGTATTCCTACAACCTGATGAATTTTATGGAATTCGCCAGCGACAAATACGTGGCCTTCACCGCCCACCACAACCTCAACGGCTTTGTGTTGAATAAAATACCGCTGATAAAAAAACTGCAATGGCGGGAAGTAGGCAGCTTCAAACTCCTCTGGGGCGGCCTCGACGATAAAAACCGACCCAGCGCCGACAATGGCCTGCTGCTGTTCCCCAAAGACGACAACGGTGAAACATATATCCATACCCTGGAGAAAAAGCCATACATGGAAGCCAGCGTCGGTATTGTCAATATCTTCAAAATCCTGCGCATCGACTACCTATGGCGCTTGAGCTACCAGGATCTGCCGAATGTGGCCAATTGGGGCATAAGATTTTCAGTGCAGGCAGGCTTTTAGAGTGCGGATTTTGGAGTGCGGAGTGCGGATTTTGGAGTGCGGAGTGCGGATTTTGGAGTGCGGAGTGCGGAGTGCGGATTTTGGAGTGCGGAATGCAATCGCGGAGGCTATGGCGGGTAAAAAGGCGGAATGGGTGATTCTGGGAGCTACGCTTGATTGACGATTGGCCAATACATGAGTGCCGATTGTTGAAGTGACGCTTCGATTCAAGTATTCCGATAACCAAGCGCAACGCCCTACTTCAACAATCGGCACTCATATATTGGCCAATCGTCAATCAAAATAGTGAAAAACAATTCAGTCCTGGTACTCATCCCAATAATTTTGCACTATGCTCGACATAAGTTTTGGCGCTTTTCCCGAACTAAAAACCAATCGTCTGGTACTCCGGCAGATGCTCGACAGCGATGCCGAGGCCCTTTTTAAATTCCGTTCTGACCCACGCGTGATGCGGTATTTTGGGCGCCCGTTGATGCAGGTAGTGGCGGAAGCCGAAAAATTTGTCACAGAGATTCAGGGCATGTTCGACCGCAATGAGGGCGTACAGTGGGCCATTTCTTTGCTGGATGATCCGCAAATGATTGGTTCGATCACCATTTGGAAAATTGACAAAACCAACCATCGGGGAGAAATCGGGTATATGCTCGGTCCTGACTTCCAGGGAACTGGTTTGATGACGGAAGCCATACAAGCCATGCTAGCATACGTTTTTGGAACCTTACACTTGCATTCTCTGGAGGCCAACGTGAATCCCGACAATGCTGCATCTATTAAATTATTGGAGCGCAATGGCTTTGTGCGGGAGGCGTATTTCCGCGAGAACTTCTACTTTGAAGGAAATTTTGAGGACTCCGCCATTTATTCTTTGATAAGTCCCTCCTAAGGATGTTTTCAACACATAGACACATAGGAACATAGGAATTGAGTACGTAAAGCTATGTTTTCTATGTCCCTATGTATCTATGTGTTGAAAAAAATGTGTTAAAAACTACAGCCGCGACTCCTTCCGATCCTGCTCCACATCATCACGCTCGCTCGGCAATTAGGAGTTGAGTACGTAAA
>JBBRWA010000083.1:0-19774 GCA_038246345.1 Chitinophagales bacterium
ATTGCCAATCCAAAGCGTGTCATTGCCAATACTTGCCCGTACCTGTACAGAAATATTTTGCGGGATATTGCCCTTGGCAAAACCGTCGCGATTTGAAGTAGCTGATCCAGCATTCGTAAGCCTTTGGCGGCCCGAATTGTAATCGTTTTGGAAAAAATCGAGTTTCACGTCCGGCAAGGGCGCGCCGGAGTTCCTGTCGGCGCGAACAAATTCAGTTTGCCCTGCTTCATTGTAGGATACCGCTGCAATGTTCGAAACAGCGAAGTCAGAATAAGTTACCGGACCGTTTTTTGCATCAAATGCAGCATTATTAGAAACAAACAGCCAATAATGCCCAAAGGGCAGGCTATCCAGCGCTATTTCAGTTTTATGATCCTGGTAATCGCCAGGGTCTTGAATTTCCCAGGTCTTGCTGCTCAATGGTTTTCGACTGTTGAGTATTTTAAATTGATCTTCTCCATCGCGGCGATTCCATTTTGTCGGATCAAAATCGTCTTTCACCAATTTCACCCAAATCTTTTTTACGTTGCGGAATCCAACTTGAACGAGGATGCTTTTGTCGGGCAGGTTTGCCTGCTCTACATTGGTGGTAATGATGGGTTGTTGAATTTGGCGTAGCAAGCGCGCACAAAGTTTCACGCCATAAGGATAGTCTTTTTCGCGAATGGAGCTTTCGACCATGGCGAGAATGACATCTTCCAACATACCCGCTGCGGCTATGGCATTTTTGCCTTTGTCTCCCGTATCAAGAGAATAAAGATGAGAAGCGAGTGCATGGACAATTTCAGCATTGTTTGCCTTATTAGAATATGTACGCTGAAGCTTTTCCAGTGCTTTTTGGTACAGGCTATTTTTGTTTTCAAGGGTGGAATTGTTCAGCGCAAATTGGAGCCTTGCCAATTCAGCATCCACCAGGGCCGCGCCACCGGGGCCGCGCTGGGCGGGCATTTGAAGCGCAACTATCCGTTGCAATGTTTTGATGGCCAACCACTTGCCGCTCGTGCTGTCGCGGGTCTCGAACTTTGCCGCTACAAATTCCGCCACATCGCCAAATGCGACTTCCTGGTCGAGTTTGAACGCATAAGCTGGCTCCGTGAGGTAGTTGCGGTCGTTGCTGAAATGCTCCAGGGCACGATGTGCCATCAGGTCAAACAAAGTGGAACGCAGCGCTTTGTTGTCCACCGTATCGTTTGCACTGGGCGTGGTGATATCCCGGAATTGCTCCATCGGAATGGATTGCAGCAGGGCATCTTGCGATACCGAAGCCACATACAATTCCAGGGCGTGCCGCTCCACCTGGGCTGCCGACCAGGTTAGAATATCGCCGCCTTCACCATCGGGGATGGGGGTGCGCTGTTGCAAGTTCCAGCCCTGACTTTGGAGGTAGGTGCTGTACAATTGGCCCAGCAAGCTTTGCAGCACCGATTTCTCAGGCTGGCGGGCTGTTTTCGCCTCCGCTTCCATAAGATTGATGGCCTTTGTGAGGCCATCTTCTTCCAGTTGGGTAATGTATTTGCCTCGGAAAAGCAGGGCTTTCACGGTTTGCTGGCTGTTTTTATCGTTTTTGGCGCGGGCCCCGATGGCTTCCACTTTTTCAAGGGCGCTTTTGAAAAGCCCCACACGTTCGAGGCTGTCCACGATTTTCCAATCGTCGGCGTAATCGCCCGTCATGGGCAGGGATGGGATGGGCATTTCCGTGCTTGGTTTTATTTTGACAGCATTATTTGGCTGCATTGGCTGATCCTTTTTGCTAAGGGATTTACAGGCAGCTAGGATCAGGATGAAAATAAGGAGGTGTAATGGGCGAATGGACATTTTTTTGTTAATTTGATAATTAGTTAATTTGATAATTTGATAATGGGGCTTTCAGCATTGCCGTTCAGGCATTTCCATAAGATTTTTTCCATTTCAAAACGGACTTCGCCGGATTTTGTGCGTCCTGTATTTTTCCAGCCAGCGGTTTGGTAAAAACGCTCGGCACGGGTACCAGGCGCTGTGCTGAGCCACAGGGAGTGGATACCATCTTGCTCAAAACTCCAATCCAGCATTAAATCGTGTAAATTTCGGCCAATTCTCTGGCTTTCAAAGCCCGGTGCGACAAATAATGCCCAAATATTCTTCTCATGAAGATCGACGATGGAAAAACCAAGCAAGTTTTCTCCTGCAAAGCAGGCCCAGCCATTTCCCTTAGTTGACAACATGTCCACGTAGTCCTGCTCGGTCACCAGCAATGGATTGGAGAGGGCATTTTCTTTTACAGACATTCGAACGGAATGCATGGCTGGAATATGTTCTATCAATGCAAATTTAAAAGTAAAATGGGTCATGCGTTAAAGACAATCAACTTTACACAAACGTACGGGGGATAGATGCAAGTTTGTAGAAAAATACATGAATCCAAGGTATTTTCCATTAAAGCAACGTGCAACTTTGTCAACTTTCGAAAAGTTGACAAAGTTTCGCCCTCTTTGCTGAAAGCAATGCGCGGTTTTCTGTACAGCGTTTTTCGGTAAGCGAATATTCAGCATCGATGATACAGGGATAAGCAGGGGTGTTTTGACCAGCATAAAGTTCTCCAGCATCTACCAGTGGCTCAATGTTTGCAGTTTGAGACTGGAGTGCTGTGCGGCAAATAAAAAGCAAAAATAGGGACAGGAAGTGACTGTGTTTTTTCATGATTCTCAGAATTAAATTTTAACGAAATCAAGCGTGATCGGACAAACAAATCGCTGCTTTCTTATTTTACAAATTTTGATAAAACCTATTCACAAGTATCGCAAAAGGATTGGCATTTCAGTCTAATGGATATTATTCAAAATTCAAAAGACGTACTTTTTTCAAGAAAATCCTACATTGCCCCCGAAAACAACAAAACCTAAAACATACCCATGGCACTTCTTGACAATCTATTCCGCAAAAAATCCATTGATGACGCAATTTCAGCCGCAAAACAGGAGGGAATCCACGGCTCTGCGGGTTTGGATAAAAACCTTAGCGTACGCGACCTGACTGCGCTCGGCATTGCTGCCATTATCGGCGCGGGTATTTTCAGCACCATTGGCACTGCCAGTTTCAACGGAGGCCCAGCGGTAGTGTTCCTTTTTATTTTCACGGCAATGGCTTGTGGCTTTGCAGCATTTGCCTATGCTGAATTTGCCTCTATGCTCCCGGTGTCGGGCAGCGCCTACACCTATTCTTACGTGGCATTCGGTGAACTTATCGCCTGGATAATCGGCTGGGCCTTGGTGATGGAATACGCCGTGGGCAACATCACGGTAGCGGTATCGTGGTCGGGTTATTTCACCAGTTTGTGCGAAAGTGCTGGCTGGCATATTCCCGCCTGGGCAACAACGGATTATGTCTCCGCCCACGCTGGTTTCGACAGCGCTACTGCCTTGTTGAAAGGTGGCATGACCCCGGCAGGTTTCTCTCAATCACAAACGGAGAATTACGAAGCCTGGAAAACAGCGCCAAATCTTGGAGGATTGCGCATTATTCTGGATTTGCCCGCCATCATCATGTCTATTCTCATCACTGCCCTGGTATATATCGGCATGAAAGAATCCAAAAATGCCGGAAACTTGATGGTGGTGTTAAAATTGATCGTGGTGTTGCTGGTCATCGTCGTCGGTGCAGGTTATGTAAACACTGACAATTGGGATCCATTTATTCCCAATGGCATCGGCGGTGTTTTGGGCGGTGTATCAGCGGTATTTTTTGCCTATATTGGCTTTGATGCACTGTCTACCACTGCAGAAGAATGTAAAAACCCGCAGCGCGACCTGCCGCGTGCGATGTTGTATTCCATCATCATTTGTACGGTATTGTACATCATTATTGCCTTGGTATTGACAGGCATGGTGAGCTATAAAGAATTGAATGTCAATGATCCATTGGCTTTTGTTTTCCAAAAAATTGGCTTGAAATGGTTTTCTGGTGTCATCGCGGTGAGCGCGGTGTTCGCCATGGCAGGTGTGTTTTTGGTGTTCCAGCTTGGCCAGCCACGTATCTGGATGACCATGAGCCGGGACGGACTGTTGCCAAAACGATTCTCTTACATACATCCGAAATACCGCACGCCAACCTTTGCGACCATTGTAACCGGCTTTTCTGTAGTGGTGCCAATGTTGTTTATCCCAAGTGATACCGTACTTGATTTATGCAGTATGGGCACGCTGTTCGCCTTTGTATTGGTCTGCGGCGGTGTTTTGAAAATGCAGGTACAGCCTAATGTACAGCGTGGCAAATTCCGCACGCCATATCTTAATGCTAAATTCATTTACCCGCTGGCCCTCGTCGGCGCGGTAGCATTTATGTGGACGAAATACCAGGACGATACCAAGGCATGGCTGAGCAATGCGCCACAGATGAACCAAGTAGAAGCCCTCTTACATAACATCCCTGAAACTGAAATGCCCGCTGTTAAAAACTTCCTCGCAGCCCGCGACAGCACAGGCTTTGCCAATGTTGGCGGCGTGCTGGCGACCTACTTGGATGGATTGGAACCCGACAATTATGCAGCAACCGTCACTGCATTACCCATAGAGGACACAGAAAAATATGCGTCAGGCTGGAACCTGTTCCAGCACAAAATTCCCATGTGGTTGTTCCTATTGACCTGCCTAACAATGGCTTGGTTTGCTTTCAAACACAACCTATCTTTGATCCCAATCCTCGGCCTGGTGTCTTGTCTGTACATGATGGCCCAAATTCCAGCTAAAAGCTGGGCAGGGTTCTTGATTTGGCTGATGGCTGGTTTGGTGATTTATTTTGGGTATGGCTACCGACATAGTCGGTTGACGGTAGACGGCGGACGGTAGACGGTGGACGGTGGACGGTAGACGGTAGACGGTGGACGGTTGACGGTGTGGACGGCTCCAGTGGCGAACTAAACTTTAGCTCAAACGTTAGAAAACAACGAACAACGAGCAACGAACAATTAGCAACTAGCGACGAACAACGAGCAAGGAACAAGGAACAACGAGCAAGGAACAAGGAACAACGAACAACAAGCAACGAACAACAAGCAACGAGCAACGAGCAATTAACAACGGATAAATTGAAACAAAAATCATTTTGGCAAAGGCCTGAAGGCATCGCAGGCGCACTTTTTTTGATTGGCGTGGCCCTTGGTACAGGCATGTTACTGAACACCATATTACCTACCTTGCTCGTCTTGGCTGGTAACACCCTGTATTTAGCTGGCATGCTTGCGGCGCTGGCTGCGGTAATTTACGTTGTACTCGATCCCAAAACCCGCAACCTGGTTTGGTACATGTACAAGTCTGTCATGCGCAGTATTACAGGTTTGTTTGTCAGAATTGATCCAATTTCAATCCTGAAATCGTATATCGAAGACCTGAAAGCTAACCTGATGAAACTGAGCAAGCAAATTGGCGCGCTTCGGGGACAGATGCGCCAATTGAAAGGCTTGATGGATGGGAATACCGCTGAAATCGAAAAAAACATGGCCATTGCCGAGCAGTCGAAGAAGAAAAACGATGACAAAAACCTGACCCTGGCAACGCGCAAAGCCGGCCGCTTGCAGGATTCAAACGCCAAATACAAAGTGCTATACAAACGTATGGACGTTTTGAACCGAATTTTGGAGAAAATGTATGAGAATTCGGAGTTTGTACTGGAAGACACCCAAGATCAGATCAAAGTAAAAGAAACCGAGTACATCGCCATTAAGACAGGACACAGCGCCATCAAATCAGCCATGAGCGTGCTGTCTGGCGACCCTGATAAAAAGGAACTTTTTGAAATGGGCATGGAAGCCCTGGCAGATGAAGTGGGCGACAAGGTGGGAGAAATGGAACGGTTCATGGATACCAGCCGCAACTTAATGGACACCATTGACTTGCAAAACGGCGTGTTTGAAGAAGAAGGGCTTCAATTATTGGAACGCTGGGAACAAGACAGCCCCTTGTTGGCAACAAACCTGAAAGCGCACAAAGGGGAACCAGGAAAAGAAAAACCGCTTGATTTGAATGCGCCTACAAAAGAATTGGCACGAAACGACAATGACTATACGCAGCTATTTGAGTAAGCCTCAAGGCGTTGACGCATAATTTCCTCCACTTGCTCCTTTAGTTTTGGGATATCATCAGCGGTCATTCCTTTCGTTTCAATGGGCGTTTCCCAAATCACCTTTACCACCCCAGGCCAAAGTCCTGCGCCATCCCGGCCCGTTATTTCATGAATGTTTACAATTGTTTGAATGGCTAAAGGCGCCTTGGTTTGAATGGCAATTCGGAAGGCACCATCAAAAAACGTCCCCAGGGGATTGCCAGACTTGTTTCTGCTGCCTTCCGGATAAATAAAAATACTCCAGCCTTCTGCCAGGTTTTGTTTCAAGGCTACCACGCTCCGCGCCCGGCTCATGGCGCTGCTGCGATCTACAATCAAGCACATTTTGCGAACAATCAGCCCGAAAACGGGAATTTTTTGCAATTCCTGTTTCGCCAAAAAGCGAAACACCCCCGGGTAAGCGTGTGCATTCACGATAAAATCCAGCGAGGAGCGGTGATTGCCTACAATCACGTAAGATTGCCCACGGCTGAGCTTTTTTCGGCCTTCCACCTTCATACGCACCCCAACCGTCATCAGAAAAAATGGGGTAAACACATGGTGCAGGTACCAGATATTGTGGTGTAAGGCGCGTTTTCCAGGCGTTAAGATCATGTTGAGGCCAACAATCGGCAGACTCAAAAACATGAGGATCAGGAAAATGGCAACGGCCCAAACGGCCCAAATTTTTCTAAGGATATGCACGCAAATTCGTTTTTCTGGCACAAAGGTAGAAAACCAGATTGGCATGATTATTCGAGAACACCTTTATCGAATAAGTCTTTTGGAATGGCACCGTTAAAGGAATACCGGCCTCCTCAGATGTGTACATTTATAGCATTGAGGTGGAGTGTGACAATGGGAAGATGAAACCGCGCGTGGGTGAAGTGAATCTGTTGCGGTAATACGCAAGGGTTGTTTCTTGCTATCAATTAATTTGCTAAAAAAAACGCCCGTGGCGATCAGGTTTTGAAATTTGGCACAAAACTTGTTTCACGATTATCATCCTCCAATTGATCAAATCATTCAGTTTCACCGCCAACAGTCTCGAACACCTCAATTATTATAAAACTGAGTTTAGGGACTACACGAAAGTATCATGACCGCCGCACAATTTGAAGTTCCGACCGCACTGCCAAAAACAGAAAGCAATGTTGAACTCTTGCAGAATTCTCCAAACCCTTTTATTGAGATGACTTTGTTATGGTTTCGCTTGCCAGCTCCTGCAAATATTTTCCTTCGCATATTTGATGGGCTGGGAAAAGAAGTAACGACAAAATCCGGCCTGTTCCAATCTGGTGAAAACCACGTACTGCTGCACCGGGCAGATCTCCAGGAAGCAGGATTTTATACCTGTCGTTTGGAAACGCCATTTGGGACAGCAAGCAGGAAATTGATGATGTACTGAACGAAGTAATAAATAGCAAACTATTTTTTCAATCCGATATTCCCGTTAAGGTCGCCCGTGGTGTTAAAGCCCTGGCGGCTTTTTTTTGTTTTATTGGCGTAACACATAGTTTTTTAACACATAGAAACATGGAAACATAAGAATACTTACTATTAAATCTATGTCTTCTATGGCCCTATGTGTCTATGTGTTTAAAAAACTATGTGTGGAAAAATTCTTAGAACATCTCTACGCCACCGAAATGAAACGCGCCTTCAATGGCAGCATTTTCATCACTGTCTGAGCCATGGACGGCATTCTCTCCAACGCTGGCAGCGTATTTGGCGCGAATGGTACCAGGCGCTGCGTTTGCAGGGTTGGTAGCGCCAATGAGGGCACGGAAATCTTCTACGGCATTATCTTTTTCAAGGATAGCTGCCACGATTGGGCCGCTGCTCATAAATTCGCAAAGCTCGCCGTAGAAAGGACGCTCCTTGTGTACTTCGTAAAATTCGCCCGCTTTTTCAAGGCTGAGCTTGGTTAGTTTCATGGCAACAATGCGAAAACCTGCCGCATTGATCATTTGTAGGATATTGCCAATGTTGCCTGCGCGAACTGCGTCGGGCTTAATCATGGTGAATGTGCGCATCTGTGTAGATTTTGTGCGTAAAAAACGTTATGAAAAAGTAAACTAGATTGGAATTTGTATGTTCTGGAACAAAAGGACTATGTTTAATCCCCATTTGCCCCAACCAGAAATGCCCCAATTATCAAATTATCTGATGATCAAATTATCCAATTCCCTTCCAGCCGCAAAGGTAGCACAAGATTTTATTTCAAAAGACGCAGAAAAAAAGGTTTCCTGAAAAATATTCTCTTGCATTATGGGCATTTCATGGTTTGATCTTGTACTTTTGCATGCTTTTGTAACAAGCAATAATTCATGGATTATCCCACTGAGCTTCTTCAATTAATACGCGTCCCTCAAAATGTCGCCATTTTATCACACCGAAACCCGGATGGCGATGCGATTGGGAGCTCTTTGGCACTGCGCCATTATCTGGAACAGTACGGACACACTGTCCATGTCCTTTTCCCCTCCGAATTCCCTACGGAGTTTGAAGTAATGCCTGGCGCAGGCGATATTCTTATTTGGGACCTGCAACCGGAAGAGAGCAAGCAGGTATTATCCCAAAAGAACCTTTTCTTTTACCTGGATTTCAATTCTCTTAGCCGAATTGATCGTATGGGTGATTTTGTAAAAGACCTTCCCGGAAAACGGGTGATGATCGATCACCACTTGTACCCTGATCCAATAGCCGACTACATTTTTTCCGAGCCAGAAGCCAGCAGTACCTGTGAACTGATTTACACGTTTATTCAAGGATTGGGGGATGTAATGAAAATCGACCCCAAGGTTGGAAAGTGTATTTTCACCGGACTGGTGACCGATACAGGTTCCTTCCGGCACGCGACCAACCCTAAAGTGTATCGCATTGCAGCAGATTTGGTGGAGCGCGGTACCGATGATACGGCCGTACAGGACATGATTTTCAATTCTAATGAGGAGAAAAACCTGCGGCTTTTGGGCCACTGCCTGTCTAACCGCATGGAATATTGGCCAGAATATCGCACTGCGATGATTTGGCTGTCCAAAAAAGATTACGAGATGTTCGAAATCCAACGCGGCGATACGGAAGGCATTGTTAATTACCTGCTCAGTATCCGTGATGTGCGGCTGGCAGCTTTTATACACAATCAGCCAACGGTGGTTAAATTGAGCCTGCGCTCCAAGGGCAACCTGGATGTGCAGGAAATCTGCAAAAAACACTTTAATGGCGGTGGACATAAAAATGCTTCAGGTGCCTATTCGCACAGCAGCCTGAAAGACACCATTGAAAAATTTCGGAAAATACTCCCAGAAATAAAGGACAAACTGCTCGCCAGTTAGTGCTCCAGCCCATTCACATTCACATTATCAAATTTTCACATTATCAACTTAAAAATGCGGAATCTCTTATTCTTGGCTTTAATAGCCTTCTCTTTTGCACAAGTCGCCTGCGAAAAAGGCGGCCCTACAAAAACCAAAGGTGGCAACACGGTCACCAATCACACCAACAATCCTGGGCCAAAAATCACCTACGGCCAAACAGTATTGGTCAGTGTGGACACCTGGTTAAATGACTCCCTGATTCAAAGCACACAGCGCGACAATAACGGTCCGCGCGAAGTCGCGATTCCTGATTCAAGCGCCATGAAGTCCAAGGTGCCTGCTGTTTTTGAAGCCTTATTTATGATGGCAAATGGTGACAGTGCCACGGTGCTGCAACCCGTAGACTCTATGATGGCCCGCGGCATTCCTAAAGAGCTTGGCGAAGTAAAAAACATCCGTTATGAAATTAAAGTAGTCGACATCCTCACGCCTGAAAAAATTGCTGCGCTTCAGGCAGAAGAGGCTCAGAAGATGGAAGGTGTAAAAGCAGAGGGCGTTGCGGTTGCTGCCATGGTTAATGCAACCTTGGCCGACTACAAAGCCAAAAAACTGGGCGACAAATTGCAAAAATCAGCTTCCGGGCTGGAATACGTGATTATCGAACAAGGCACAGGGGCCCCTATCAAAGATGGCGCCCAGGTTAACACCAACTATTACGGTGTTCTGAAAGCCAACGGTACCATGTTTGACAATTCTTTCGATCGCGGTGGCCCAGCGCCATTCCAGGTTGGAGGCCTCGTACCTGGCTTCAATGAAGGCATGAAAATGCTAAACAAAGGCGGCAAAGCTATCCTGTTTATCCCTTACGCATTAGCGTACGGCGAAAACGAGAATGGTCCAATCCCAGCCAAGTCTGACTTGGTATTTTACATTGGACTGGAGTAATAAATAGCAACAAAATCAGTTCAGGTTGGTAGCATGGCCGCCCGGGTCATGCTACCATCTTTTGTAATTGGAACATTGCTTCTAAAATGCGTATCATGTTGAAATTCAAATGCTTAATTGGCTTTTTACTGATCTGTTTCAGCCTTTTGGCTCAAACGCCAGCCATCACCTCCGAGCATGGCTACCGTTTTTATCACCATATCAACAAGGGCTCAAAAAAAGCCCAGCGCGGCGAAAGCATTCGGGCTTATGTCAATGTTTTTATTGGTGATACCCTATTAAGCAGCTCCAGGAAAAACCTGGGTGGCACTTATAAATACGACATCCCACCTGCTGGAGCAATACTTGACCATTACCCTCCCCTGTTGGACGCCGTTCTGTTGATGGGTGTTGGTGACAGTGCCAGCATTTACCAGCCAGTGGATACGACCATGCGGCGTTTTTTGCCCAAGGGCACCGACATCCAAAAAGAGCTTCGTTTTGAAATCGCTTTGGATCAAATTATCAGCATGGAGGATAAGGCCAAAGAGAATGAAAAAGCTGCAGCACTTGCTGCTACCATCAAAAAAATTGTGGAACAGCGGGTAACAGATTACGTCGCTGGCAATTTGAACAAGGAACTAACGACAACCAAATCCGGTTTAAAGTACCTAATTGTAGAAAAAGGCCGTGGTAAGCCAGTGCAAGAAAATGAAGCCGTTCAAGTACACTATTATGGTTTTCTCACCAATGGTTCTTCTTTCGACAATTCATTTGAACGCCGCCACCCTATGACATTCCCCGCCGGAGCCGGCAACATGATTCCTGGTTTTGACGAAGGCGTAATGTTGCTGACACACGGCTCAAAAGCATATTTTTTCATCCCAAGTAAGCTTGCCTACGGCGAAGAAGCTGCCGCAGGCGGTGCCATACCCCCAAATTCAGAATTGATTTTTTACCTAGAAATACAATAATTGAGTTATGAGTTATGAGTTATGAGTTATGAGTTTGCACAGCGTTTGTGTTTTACTAAGCATGTGTTTTTCAGCACCTAATAGCGAGGAATTACTGGATGGGGGGCTGAAACACTGAAGCCAAACAAAAGCACAAACGCTGTGCAAACTCATCACTCATCACTCATAACTCATAACTCATATCTTATCACTTATAAAATTTTCCGTTTCCAATGACTATCGAGCAACTAAAAGAGTTGAAGGATAAACTGGCGGTCTTAAGGAGGTATCTTTGACGTCGATAACCGCACCAGGGAAGTCGAAGACCTGACCAGCCAAACCCTAGACCCAGCATTTTGGAACGACTCCAAGCGAGCCGAATCCATCCAAAAAAAAATCGGACTCAACAAAAACTGGCTTGACGACTACGCCGAGCTGGCCCGTGAAGTTGATGATACCGAGGGTATTTTTGAATTTCAGAAAGAAGGCCTTGCCTCCGAGGAGGAAGTAGACACGCAGTATGCAAAAACTGGTGCAATCCTCGCCGATGCAGAATTCCGCAGCACCCTCAACCAAAAAGAGGATGAGATGAATGCGGTGCTGACCATCAATGCCGGCGCAGGCGGCACAGAAGCCTGCGATTGGGCCTCTATGATCTTGCGCATGTATCGAATGTATGCGGAAAAAGCCGGTTTCAAAGTCATCGACCTTTTTGAACAGGAAGGTGACGCGGCTGGCATTAAATCGGCCAGCATTGAAATTCGTGGCGATTACGCTTACGGCTGGCTAAAAGGCGAAAACGGGGTACATCGATTGGTGCGCATCAGCCCCTTCAATGCCCAGGGCAAACGCCAAACATCTTTTGCCTCTGTATTTGTGTACCCGCTCATCGAAAACGATGAAATTGAGGTGGTCGTGAATACAGACGACCTAAGATGGGACGTTTTTCGTGCCTCAGGTGCGGGTGGACAACACGTAAACCGGACCGAATCCGCCGTGCGGGTGACCCACATTCCTACGGGGATTGTGGCGGAATGTCAGGCAGACCGAAGTCAGCACCGCAACCGCGATACAGCCTTGAACATGCTGAAAAGCCGCCTCTACCAACTCGAACTGCGCAAACGCCAGGCCGAGCAGGATAAAATTGAAGCGGGCAAAAGTAAAATTGAATGGGGCAGCCAAATCCGCTCTTATGTATTGGACGATCGCTGGGTTAAAGACTTGCGCTCTGGGTACAAAGTGCACAACCCCGATGCAGTGCTGAATGGCGATCTTCAGGAGTTTTTCAAAGCCTATCTGATGTGGGAAAGGAATCCTACGGGTGAAGTGGAAGACGAGGATTGATCTGCTGTTTTAGCAATTCGTAATCGATCTTCGAAAAATGTCGTGGATCGCGGGGTATTTTGTCCATAAATACGACCTGGTCAACCTTAAACGGTAGATTTTGACTCAAGGTGATTTCAAATGCCGGGGCTTTGGCTCCGGCATTTGTTTGTATTGCCAATGTCAGTATTCCATTGAGATCGAACACCGTGCCCAGAACCACTTCCGGCATTTGCCGCAATAAATATTCGACGATAAAAGGTGAAATCCACCGACCATCCCTTTTTATCATTTGGTTGCAACGGCCACAGAGGTACAACTTACCATCAGAGCCAATAAATCCCGCGTCTCCCGTGCGGTGCCACACCCGACCTGCTGCGTCTACAATTTTATTTTGGCGAAAAGCGGCATCATTGTTCCAATAGTGGCGCAGTACGTGGTCGCCCGCTACTATGATCTCGCCTACAGTTCCCTGTTCCAACCCCAGAGAATCAATGTTCTCTGCCTCGATAGCGCCACTCTCTATTGGAATGATTTTCAAGGAAATACGATGAAACATTTCCCCCACGCATAAGCCACCAACCCGTATCAAGTCTTCCTTTTCTTCAAAATCAGCGATGCTTGCCGTCGCTATTGGCTCCGCTTCTGTGGATCCGTAGACGACACCAAGCTGCGCATTTGGAAACGCACTTGCCAGTTTTTTTGCTTCATCCGGGAACACCGGGCCGCCGCCTGTAAATATTTTCTGAACACCTTTTTTCAAGTGTGCCGCCGGACTATCGGCCAGGCGCAACATCAGGTAGGGCGACCCAATCAATACATTTACCTGAAGTTTTTGAATCAGTTCCAGCATCGGTTCGGGTTTGAACTGCGCGGCTTTTTTGGTATTGAATTTAGCGATTACCGAACAAGCCCCGGTACCGAAATTGATCAACAGCACGATGGGCAAGTTGGTCATCACCACATCGCCTGCTTGCGGTTGTATTTCTTCCATCAACGCTTCAAATTGTTCCTTGAGAAACCCGTGGGAGCGGCTTGCTGCCTTGGGCGTTCCAGTGCTGCCCGTGGTGAAGGTGAGCAGGGCTACTTCGTCGGGCTTAGCCGGGTATATTTCCGCGCAGCGATCCGTGTTTGAATTTTTCAGTCCAAAATGCAGGGGAATCTGCCTGATTACAGGGACAAAAAACGCCATTACCCGAAACCAAAATGGCGCGATAAAACCTTTGCAATCAGCCAATTGGCAGCAAACTTTTAGTCGTTTCAGGCTTACCCACTCATCCAGGAAAACGGCGGTTGCACCAATTTGGAACAAGGCCAACACGACTTGATAAAGCTCCACAGACATCGGAACAAATACCAATACCCGATCCCCAGGCTTCAAACCGCGTGCTTTGAAATCAGCAGCTTTTGCCTGCACCCTCGCCTCAAAATCTCGAAAGGAAAGCTGGGTGTTTTCTCCAGCGATGGCACAATCATCCGGGATTCGCTGGGCGGTATAGAAAAATAACGTTGATATGTTCATGGGTCAATACAGGAAAACAACGCATACTTTTTGTAAGGCTCACCCCAAAACCTGGAAGAATTGACCACGGAGGCATTGTCCGCACGCATGAGCGCGTGGATCATTTTATCGTAGCCTTGATCCAGTAAGGTACCGACGATTTTGACACAGAGCAGGTCGCCCAGGCCGCGGTAACGATCGCCAGGCAGGCGCGCCAGTGTTTTTACGACAGCTGTTTTACCGCTTGGGTCAAGTTTGTCGGGGTAGGCAAGGATCATTCCGCAAATATCTTTGCCATCCAGCACGACATGAACCAAATCTGGAGAAAGGAACCCCATCATCCTGCGGTTTTTTTCTACAAAATCTGACTCAGAAATTGCCGAAAAAAGAAAGGCCGACTGAAAAGCGATGCCGTTAAATTTCGCCATGCGCCGCAGTTCTGCCGCCGGATGTTCAATATCCAAATTTCTGAATACCAAGCCCTCTTTTTCATACCTGACTTGCTCCATTGTATGGTCGCTTCGATGACTTTCATCAATATGAGCCAGGTTGGAGACATATTTCATCACGGGTGAAAATCCTGCTTGTTGCCACTGCTTGGGGTAATAGAACTTTGCGAATGGTTCAAAAAGAAAAGGGCCGAGTTCGTAGCCTTCCGTGACATAGCGGTAGGTTTGCCAACTGCTGCCGTCCATGGGGCCTACGATAATAACATGAGGTAAATATGTATGGACGTACGCTAATGCTCCATCCAACAACGTTCGACAAGCAAATGGATCATCCACACATTCGTAAGCGCCGAGGGCAATCACTTTTCGACCTTCCAGATAAAGGGCGGGGTTGTTGTAGAGTGCCACCCTTCCCAGCAGCTTCCCGTTCGTTTCCCGCAGCAGGAAACCAGCTACCAAATAATCGGTAGAATATGGTTGACTTTGTTTGATTTGCAGGTCTATCCCTGTATACAATTCAGGAACAACAGCTTCAAATTCCGGCCCAAATGGAGGGTGTAATGTAGCAGTCTTCATGCTTGGTGTCATATCCATTGGAGCAATAACAAGGCTGTCAAGGGTATCGTTAAATTATCAAGGCCACGGCCACTCACTGCCTCTGCAGCCGTAGTTCCTAGACCAACATATAAAGCAAGTAACAACCAATTGCCAACCTGCGCACACAAAGAGGTTGTAAAAGCCATTATCAAGGTGAGGCTGGCTGCAACAAAAAAGAAAGCCAAGGAGCCAGCCAGTGTTTTGTTTAGGTACAACTTTTTGCTGGCAAATCGTTTTCCGACCAAACACGCCGCCGGATCTGCCAGCGCCATGATGAGAATGGGCAAATAATATTGGATCAATTGATGGGTTTGCGCGAAGCGCCAAAAGCACAAGCACACCACAAAAGGGAACATGGTGCTGCCATAACTCTCCCGGTCAATGGCGTGGATGGAGCGCATCAGACCTGTATATTTTGTGATCACTAAAATTGCCAGGAATACGCCACAGAGTAGCGCCACAACCCAAAAGTCTTGCAATAAAAGGGGGAAAACCAGGGATAATAGGCCTGCCCCGGCATGGGCCACTTTCCGGGTATGTTCCGCCTGCCAGCCCCGACGGTGGTAAAGCCATTCACACAATACGAACAGCCCAAGAAATACAGGAGACAATAGCAGCAGGTTAACGGTCTGTTGTTGCATCTTCTAAAATATTGACGATGAACTTATTGTAGAAAAAACCACGATCCAAAGCCCTATCCAATGTAGCCGTAGTACCGTCATCTGACAAGCTTTCGGGGAACAAATTTACCATATTCCTTGGCACCATCAAGTTCCAATAGGCAAATCGTGCACCAGGGTTTGCGCCAGCTAATAATTGCGCAGACACCAATTTAAAAGTGGGTTCATCCATGTATTCAAAAATATTGGACAAGTTAAAACAATCAAAATTACCCCATTTTTCAATGGCTGCTTCTGCAAATCCATGGTGCAACTGCAAGCGATCGAGCCTGGATTTGACCTGTTCATAATGGGCAACTTGTACGTAGTCTGGCAAAGTTTCCCCAAACGAACCAGTCAAGTTGAAACGCAAAATATGATTGTCTTGGGCTGCCACATGGCTCAAATGCCGCGCTGCTTTCCCGAAAATGAAATCACCAACAGATACTTTCACCTCCTTCAAAAATGCGGGGTCACGCCCTGCCCTGCCCATTACGAATTTGGAAAAGAAAATCTTGAAAAGCAATCTCCAGCGCCAGGTATTCCACTTTTCGTTGTAAAAAGCAACCTGCGCTTCAACAGATTTTGGTCGTAGCAATTCCTCCACCGTTTTTTGTGTATGAATCAAGGGCAACACCCAATGGGCAAACAGCTTGAAATATCGCTCAAATTTCCCTGCATGCACAAAACCATGCGCTAAAACTGCTGTGTTTTGCCGCCAGTATTGCTGGGCTGCTGGAGAAAGCAAGGGCGCTATTTTTTCAAAAACCGCTAGCCGCGTATCGGATGGCTTAAAACCAGCAAAAGCCAGAAACGCTTCCCGATCCAGCACACGAATGGCTTCCCGCTTCAATGCGCAAAGGTGCAATTGCGGAGCATTTATGTCCACCGCAACCACGATTGCAGGGTCGGTCGTCAGCAGCATAAATGCGTTGTCGCCCGCCGAGGCAATGCTCAAATGCCGCGCACCCACCCCTGCTCGAAGTCCCTGCAACAACAAGGCTGCATCTTCCCACACGTTGGCGTATCGGATGTAATCGTGGCGTACTTTGGAGAGTTCACTCATTATTTCGTTGTGCTTACTTAGTTGTTCGTACTTAGTTGTTCGTTGATAGTTGTTTGTTGTTCGTTTCCGAGCGTTTGGTCATTGGAATAGCGTTTTTCGAAGCGATACCACCGTCTCAAGGCACCATATCCCACAAATGCCATACCCTTTTAACCATGAAACCATGAAACCTTTTAACCATGAAACCATGAAACCTTTTAACCATGAAACCATTTAACCATGAAACCTTAATAAATTCGTACAACTCCCGTGGTCCCATTAAGCTCCACCTCGTCCCCTGTTTTTAGCTTTGTCAACAGTCCACTGATCCCCACCACACAAGGAATTCCAAGCTCTCGGGATACGATGGCAGAATGGCTCAGCAGGCTGCCCCTTTCCACCAAAACCGCAGAAGCGGAGGGGAAAAGCGCCACCCAACCTGGGTCGGTGGAAGAAGTCACCAAAATATCTCCTTCGAGTGAACGCAGTTCATCGGGCCGATGTACCACACGTACCCGCCCGCGCACAACACCTGCCGAGCAGCCGAGCCCTTGTAAGGTGTTTTCCTGCCCATCTGGGGTCGAGCTGCTTGCCTGGGCGTTCGCTGCTGCTTTGAAACTATTGGCGTGGTAAACTGCGCCAAAGGTGGTGATACGTTCCGGCAAAGTCGGCTCAGCTGCATATTGGTCGTATTCAGCTTTCCGCAATTGAACCAAATCGCGCAAGTTTGGACTGACGGAAGTGCCTTTTATAAAATCGAAAATCTCTTCTTTGGTCAGGTAAAAAATGTCGCGGGGGGCTTCCAAAATGCCTTCGCCGCTGAATTGCCTGCCGATCCCTGAAAAAATACGCCGAACTACTCCGAAACCACGGGTACGCTCATAACGCAAATTCTCCCGACCAGAAACCAAGGTGCGGGTCTGTTTCAAAATCCAATGAAAGAACCATTTTTTCAAGGGCGAATAACGGAAAGCAGTTGAAACTTCTTTTTCAGCACGTTCCCGAATAGAACCTTCATTGTGGGCAGCGCGTGGTGGCAATACCTGGCTGGCATAAGATTGCAGGATGGCAATAAAACGCTCCGGCTCCTGCGTATAGGTGATGGTTTCAAGTTTCAGTTCACCCACGGTGCGCTCACCGAAAGCATGCAAGTATTCCTGCACAAGTGTATGAACCTTCGGGAACTGAGCAAGGTTCTTCCAAATTATGGGCGCATCGTGTTCGAGAAAATAAGCTTTAGCAGCAGGATCTCCATGCAAAGCGTCGGCAATAGCCAGAATACGGCGAACAGGTTCTGTGGAAATAATGTCACGGCTGCCCGTGAGCAGGTCGTTGTGCAGACTGGGATTGTCGGGATTGATGTTGGTACATTTCTTTTTCAAAATTCCGAAAAAGATCATGGCGAAAAAATCGTTCACCAACGGCGCCTTCCATTTTTTTAGCAAGAAATTTTCGAAAAACAAATAGCGCATCATGGCATCATCCGGGCGCATGATATCAAAATCAAGGGCTTGATATTCAAAGATAATCGCGTCAAGGGTGGCTTTGAATTTCCGGCGTTCGGAGGGCAGCCCCATGAACAATCCCAGCATTTTTAACACCGACCAAAGCAAGCGCGCCCAGGCACGAAGGCTACCAACCTTTTCAGTTTCCTCTGATAAGTCGAAACGCTCTTTTACGCCCATCATGGTTTCCATAAACCGGGCATTGATGCGGTAACCAGGCAACATCGCCAAAGCTCGATACCAGCTTTCCAGGTTGTAATACACCCTCCCACGCAGCAGTCCAAGCATGTTCGCAAATACCTGCCCCTCCCTTTCAATCACCTTGGCGGGCACGCCCATAATGGCCGACATCTGGCGATATACCGCCTCGTACATTTTGATGATAAACGAAAAGGTCAACGGCGTGGTAACCCCCGGGTAAGATTCAATGATGTTGGAATTGTCCCACACGATTCTGTGGGCAGAACGGTCGGGCAGCCGTCCCAATTCTGTCAATGGACGGGATTGGAGCAGGTATAGTTGTTGTCCGGCAAATGCAAATTCGATGTCTTGTGGCCGCCCCAGGTCTTGGTTGAGTTGTTGAATGAGGGCGGCTAATTGAAAAATCTGATCATCGCTCAGCGCTGGCGTATCCCGGTCTTCCACTGGAATGGTTCTATAATCGTGCTTTTGTTTTCCCAGGGCATAAAACAAGCCCCTATCCTTGTGTGCGATGGTTTTGGTAATGATCCCAGCCCGAATTATGTAGGTATCTGCATCCAATTCGCCTGAAACTAAACCCTCTCCCAACCCGTACACTGCGCTGAGCACCACCGCATCGCGCCAACCTTCTGTGGGGTGGAGCCCAAAGCCGACGCCGGCAACATCTGCGGCTACCATTTCCTGTACAATTATGGAGATGCCTCCACCCGTCCATTCCAGGCCGCGTTCGAGACAATAAGCCATCACCTGATCGCTGTATGCAGCGGCCCAAACTTTTCGAATGGCCTCCACTAACCCATCGGGTGAAACGTACAATTCCGTGGAAAACTGCCCGGCAAATGAATGTTGGGTGCCGTCTTCAATGATACCTGAGGAGCGAACCGCAAAATACTGGGGTGCTTCCTGCGCTGGCTTTTTGAAGTGAGACAGGAGTTCACTGGATAAGGTCTCAGGGAAATTATATTGCTGAATATGGTCTCTAACTTTGTGTTTGTCAGCACCTTGCGGCAATATTGTAGAGAGTGCATCATGCGGGATCACGACAAATGTCGGAACATTACATCCAAGGTTTTGCAACTTGGCGAGGTTGCTCGCTTTGCCGCCCAATCGGTGCATGTTTTCGGAAAAAGGATGGCTTAGAATTTGAATGTTTTTCATAGTTCCAGGTTTGGCATTCTGGTGTTTTTATTTTTTTTTCACCACGCCACTACGCAAAAGGCTCCGC
>JBBRWA010000084.1:0-19578 GCA_038246345.1 Chitinophagales bacterium
AATAAGGCGGCGGCACAGCAGGATTACCAACGCGCGCAACAAATGGGGATGAAGACTGGGGAGCTGGACCAGCGGCTGATGCAAGGGAATTAAATTAGCAAGTGGGCAATTAGGCAAGTGGGCAAGTGGGCAAGTGGGCAAGTGGGCAATAAAACTAATTAGTTAACTGCCACTTCCCGCATAATGAACAGTTTTTCCACGCGTTTAGGAAAAACATTAGAACTTTGGCCTTGAAATTTTCAAAACCGATTCTTTTTGAACAAAAATCTTATCTTAATTTCAACTATGAAAAAATCACTACCCTTTCTGTTTCTTCTTTTTTTTGCTGTTAACTCCTTTGGTCAAGCTTGTATGCGCGATTCTTCTATTTTGTTGGGAACCGCCGTACTAGCACCTGCACCTTGGGATACCATCACCATGCAATACAACCTATCGGATGCGTGTATCGGCAATCCTTACAATCAATCCGTTACGATTCATGTACCTGAAATGTTTTCTGGGTTTAACCTCGTAAAGGTGACTGTGGCAACAACAGGTGCCATTTCTGACTTGCCTGCTGGTATTACTTATTCTTGCGATCCACCGAACTGTGTTTTTTTGAAAGGCACTTTGGGCTGCATTCGCCTTTATGGCGCGCCTACCGCCGCCAACATGGCCCCCGATACATTTGATTTGGGCATTACCGGCACTGTAGATGTTGGCTTTGCGCAACTGCCGTTGACTTTCCCTGGCCAAATAGCGCCAGGTACGCATTATTACCTGGCACTTAAAGACAATGCATGTCTGGTAGGCACTTACGATCAAAATCCAAGCCTTGGCTTCGTAAAAAGTGCACCAAATCCATTCAGCGACCTAACCACCATCACCGTGGAGTCCATTTTTCCCGGCGATTTTCAGTTTGAAGTATTTAACCTCGTCGGCCAACGTGTGCATGCCCGTGCCATTCGTTTGGATGCTGGTGTGAATGAGTTTAGTTTTGATGGCAGTGCATTGCCGAATGGCAGCTATTTCTACAGCATTAGCAACCGCGATGGGAAAGCTACGCGTAGGATGGTGATTGCGCGGTAGTTTCAATTGAGAAACCTCGTGGTCTAAAACCTCAGAACCCTCCTAAAAAAGCGCTGCTTTTTTGGGAGGGTTCTGAGGTTTTAGACCTAGCGTATGTACACATCTTGGCACTGACTGGCACCGACGTTAAATTATACTGAATATCAAGAAGTTGTGTACTTACGCTAGGAGGTTTAAGACCTACCAGGTTTTCAAGAAACCTACCCTTGAAGCGCCCGCCTGGCTTTTTTCAAATCTACCATCTGAAAGCCAAACAGCCCCACCAAGCCCAAACCAAGCGCCAAGCAGAATTTCACGCCCCAGAAAAGCGCCGTTTCTTCAAAAATTATCAAGTCGGAAACAAGGATAAAAGCCGCGAATCCAATCACCTGAATCAGCCCACGCGCACTTGGCTTGAAGCCAAACTCCCGCACCGCCAGCCAAACCATCGCACTGCTGATAAACAACTGTGTCGCCACGGCCGCTGTTGCCGATCCGAAAGCGCCCCATTTGGGAATCAACAAAAGATTCAAGACCAAATCAATCGCGATGCCCACCAGAAAAAAGCGGTTCATGGCCATCATGCGCTCCTTTGCCGTGAGCAAAGTGCTGAAAATATAGGTAACGCTCACCGGCACAAAAGCCCAGATCAGCATCCCCAACACATCGAAACGGTACTGCGAAACCCGCAACGGCATCATCCAATGCAGCAGCTCTTCTCGGGCGAAAAAGATGGCCGCCGACAAGGTGACACTGCCCGCCCAGATCAATTTAAAACTCAGCGAAACCAATGGCTCTATCGGTTCCTTTCGCTTGATCAGCCGCGCAAACATGGGCAATAACAGCGACGCAAACAAGTATCCAAACATATTGCAGGCCTCCAGTAAGCGAAAACCTCCCGCGTACACATCCGCATGGGCGGCACCTGCTATTCTCTCCAACAGCACCGCATCCAGCCGGGTATAGGCAAACATCAAAAGGACAACCAATGCGTAGGGCAGACTTTGGCGGAACAGGGAATACAGCGCTGGCCGGCCCGCCCGCCAATTCGCCACCCAGGAAGGCCGCACCGAAAAATCGGCAAATCGCTTCAAAACGATAAACACCACAACGACCGTCACCAGCAGTGCCAAAGTCTGTGCCAGCGCAAAAGACATCAAGGTGAGTGGCATTACGTGGCCCCACAAAATCGCCCCGCAGGTTATGAGCATCAGCAATTTATCGAGGGCAGAAAGCAGGCTGTCGGTGCGGTAAAACCCCAGCCCGGAAATATTGGAACGAAGGAAGAGGATAAGTTGAACCAGCACCTGATTGACCAGCAATACCAACAATAAAGGCAGTACACTCCAGCTATACCCCAGCCAAAACCAGGCGATCGCCAGGGTGAGCAGCACATAGGTAATACTCAGCAACGCCTTAATAGCCAGTAAATTGGGGAAATATTTCGGCAGTAGGTGCGGGTGCTGGCTCACGTGCCGGTTGTTGAAACTCTGTATACCAAAATCATTGATGATCTGGCTCAGGTAGGTCAAATTTAGCAGTGCGAAATACAAGCCATATTGTTCTCCCAACTGGTTTTGCACCCCCAGGTCAATCCCAAATATGAACAGCGGCTTTATCAGCAGGTTGATAAAGACGAGGAGGAGGATGTTTAGGAGGAACTCTCTATTCATGAAAAAAGGTTTCAGGTTTCAGGTTTCAAGGTTTCAGGTTTACGCGATTGGTTCGTATCTTGGGAATAGTGTTTCATGAAAATGGGGTTTCTGGTTTTCGCAATCTTTTGTCAAATTTGAAACTCGGCTTCCAGACTACGAACCAACCACGTAAACCTGAAACCTTGAAACCTGAAACCATGAAACCATTTTTAAACGTTTAGCCCCCATACAACCGGAACCAAAAGGTATATGAAAACCAGCATGACCACGATGGCGATAGCATCCAGCAAAAAGCCGGCGCGGGCCATATCGCGGGTAGTCAGGTGGCCGGAAGCATACACGATGGCATTTGGCGCGGTCGCTACGGGCAAACCAAAACCAACAGAAGCGGCTAAAGTTGCGCTGAGGCACAAACCAAACGGATGGGCTCCAATGCTGAGGGCCAAAGCAGCCAACACGGGCATCATCATGGAGGCTGTCGCAATGTTTGAAGCTACTTCGCTGAGCAGCACCACTACCACCAATACCGATACCAGAATGAGTACATGGGGCAAGGAACTCAAGCCTTTCAGTTGTTCGCCCAACCAGACAGCCAGGCCGCTGCTATCGAAACCTTTGGCCAATGCCAGGCCGCCGCCGAAAAGCAGGATAATGCCCCAAGGGATGGTGACGGCGGTTTTCCAATCCAGTAGTTGTTGATTGTTGTTCGTTGTTCGTTGTTCGTTGTTTGTTGTTCGTTGCTTGGCAGCCGTAGCTTTAACGGAGGAGGGTTCGTTTGATAATGCTTGATCATTTGTGGTAGGGTGGTGTTTTGGAAGGGTTTTGTTGCCTTTTATTCCTGCAGGCATGGTAAACAGGATGAGTGCGCCGCAAATGGCCACCACGGTATCGTTGCAGTTTGGTATCCATTTGTACCAAATAAGGGAACCCGTGATCCAGGCGAGCACGACGGCCCCAAAAACAATCATCAGACGTTTTTCTGGGGTGGAGACGGGCCCTAAAGCAGCCAGATCAGCTAGGATGGCGTCCCTGGAATGGGCTCCTTCCTCCAACTTTTCAGGCAAAGGGAACATGCGCACCAACATCAGCCAACAAAGCAGCAGCAGCGCGGCAGCGATCGGGAAGCCTAGCAAAAACCATTGTCCGAATGTGACAGTCTGCTCAAAGTTTTTCTGGGCATAGGCGAGGAAAATGGCATTCGTCGGCGTGCCAATGATGGTGGCAAGCCCGCCAATGGAACAAGCATAGCCCACGCCCAACAACAGGGCTTTGTTGAAATTAGCGCCATGCGTATTGCTGGAGGCCACATTGCTGCCCACTGCAATGGCTACCGGTGTCATCATGACGGCAGTAGCCGTGTTGGAAATCCACATGGAAAGTAGCGCGGAAGCAACCATAAAGCCGAGCACCATCATCGCAGGGTTTGTACCCATCCAAGCCACCATTCCCAGGGCAATACGTCGGTGCAGGTTCCATTTTTCGATGGTTTTGCCGATAAAAAAACCTGCCATGAACAGGAAAATGATCTCGTTGCCGTATTCCCCGGATATCGATTTCAAGGGCATCACCCCCGTTAGCGGGAACAAAACCAGCGGTAACAGCGACGTCACCGCTGTATTCACAGGTTCTGTAACCCACCATACAGCGATCCAGAGCGTGATCCCTGCCGTGATTTGGGCGGCGTAGGACATGCCAGCCAGTGCAGGCATAAAGGCAATAATCAGAAAAAGCAAAGGCCCTGAGATAAGGGCCACCCGACGAAAATCCATAAGTGTGCGTTGTTGGCGGCTGCAAAAGGACAAAAAGCCGGGGAACTTGTGGCAAAACGAGTCATTTATTTTGAAAAAAACCCTAAAAACGTTAAAACTTCGTAATATATTTGCCACATCCAAGCTTCCTGCAAACAGCTCAATTATTACGTAATATGCGGAGCCATCAAGCCCTCGTGCCTAAAACCCGACAAATAAACTGGGCCATTTTGTTGCTAGCAACATCCCTAGTCGTTGGTTTGGTATTGTGTGGCCAAACGCCACTAAAAACCACTACTGCACCAAGTGGAAGGGACAGCTTGGCGTATGCGCTGCGGGAGCATGCCTTGCAATGGTATGAAACAGAAGCGTTTGACAGCTGCTTTTACTATGCAAGCGCCTCGGCCGAGCGGGGCGAAAAAACTTCAGACTGGCGTACTTGGGGAGAAGCCCAAACCTATGTCCTGGCGGCACAGTTCTTTCTCGGCCAATCGGCTGCCGCTGCTGCAAGCTTTCCCACCCTCGAGCAAAAGGCCCTGGCCACGATTCCTACAGACAGTACTTTCTGGAGCGACTACTTCAATACAGGTGCCGCTATTTACGATAGGCTGGGGAACTATGAAGCCGCCATCCAGTTGGGCTTGAAAGAAATCGCATTTTATGAAAAAACAAATAACAGGGCCTCCTTAGCGCTGGCGCAAAACAATGTGGGTGCCTATTACTTAAGTCGTGGGGATTATGACAGGGCCCTGGATTACACTACGGCTGCCTTGCAAGGCTATTCTTCCTTACCCAAGGCATATTCCGACCTGGTTTGGACATACGATAACCTGGCAAAAATCTGGTACCGTAAAACCGAATACCTCAAATCCATCGCAGTAGCTGAAAAAGGGCTCGCACTCATAAAATCTAAATGCCCAGAGGAGCTCGGGTATGAGATCAACCTGAATATTGCCTTGGGGGGTGCTTATTCCGATTTGAAAGCATACGAAAAATCATTGTTCCATTTACATCGGGCATTGTACCTCCAGGAAGCAAACCAGCTCCTGGAGAATTATTCCGACAATTTGAAGAGCATCGGGTACGAGTACACCGAGATCGGACAATTGGCAGACGCCAATACCTACTTGCAGAAAGCCCTCGCAGCTACAAAGCCAGACAGGCCGGGTTATGGAAAATTGTGTCGACACATGGGTCGCTTACAAAAAGCCAAAGGGGATTTATGGGCAGCCCTGGAATGGAAACAAAAAGCACTGAAAGCCCTAAGCCCAAGCATGACCAGTGACGACCTGTTCGAAAACCCAAAAGTTGCGGGTGTCAATGAATATTATGATTTCATGTACGCCCTCGTTGAAAAAGCAGAGATTTTACAGCTGCTTTCCAAACAAGCATCCAAAGCAGCACTAAAAGAGCAAGCGCTGATGACCCTCGATTTGGCTACCGTGGTGCTCGACAGCATGCACAGCATTTATCAGGAAGGATCCAAACAATTCTGGAACGAAGAAGCGCGTCCGATCCTGGAAAATGCCATCCAACTGGCGCTGGAATTGCATCAAAGCACTGAAAACCCAAACTATCTTGCCCAGGCATTTGGCTATTCAGAAAAAGGAAAGGCATATTTACTGTCTGAATCATTGCTGGAATCAGAAGCGCGTAAAAAAGCTGGTATTCCGGCGACTATTTTGGAACAGGAAAAGTTGCTTAAAATCGATGTATCCTTTTATAACAGAAAAGTTTTTGAAGCACAGCAACGCAACGACCCAGACAGTGCTAAAATCCTGCTTTGGCAAACTGAAATCCTTCAACGTCGCCGCAGCTTGGATGCGCTTAAAGCCCAAATTGAAACCAATTACCCGAAGTATTACCAGCTTAAGTACAAGCAGGAAACCCCTGGCATCCCGGATATTCAGCGAAAGTTGCCTGCGAACACTGGGGTATTGGAATATTTCTGGGGCGACCGAGCAACGTATGCTTTTTACCTTGATGGCCAGCAGGCCAAAATGCTGCGTTTCGAACCCGACAGTATATTGAAACGCATACTTCGGGATGTTCGCAACCAGGATACTGTAGCTGTCCGCGGTCGCGGTGCGGCAGCCATCCAAGCCTTTGCAACAGACGCGGCGCTCCTGTACCAGCATTTGGTAGCGCCAGTGCTGAAACAAATTCCTGAAAACCTGGTCATCATTCCCAGCGGCCCTTTGGCTTACCTGCCGTTTGAAATACTGCTGACGGAAAATAATCCTGGACAACAATGGTCTTCTTTTGCTGCACTCCCCTATTTGGTCAAAAAAACAACCATACGCTATGAATATTCTGCCTTGCTGGCCTTTCAACCCAGTGTTTCGCGCCGTGCCAGCAGGTTTTTTGACGGATATGCACCTGTTTTCAATCCAACGGTTGTTTCAGAAGCCGCACAACAGGAGCCGCGCTTGTGCCTGGAGTGGAAGGCTGCAAATTTTGCCAACTTGCCCAACAACCGGCAAGAAGTAGAAAGCCTGGCTGTCATTACGGGCGGAAATGCCATCGTAGGGGTTACCGCTACCGAGGCCTATTTCCGTGTACACGAACAGGAACCGCGCATCCTGCACCTAGCCATGCACGGTTTTCTCAATGATTGCGACCCGGCCTACTCCGGCTTGGTTTTCGGATCTGGCACCAGGCAAATGTCTCCAGATTCGCTCACAGAGGATAACGATGGCATCCTGCACGCCTATGAAATAAACAACCTACACCTCAACGCCGAATTAGCGGTATTGAGCGCCTGCAATACCGGGCAGGGGAAACTTGCCAAAGGAGAAGGGGTGATCAGCCTGGCGCGCGCTTTTAAATACGCTGGCTGCCCCAATGTGCTTATGAGCCTATGGCAGGCAGAAGATGCCGCAACGTCCAGTATTATGCAGCTTTTTTACAAAAACCTGAAACAGGGCATGGGGAAGGCAACGGCTATCCGGCAGGCCAAATTGGACTACATGGCATCAGTTCCGCGCAACCACCCGTTTTTTTGGGGCGCATTTGTGCTCATTGGCGATGATTTGCCGCTACAGGAACATATCATTTGGCATTGGTATCTTGGGGGATTCATCCTTCTCATTGGAATCGCTGTTGTTTTCCTATTTTTAAAAAACAAATCTAAGGGGCGCAAAAACATGTAAAATTCGGGTTAGTTTTGCCCAACAATCTTATTGCAAGCGGTTAAATCAAGAAACAATGACCTACAGCGATGCGCACTTGATCGAGGAAATCATTCAAGGCGGCCCCAAACAAGAAAAGGCAATCCAATACCTATACGAACAGTGTTTCTATATGGTGCATGATGGGCGCAGCAAATACCACCAACTCGACGATGACGACCTGCTTACAGCTTACAACAACGCTATAATTGCGGTGCGCAGGCAAATCCTAAACCATGGCTTTCGTGGCGAAAGTGCCATCTCAACCTACCTGCAAAAAATTTTTTCCAACCGTTCCATTGATATTATCCGAAGCAAAACGTCTAACAGGGTGATGTCCGTAGAATTTTTGCCGGAGCAACCCGACGACAGTCAGGACATACTATCCAACTGGGTTCGAGAGGAACAATTGGCACTGGTGCGAAAGAAACTATTGGAACTGGGAGGCGTGTGTGAAAAAATACTCATATTGTCTGAATACTTCAACCACACTTCCCAACAAATTGCCGAAGCGATCGGGTTCAGCAATGCTAACAGTGTAAACAGCAAAAAATACAGTTGTTTGCAAAAGCTCCGCGAATTGATGAAATCGGCTTAAATTGTAAACCTGCTTTTAATGTACGACCATGCAGCATAATATTTACGACAATATAAAACAATACTTGAACGAGCAATTGCCGGAAACGGATCGTTTGGCTTTCGAGCAACAAATGAAATCGAACCCTGAATTTGCAGAAGAGGTTGCTACTTGGGCAGCCATTTATCAAGGCATTCAGGAGCACGGTGATGAAGTACTGAACACGGAACTAACGCATCTTGGGAAAAATTTACTCAAACAGCAGTCCGACTCGACAACCATGCGTGCCAAGGTCAACCAAGAGCAATTGAAAAGCCGCGCTATGGTACCCCGTTGGGTGTATGCTGCTGCTGCACTCCTGCTCTTGCTGGTTATTGCCTTGCCTTTGTACCAAAAACTGAATGACCCCGCAAATACTTATGCCAGCGCCGAAACCCTATATTCCGAAAACTTTCAAATGCCGAATGCTCCAGCTGTGCGCGATGCTACGCTCAGCTCCTGGCGCCAGGCGTATGAAAACAAACAATTTCCTGAAGCCATCGCTGAACTTGAAAAACTGCTGTCAAATCCTGCATATCCTCGGAAAGCAGAAGCGCAATTGTTCATAGGACTGTCTCACTTGGGTGCCGGAGACGCGCAAAATGCCATAGAAACCTTTCAAAATGTAAGCCCTGATAGTTTTGAGTGGGAAGATGCACAATGGTACACGGCGATGGCATACCTCAAATTGAACGATACAGAAAAAGCAAAAAGCATCTTACAGGCCCTTTCCGTTCAAGCGAGTGCTGAACTTCGGGCTAAAGCCGTTAAAGTTCTCACGCAAATTAAATGAAAATTTAAAGCTATATTCTTTCACATAAACAAAATCGCTATGCCCAAAATTAAAGTTTCAGCCAGTGCTGGAGTAGGTAATACTCCTTTTATAATATTATGTTTAGAGGAGACGGAGGGTACCCCAACACCTATTACCGTGGGTACTTCCGTAACGCTTAAGCTATTCATTTCAAACAAATGGCAATCTCTTGGCTCCCAAAAAGTGCCCGACAACGCTGGCCCTCCAGTAATGCTGGACTATCAATGCCCTGCTACGACGCCTGAAGTAGGCACCCCATTTCGTGTATCGGGGAACCTTGACTGGGTAATCACTCAAGGTTTGACTGTAGAGTACACAACCTGTAATCCGCCTCCACCACCACCAAAACAATAAGCTATGCCCAAAATTAAAGTTTCCGCAAGCGCAGGAGTAGGTGCCGATACCGACCTCGTGTTTTTATGTTTGACCAACGACCCTCCAGACTCAACACCCATTCCCTCAAACATTACCCTTACCCTTGAAGTCGGAGGGACAAATCTTGGGCCACAAACCGTGCCCAACAACAACACAAATACCAAGGTAATGCTGGTTTATCCATCGGCCACGCTGGCTCCGGTTGGCACTGCGTTTCGAGTTTCTGGAGATATTGGTGACTTGGAGAATACAACTGGAGGGATTGAATCAAAAACGCCTTGTTCATTCTAGAATTTACAAGTGACCTAATTCCGCCCTTTCTATTTTTTATTGCGCCAGACGCTAACCCATTTCGGTTAGTTTCTGGCGCTTTTTTATTGCCAGAAAGAAAAAAATATTTATTTCCACAGGTTCCATTGAGATCATAAATAGCCGCTCGTCTAACCTATAAATACACCCAAGAAAGCAAGCATCGTTACTAACACATAAAAAAATTTATCGCCATGAAAATCGCAACTATGATTCTCGCAACCACATTAAGCCTTTTCTTCGGGCTACATCTCTCCCTCAACGCCCAAAAAACAGCCACCTGGAAAGGCGGCACGCCCGGCCGTTGCACCGACTGGAACTGTGCCAGCAACTGGAAAGAAGGTCTGGTACCCAATGAATTCAGCGACGTGGTCATTCCAGTACTGGCCACCAGCACTTTTTGCTACCCGGTCATCGAGGCTGAGAATTACGAAGTAGCGAGCCTGGTCGTGCATCCAGGTGCAGCACTTAAAGTTCTGGGCAGCGCACTGCTTGCTACAAACACCTATGAGATTCAGGGCAATTGCAAAGGCTGCGCTCCGAGAGTCTTTGTCAAAGAGGGCTTTCCCGATCCTAATCTGAAACTTTTGATCCAAAGTCAGAGCATTGCCCGCAATTAACACCGGTCAATCTCCTATCCACAAGAGCAGAATTTAATGAGCAATAGTTTTTGTAAAGCGCGATGAGGCAACTTATCGCGCTTTTTTTGTGTACTGAGGGAGAAATAAGCGACAGCACGCCCTACCGCATTTAGCGACATATCCTCGCTCCCATATAATTACTTGATGCAAGTACTGTGGGGTTTTGTCAAAAGGGTCGGCATTGATAATGTCGCCAAACTTTATGAGACAGCCCCGTTTATCAGTCCGGAAAGAAAAAATATTTTTTTTTGATCTTTTCCATTGAGATTAATTTTCTGCGCTCGTCTAACCAGTAAATCAACCCCGAAAAACCTTTTCCCAACAATTAAACAATCTAAATATCCTCAACTATGAAAAACATATCTTTCTTTTTCGCCGCCACCATAAGCCTGTTTTTCGCATGTCAAGTATCGCCCAAAGCCCAAATTACGAGCACCTGGAAAGGTGGCACCCCCGGCCGCTGTTGCGACTGGAATTGCGCCACCAATTGGAAAGAAGGCCGGGTGCCCAATGAATTCAGCAATGTTGTCATTACCGATGTCTCCACCCAAACATTCTGCTATCCGGTCGTCTTTGCAGGCGAAGTCGAAGTAAAGAGCATCGAATTACAGGCTGGTTGCGCCCTGGAAATATTCGAGAACGCCCGTCTCTACACCAACAAATTTGCGGCTTATTACAAAAGCAAATGTATTGGATGTGAAAAAGGGCTTTTCATCGATGGACAAACACAGGACAACAATAATATTTTGGCCGACACCCATAAATGAGCCCCAATTAAAGAGCATAACTTTTGAGCTGTAGTGGTTTTGTTAAAGCGCGACGAGGCAACTTGTCGCGCTTTTCTTGTGTGTGCATGGGTTGAGTGAAGAAAACCACTCTTTAATTCCTTCCGCGTCTGTATTGCGGGAACTTGTGTGAAGGTAAGTGGCGGGCGCTATTTTTTTAGGCAAAATAGAGATGCTGAAACAACAAAGGCTCAAGCTTGTCAAGCGGAAACCCAAACCTGCCGAGGGGAAAGTAACACAGCGAATCCTTTCAACGCTCCAGCACTTTTGTGCAGCGCTCCACTTACCTCCATTTCAAAATCCGTCGCGATCAGGAACAATATCCTGTCGCGGCGGATTTTTTTTACTTACACCACGAGCCCCCAGTGCCTAAATTCAGCCGAACTCCAAATTAAATTCCGAATCGACCTCCCCCGAACCCCTCCCACCCTATTTTTTTCGGAAAAATAATTTTCTTGGTTTTTTTAAACGAAAACAGCATTGTACCTTTGCACCCGATTTGAAAAATGCCTTTTCAACAGTGGACATGACATTTATGCGTAAATACGGGATTGCTTTGATATTCAGTGCATTGAGCTTTGTAGCTTTTGCGCAACACGAAGACCACCAGCATCCGCAAGAAGCTACCGAGCAGCACGGGCAATCGGCTGATAACCAGCACGATACACACGCCACCGAAGCGCATAGCGAATGCGGCCACGACATAGACGCTACTGTTGAAGGCGAATACAATGCCGGCGATGTTGCCGTGCACCACATCGCAGATGCCAACGCCATCCATATTTTTGGCGACCTGTACCTCCCCCTACCCTGCTTCCTTTACGCGCCCGGCCATGGCTGGACGATCACCAGTTCTTCGGCTTTTCACCTGCACCACCACGGTAGCGGCGAAATTTCTAAAGACGGATACGTATTGGTTCATGGTGCCATCATGCGCCTGAAAGAGGAAGCCCTGGCAACTGGCGAGCACAACATTGAGGGTTACACCCATAAAGAAGTAACAGCAGACGGCAAAACAAAAACCGTTTACTACGCCACTATTAATGGCAAATGCCAAGAGCTTGACAACAAATCGACCCTCGACGGCGGTCTGATGGGTGGCGGTGTCACCTCCTTCTACGATTACTCTATTACCCGCAACGTGTTCACGATGTTGCTCACTTGCTTCCTGCTCTTCTTCGCATTCCGCGCAGCAGCAGTAGCCGGAAAAAAACGGGAAGGACAGGCGCCAAGAGGATTACAGAACTTCCTGGAGCCTTTTTACACTTTCATTCGCGACGATGTCGCGAGACCAGCCATCGGCCCAAAATATGAAAAGTACATGCCGTTCCTGTTGACGACATTCTTTTTCATCCTTGGCCTCAACCTCATCGGTCAGATTCCTTTTTTCCCAGGCAGTGCCAACGTGACGGGCAATATTTCCGTTACCATTGTATTGGCCATGCTTACGTTCATCCTGATGTTGGCAAGTTCCAACAGGCATTTTTGGGAGCATATACTTTGGATGCCGGGTGTTCCAGCATGGATTAAAGTTATCCTGACACCGGTGGAGATCCTCGGCTTGTTCCTCAAGCCCTTTACCCTGCTGCTCCGACTTTTTGCAAACATCACCGCGGGCCACATCGTTGTTTTGTGCTTCGTAGGCCTGATATTCATATTTGGCAAAGCGGGCACCGATGCCGGTGGCTCGGTCATTGGCCTTTTGGCGGCTGCACCCCTTACACTGTTTATGATGGCGTTGGAATTGCTGGTAGCCTTTTTGCAGGCGTTTATTTTTGTGATGTTGTCAGCTACATACTTCGGCATGGCACTTGAAGAGCCGCACCATCATTGATTGCAAACCATTATTGACCAAGCTGGAAGAAATTCAAAAAATCATCAGCTCAATAATCTCAACAACAAAAAAGAACTACCCGATTAGCTTTTTAATCGGAACCATATTTTACCTCCTAAAACCTGCCTCGACAATTGTCTTGACAACCCAAACTTGAAAAACCCTTAATTATCACATTATCGAATTAGCTAATTATCAAATTAGCTAATTACCACATCATTTTTTCATTATCAAATTAATTACAACATGAGTTACGCAGCAATTGGAGCAGGTTTGGCCGCTATCGGCGCCGGTATCGGTGTAGGAACGATTGGTGGCAAAGCCGTTGAAGGCATCGCCCGTCAGCCAGAAGCAGTAGGTGATATCCGTGCAAACATGATTTTGACCGCGGCCCTCGTTGAGGGTGCGGCATTGGTTGCCATGGTATTGTCTTTCTTCGTGAAGGCAGCAGGCTAGAAACGCTCAACCGGGCCCGCGCGAAGCGGTTGGCGACGCAACGGCCCGGTTATCCAAAACTCATCTCTCATCACTCATAACTCATCACTTAAAAAGATGCTTTTTCTCGCAGATTTCTCCGTCATCAAACCCGATCCAGGGTTGCTTTTATGGACGTCGATCATATTCCTTTTGTTTTGGTTCATTATGAGCCGCTTTGCTTTCAAGCCTATTGCTGAAAGCCTGAAAAAGCGCGAAATGGACATACAAAGCTCACTTGACGAGGCTAAACGCGCCCGCGAAGAGATGTCGCACTTGAAAGCAGAGAACGAAACCTTGTTGGCACAAGCCCGCGAAGAGCGTTCTGCCATCCTCAAAGAAGCCAAAGAAGCCAAAGAGGAAATTATCGCTGAAGCAAAAGACCGCGCCAATATCGAGTACAAACGCAAAGTAGAAAGCGCCATTCAAGATATTGAAAATCAAAAGCTCGCGGCAATGGTTGCCCTGAAAAATCAGGCAGGCATATTGGCCGTTGAAATTGCCGAGAAATTGCTGCGCAAAGAGTTGGGCAACAAAGCCGAACAGGAAGCATACGCAAAATCACTCGCAGACAACATCAACCTTAATTGAATGCGGAATGCGGAATTCGGCCCACCTACGCTTTGGCTTCGGCGGGTAAAAGTGCGGAATAATTGGCCGCTCATTCCAAATTCCAGCCTTCCTTTTTGATATATCGAATTCGACATGAGTGTACATAGAATCGCTACCCGCTACGCCAAATCGCTGATGGAACTTGCACAAGAGCAAGGGAAATTGACCCAGGTAAGTGCCGATATGGTGTCCCTGGCAACAGCCGTGCAGCACCGCGAACTTTTTTTGATGCTGAAAAGCCCCATTATTTACGGTGATAAAAAAATCGCTGTGCTGGATGCGCTTTTCAAAAGCCGGTTCGATTCTCTGACCATGGCTTACCTTGAGCTATTGGTTAATAAAGGCCGCGAAGTATATATCCCTGAAATCACGGCTGAATTTGCCGACCAGCACAAAATACTGCAAAAAATCACTTCCGTTACGGTTACCACCGCAGCTGAAATGAGCGATGCCGTGCTGAGTCAACTGAAGAAAAAACTGCTGGAAAGCGGCGTTACCGACGAAAACCTGGAGGTCGTCACCAAAGTAGACCCCAAACTTATTGGTGGCTTCCTGCTCGAATTCGACAACAAACGCTACGACGCATCCATTGCACATAAACTGGAGGAGCTGAAAAGCGCCTTCTCGAAAAACTTGTACGTAAAAGCATTTTAAAAGTTATGAGGTATAAGTTATAAGTTATTGCCGCTTAGGCGTGTACCATAACTCACAACCATCACTCAAGCTTAATAACTCATAATTCATCACTCATCACTCAAATATAATGGCAGACGTTAGACCGGAAGAAATCACCGCGATTCTCAAACAGCAACTTGCTGGCTTCGGGGCAGAAACAAACCTCGATGAGGTTGGCACCGTGCTACAAGTGGGCGACGGAATCGCCCGTATTTACGGCCTGAACAACGCACAATCAGGCGAACTTATCGAATTTGCCAATGGCGTCCGCGCCATTGTACTCAACCTCGAAGAAGACAATGTTGGTGCGGTACTCATGGGTTCCTCCGACGGCATCCGCGAAGGCTCTATCGTTAAACGCACCGGCCAAATTGCCTCTATTGAGGTAGGTGAAGGCCTCGCGGGTCGCGTAGTGAACACGCTGGGACAGCCTATCGACGGTAAAGGCCCGATTACGGGTGTTACCTACGAGATGGCATTGGAGCGCAAAGCCCCTGGCGTTATCTATCGCCAGCCGGTGAACGAGCCCCTGCAAACGGGTATTAAAGCCATCGACTCGATGATCCCGATTGGCCGTGGCCAGCGTGAGCTCATCATTGGTGACCGCCAGATCGGCAAAACAGCCATCGCGGTGGATACCATCATCAACCAAAAAGAATTCTACGACCGCGGCGAACCGGTTTACTGTATCTACGTGGCATGCGGCCAAAAGGCTTCTACCGTGGCTACTGTGGCCCGTACCCTCGAAGAATACGGCGCCATGGCCTACACAGTCATCGTTGCTTCTTCTGCGGCTGACCCCGCACCATTGCAGTTCTACGCACCATTTGCTGGTGCTGCCATTGGCGAATTCTTCCGCGACACCGGTCGTCCTGCACTTATTGTTTTTGATGACTTGTCAAAGCAAGCCGTAGCATACCGCGAAGCATCCTTGTTGCTCCGTCGCCCTCCAGGCCGTGAGGCTTACCCTGGCGACGTATTTTACCTGCACAGCCGTTTGCTCGAGCGTGCCGCTAAAATCAACGCCAACGATGAAATCGCACAAGCCATGAACAACCTGCCAGAAAGCCTCGTGAAAGCGGGTCTCATCAAAGGAGGCGGTTCATTGACGGCACTGCCGATCATCGAAACACAAGCGGGCGACGTATCTGCCTATATCCCAACCAACGTGATTTCGATCACCGACGGCCAGATATTCCTCGAATCCAACCTCTTCAACGCAGGTGTTCGTCCAGCGATCAACGTTGGTATATCGGTAAGCCGTGTGGGTGGTAACGCGCAGATCAAATCCATGAAAAAGATTGCTGGTACGCTCAAACTCGACCAGGCGCAATACCGCGAATTGGAGGCATTCTCCAAATTCGGTTCTGACCTCGACGCCGCTACCCAGGCCGTATTGGCCAAAGGTGCCCGCAACGTGGAAATCCTGAAGCAGCCACAATACAGCCCGGTATCCGTTGAAAAGCAAGTTGCCATCATCTACCTGGGCACCAACAACCTGCTGCGCGACGTACCACTCGAACACGTGCGCGAATTCGAGGAACTGTTCCTCGACCGCATGGAAGCCAAACTACCGGATGTCCTCGAAGAGCTCCGTTTAGGAAAACTCGACGAAGGCAGCCTATCTAAGCTGAAAGCTTTGGCGGCTGATTTGGCAGGACAATACAAGAAATAAGAGATGAGTGATGAGTGATGAGTTATGAGTGATGAGTTATGAGTTATGAGTTTGCACAACATTTGGGTTTTGGTTTGATTTTAGTTTTTCAGCACCCAGGCCAAAGGAGCGGTTAAAAAATTGAGACTGTTTCAAATGTTCATAACTCATAACTCATAACTCATAACTCATCACTCATCACTCATCTCTTATAACTCATAACTCATCACTCATCACTCAGAAATATGGCTGGCGGTTTAAAAGAAGTACGCGATCGGATCAAGTCGGTAAAAAATACGCAACAGATAACGAAAGCCATGAAAATGGTATCGGCTGCTAAGTTGCGGAAGGCGCAAAATGCCATTGTGCAGGTGCGCCCTTATGCCAACCGCTTGAATCGAATGCTATCCAATATACTTTCCAACCTGGATGGTGGCGCGACAACAAGTTTTGGCAAAGCAAGGGAGGTAAAACAAACCCTGATTGTTGTCATGACCTCCAATCGTGGTCTTTGCGGTGCCTTTAACACCAATATTTGCAAGGAAGCTGCGGCATTAATTGACCATAAATACAGCCAACAACATCGCGACGGTAAGTTGACGATCTTGTTTATCGGCAAAAAAGGCTTTGCGTGGTTCCGTCGTCGCTACCGGGATGTGGAATTCATTACCGATTATATTCCGGTGTATGACAACCCAGCCTATGAGAATGTAAGCCTGGTTTCCGCAAAATTAATGGCGGAGTTTTCCAGTGGAAAATACGATGCCGTTGAACTGGTGTACGGTCGTTTCAAAAACGCCGCCACCACCATCCCTACCGCAGAGCAATGGCTTCCAGTACCTAAAATGGAAGTTGCCGCAGGTGAGAAGCAGAAAAAAGCCGACTATATTTTCGAGCCCGACCAACAGCAATTGCTGGAAGATTTGGTGCCGAGCATCCTTCAGTTGTCTTTCCACAAATGTCTGCTCGACACCCAGGCTTCCGAGCATGGTGCCCGTATGACCTCGATGGACAAGGCGACGGATAATGCGGAGGAACTGCTCAAAGCATTGAAAATCGGCTACAATAAGGCGCGTCAGGAGGCCATTACTACGGAGTTGGGTGAGATTGTGAGTGGGGCAGCTGCACTCGAAGCCTAAAGCCTTCGGAGGTTTCAGGTTTCATGGTTTCAGGTTTCAGGTTGTGCGTTCCCTTGGTATTGTGAATGGAAATGAAGAAGAGGTTTCAGGTTTCAGGTTCTTCGTTCCCTAGGTATTGTGAAGCGGAAACTAAGCAGTTGGATTCCTGGACTCTAGCAGAATCCCACAAGCCGCAGCGCGGCGACATTCTAGTAGCAGGAAATTGATTGGGATGGTTTATGGTAGAAACCGCGTAGCGGCGACATTATAGATTTTGTCCATTATACATTTTATGGGTTTCATGGTTGTGCATTCGCTTGGTTTTGCGGACAAGCAACGATGAAACCCATTTTTTTAGAACACTTTTGGGCCGAAGATGATTATCCCGACGACAGCGGCACCAATGGCAGCGATTAGAACAGCCGCTGCGGCCACATCCTTTGCCTTTCCAGCCAAGGGGTGGTGTTCCGGCGAAACAAGGTCTGTGAGGTATTCCAAAGCCGTATTGATGGCTTCCAGGCTGATGACAAAAGCCATACAGAGTACTACGGCAATCCATTCCATTTTTGATAGCTGGAAATAAAACCCTGCTGCGGTGACAGCAATGCTGGCCAGCAGGTGGAATCTTGCGTTGGGCTGCGTTTTGAACAGATCCTTGATTCCTTGCCATGCAAATTGGATACTGTGTATGCTTTTGCGGACACTCATAGTTCGGGTCGATTTAGGTCTTGCAGACTATCCAAGGCAGTTTTCACCTTTTCTTGTTTGCCTTGTTGCAACTGATGCGGCGCGATTTCCAAAAAATACAAACACATGGCAGCACAGCAGCCCATGCTGACAAACATCAGGCGCTTGCGGTTGGTTAAGAAAAACACCAGTCCAAGCCCGAGGTAGCCCAGGCATACAAAAACAGCACGGCTGGCCCAATACACGCTGAGCGGATTGTCGGCAGGGAACACACAAAAAAAGCTACCCGACAACAACAGCAAGGCAATGGCTTGGCGCATGCGCCGGTGGTCAAAAATGGAATTTGCCATGGACCGCAAAGTTATGAACGAGAACTTTAAAAAACCCTGTTGAAAATTGGGAGAATGGAATTACCTTTGCGACCCATTCAGAAAGGAGAGATGTCCGAGTGGTTTAAGGAGCACGCCTGGAAAGTGTGTATACGCCAAAAGTGTATCCGGGGTTCGAATCCCCGTCTCTCCGCTTTACCCGCCGAAGCCCCCCGTCCGCCAGGACGGTGGCGTAGGCGGGTCACCAAGCCAACCTGTCATTTCGTTTTCGGAGAAAAAGGTAGGCTAACAAACGACTCTGCTCGTCCCAAATGGACGAAGCAGAGTCGTTCAAGTAACAAACCTAAATATTACCCAAACCACCAAACCAAATACCGAGCCCTATTACAGCTCCCCAACGCTGAAATATGGCAATAAAAACCAACCATGAAAACATGCCTGAAAACTATCTCCAAGACCCTGAAGACCAAACCCAAGAACCCCTAAACGCCCGCTTTTTCTACGTTTACATTCTTTTGTGCAAAGATGGAGGCTCCTACACTGGTTGCACCAGCAACTTGAAAGAGCGCATCAACCGACACAAAAAAGGCTGGGTGGACATTACTAAAGAAAGACTTCCGGTACAATTGCTTTGGTGTTGTGCATTCCCTGATCGCAGTGTTGCTTTTGATTTTGAGCAGTATTTGAAGTCTGGGTCTGGGAGGGCTTTTGCGAAGAAGCATTTGTTGGGGGGAGTTGGGAGGAAGTGAATGTTGAGTAGAAACTCAAATTAGCTTTTGATGTGGTTTGGATTGAAATTTGGACATCTTTTTTACCTTTGGTGAGGGGATTGGTTCAAAAGCATAGTGACTCGCCTACGCCACCGTCCGGCGGACGGGGGAACGGATTGGTTCAAAAGCATAGCAACCCGCCTACGCCACCGTCCTGCGGACGGGGGGAACGGATTGGTTCAAAAGCATAGTGACCCGCCTACGCCACCGTCCTGCGGACGGGGGGAACGGATTGGTTCAAAAGCATAGTGACCCGCCTACGCCA
>JBBRWA010000085.1:0-19449 GCA_038246345.1 Chitinophagales bacterium
CAGCCATGCAGGCATCGAACATCTCCTGGGCTGTATTGACGGAAACAACCTTGATGCCGCTGCTTTCGGGCCTTATATCTGTTGGGCCCAATACTAAGGTTACCTCAGACCCTTTATGGTATAATGCTTCTGCGATGGCAATACCCATTTTTCCAGTGGAATGATTGCCCAAGAATCGGACAGGATCCAACGGTTCAAATGTAGGGCCGGCGGTAACAAGCGATTTCTTTCCTTGAAATACGCCGCTGACAGCCGTAGAAAGATGTTGTTCCAAATACGCCAGGATGTTTTCCGGCTCCGCCATGCGTCCATCACCAACAAGTCCGCTGGCCAATTCCCCGTGCTCAACAGGGATTATATGTACACCGTGGTCGCGAAGCCTGGCCACATTTGCCTGGGTGGCGGGATGCTTCCACATGTCGACATCCATAGCGGGGGCAACAAAAATAGGGCAGCGTGCTGAAAGGTAAACAGCGCTTAAGATATTGTCGCACAGGCCATTGGCAAGCTTAGCCAAGGTGTTGGCTGTAGCAGGCGCTATCAACAAGGCATCAGCCCAAAGGCCCAATTCGACATGATTGTTCCAGCCCGAATCGGAGTGGACATCAGCCAAAACACTGCGTTTGGAAAGGGTGGAAAGGGTGAGCGGGGTAATAAAATCAGCGGCAGAAGCGGTCATCAATACTTGTACTTCCGCACCTTTTTTTATCAATAGGCGGGTAAGATGCGCAGCTTTATACGCTGCGATGGAGCCGGAAACACCAAGAATAACCTTCATTGCATGAAGGGTTTCAGGTTTCAGGTTTCAAGGTTTCAGGTTTACGCGAATGGTTCGTATGATTGAATACTATTTCAAAATTAACAACAAACCGCGTAAACCTGAAACCTTGAAACCTTGAAACCTGAAACCTTTATTGTTGCTCCTTATTGTCTTCAACGAAACGCCACTGAATTTCATCGTTCAGGAATTCATTGGCTGCGATGATGGCAGTATTGGGAAGACGCTCGTAGAATTTGGAGATTTCAATTTGTTCTTTGTTCTCTTGCACCTCTTCGATGGTATCTGTATTCACCGCAAATTCTTCGAGTTTGCGCTGGATTTCCCATTTCAAATCACTAGAAATCTGCCGTGCGCGCTTGCTGACAATGACAAGGCTCTCGTAGATGTTGCCAGTTTTTGCCACCAACTCCAACACGTCGCGGGGTTGGATATTTGCGTCGAGGCCCTGGGCTTTTGTTTTGATATCGCTCATATTGTTATGATATTGAATTTTTGTTTGAGTTGTGGTTTATGATTTGAGGCGTTTTCTTACAAATGTTCTAGCCTTTTCGCTCTCTTTTTTGATGTCGTTGATTTCCTCAGCATACCTGCTATCTGGATATTTTTCAATGAAATCATCACAACGTACTACTGTTTGAGCATATCGATCTGTCTTCTTTTCAATCACTGAATTTTCGCTCAACAAATAGCTTGACTTGGCAATAAGGAAACGGACGCGTTCTACATCGGGGCTTTCCGGATAGTCTCTCAGGAGGTTGTCAAAAGATATGACCGAAGACTGATATTGCCGCAGGTCATAATACAACCGCCCTTCTCCAAAAGCTTTTTGTTCTTGTTTTCGCCGCAGTTCATCAATCAGTTTATTGCATTCCTCTACGCGTGGAGATTTTGGAAACAGGTTGACAAAAAGTTGAAATTCATCAATAGCTGTTGCTGTATTCCCTTGATCGAGGCGGAAAGCAGGCGACATTTGATAGTTGGCAAAGGCCGACATGTAAGCTGCTTCCTCTCTAAACTCCGAATTTGTAAAAGTGTTGGAAAAAGTTTTGAAATAGTATGCTGCAAGCAAATATTGCTTGGTGTTGTAGTGGCAGTATGCGTATTGGTAATATGCTTTTTCAGCACGGGCGTCACCACGTAATGTATTGAGTACCAGGTCGAAAAGGGTAAGAGCGCGTTGATAGTTCTCTTTTTCGTAATGCTCAAAAGCTTTTGAAAGAATCAATTCCGCATTGCCGCTCGTGCGGGTTTTTTCGAAAGAGCTCTTGCAAGAAGGAGCCAAAAACAGTGCAAGGGAAAAGAGCAGCCAGCCGGTCGTTTTTCTCATAGGGCGCAAAAGTACGATTTTTAGGTAAAAACAAGTGTTTGTATTTCAAATGATGTTCAAACGATGCAAAGGAGGATTTAGTGGCCTACGCAAGTTCTTTTTATATTTACATATCAAAAACTAAGCAGTCGTGTCATTCCGAGCGAAGCGAGGAACCTGGGTTGCGATAATTATCAGGCTCCTCGCTGCGCTCGGAAAGACACGACTGCTTGATATTCGATATAATTCAACAATTACACCCGCAAAAGCGAGGAATATATACAGGTACTTGGTTTTACATATCTACAATTCTTTCATCTCCGAAACCAATTTGCCCAGCATATCTTTCGCATCGCCAAACAACATCTTGGTTTTGGGGTGGAAGAAAAGTTCGTTTTCAATACCGGCATACCCGGCGCGCATGCTGCGTTTCATCACGATGACGTTTTTAGCATCCCAAACTTTCAGTACCGGCATTCCATAAATGGGGCTGCCGGGATCGTTTTCTGCAGCGGGGTTTACCACGTCGTTCGCGCCCACCACGATAACAACGTCCGTTGAATTCATGTTGGGATTGGCATCTTCCATTTCCACCATTTTGGGATACGGCACATCTGCTTCCGCCAACAAAACGTTCATGTGGCCGGGCATACGACCTGCCACCGGGTGTATCGCAAATGTGACTTCAACGCCCTTTTCTTCCAGCTTTTTCTCCAATTCGTGACAAATATGCTGTGCTTGTGCCACTGCAAGGCCGTAGCCGGGTACAATGACAACCTTATTCGCGTAGGCACAAAGAATGGCCGTATCGGTCACGCTAATTTCCTTCGCCACCTGGTCGCCACCACCGCCTTCTCGTGCCGCTCCACCACCGCCGCCAAAGGAGCCGATGATGACATTAAGCAAAGAGCGATTCATGGCAGTACACATTAATACGGTGAGAATGGTACCAGCAGAACCGACCAAAATACCGCCCGTAAGCATGACAGGGTTGTTGTACAAAAAGCCGCCAAAAGCGGCAGCCATACCCGTAAACGAGTTCAGCAGTGAAATTACAACGGGCATATCCGCGCCTCCAATCGGCATGACGAATAGCACGCCGTATAAGGCTGAAAGGGTAAACAAAACCCAAATCACAGAACCGCCAAAGACATCAGGAGATGCAATTGCGACTCCGATTACCACAAAAATCAGCACCAGGAGGAGGAGGTTGAAATAGGTCAGTGCTTTGGAGGAGAAGTCTTTGATCTTTTCATCAAGCTTGCCATAGGCAATGATGCTACCAGAAAAAGAAACTACACCAATAACAAGGCCAAGGAACACGACCAGAAGATAACCAGAAGAGCCTTCCGGGTGACTGTGGAACTCAACAATGGAAATAATAGCGGCACAAGCACCGCCCATACCGTTGAAAAAGGACACCATCTGTGGCATGGCAGTCATTTTAACCTTCATCGCCATCATCCAGCCAATAACGGTTCCAAGCGCCATAGCGGCCAGAATCCAGGGGATATTGCCAATGCGTTGTCCGTCGTGTTCGTGGAAAAGGATTGTGGCAAGGATGGCAAGTAACATGCCCGCAGCGGCCAACAAATTGCCTTTTCGGGCCGAATCAGGGCTGCTGAGTTGCTTTAGACCTACGATAAAGGTGATAGAGCCTATTAAGTATGAGAGCTGGAGTAAAAAATTCGACATAATGGATCTGGTTGTAGCTGCTATTTCTTTTTCTTAAACATTTCGAGCATCCGGTTGGTGACCACAAAGCCGCCAACTACGTTTAAGGTGCCCATGAGAACTGCCAAAAAGCCCAGAGAAAGGGCCAGGTAATCGTCGTTGTGTGCATGGCCCATCACGATGATGGCACCGATGATTACGACTCCGTGAATGGCATTCGCTCCCGACATCAGCGGGGTGTGCAGGATGGCAGGCACGTTGGAAATTACCTCTATCCCGAGCAAAATCGAAAGGATAACAATGTAAATGGTATCCTGATTTTCAATGAAAAAATTGGTCATGAAAAGGACTTTTTAAATGTTGAATCAAACATAAGGGCTCATGCTAAAGCTGCTTTTTAGCCCGGAGTTTGGAATGATTTGAATTAAATGGTGCTTCAGGTGCTCTACATAGTCGGCCATAATGAATTGCAACTTATATGGACAGTACCTGAAACCAATATGGTGCTTCTTATTGGGCTGCCATGACCGATTTCATGCGCTCGCTCACGACCGCGCCATCGTGCGCAATGCAAGTGCCTGCGACGATATCGTCTTCAAAATTCAGGTTCAAATTGCCTTTTTCAAAGATCAATTTCATGAAATTGACCACGTTTTTGCCAAACATCACGCTGGCGTCTTTGGGTGCGGTGCCAGCCAGATTTGAATCGCCAATAATACAGACACCATTGCTGCTTCGAATGGTTTTGCCATCCTCCGTAAGTGCGCAGTTGCCGCCACTAGAAGCGGCGAGGTCTACGACAACCGCGCCATTTTTCATGGCTTCTACGGTTTCCTTGCGCAGCAATAAAGGCGCTTTTCGGCCAGGAATCTGCGCGGTACAAATCACGACATCTGCTGCAACTGCATGATCGTGAATAAGTTGTGCTTGTCGTTGTTTGAATTCATCACTTTGCTCCACCGCGTATCCGCCTGCCGCTTTGTCGTCGGTAGCGCCTGCCACTTCAACAAATTTAGCACCGAGGCTCATCACCTCTTCTTTGGCGGCTGCACGCACGTCGAAGGCTTCAACCACAGCACCCAAACGTTTAGCGGTGGCGATTGCTTGCAGGCCTGCTACGCCTGCACCTAGGATCAGCACTTTTGCTGGCTTAATGGTGCCAGCGGCAGTCATGAACATCGGAAAAAATGTTGGCAGGTGCGTAGCTGCGCTGAGCACTGCTTTGTAACCAGCCACGGTGGCCATGGAAGACAACACGTCGACCGCCTGGGCTCGGGTTGTACGGGGTGCCATGTCTAGGCTGAACGCCGTTACTTTGGCTTTGAGCAAAGCATCGACCACTTCTCGCTGAGAAAGTGGGTTCATTTGTCCAATGATAATTTGTCCGGAAGCGAGTTGTCCAAGGGAGCCAGCTGAAAGCGGATTGATTTTTACCAGGATCTGAGCCTGTTTTAGCACTGCAGAATGATCTGCAATGGCGGCGCCTTGTGCTTCATAGCTCGCGTCATTGAAAAACGCAGTTGCGCCAGCGTCTTTTTCAACAATGATCTTTTCGATGCCGAGTTTGAATAGTGCCGCAACAGAATCTGGAGTTACGGCAACACGTTGTTCGCCGTCTGTTTCTTTTAATATGCCAAGCGTCATGGTTAGGTGATTTGTGACTAGCTGATGTACTGATGGTTTTTTTGAAGTGCCGAAAGTAGGTAGAATCTCAAAAGTCGAAATCATTGTTTGAAAAAATGCACAGAAAATTTTTCAAAAGCAGCGATTTGTTGGTCGTTTGTGTCACGTTCTTGACAAAACACCATTCTATTGGCTTGTCACGCAACCACATTTGTTGAATTCATTGTACCATGAAATGTAATTTTTGTATGTTTGCAGGGTATGAATGTTGTTTTTACAACCGTAAGCTCCCAATCGGAAGTTTCCCAAATACTTGATTTACAATCAAATAATCTTGCTTTGGCACTTTCTCCGGAAGTAGCAAAGGCCGATGGTTTTGTAACTGTTCAGCATGATCCAGACGTATTGTGGCGCATGAACCAACATACACCTTCAATAATTGCAAAAGATGGAGATTTGGTGCTGGGTTATGCCTTAATCATGCCGCCTTCTTTTGCACCGGAAGTGCCAATCCTTGAACCGATGTTTAATTTGCTGGAAACCTTAGAACGGAACGGAGTGCCGATAGGGCATCAATCCCGATGGTTTGTAATGGGCCAAGTATGCGTGCGAGAAGGCTTTCGCGGGAAAGGAATTTTTGAAGGCATGTTTTTGAAAATGCGGGAAACATGTAAGGAGGAATTTGATTTTACCCTGACAGAAGTCGCATTGAGCAATACACGCTCTCTGCGGGCCCACGAAAAAGTGGGGTTTAAGCCCTTTTATGATTACCAAGAAGACTTGACGGAAGAAGCCTGGCGGATGGTTATTTTGGACTTTTGATTATTCAGGACTTTTTTTTTCCTCAATTGTGATAAAACCAGATTTTTAGATTGGATACTTTTGACCCGAATTGAACCAACTTTTTTTGCCACCTACTTTTATTGTGTTGTACTTTTAGAATTAACTGCATGAGAAATCTTTACATTTCAATTGTCACCCTGTTCTGTTCCTGTCAAATTGTCTTCGGGCAATGTCCACCACCAGGATTTCCAGATTCAGGTAACACCTGTTCCGATGCACCAGTGCTTTGCGCCAACCTGAACGGTTATTGCAATACCATCAACAACAACAATCAGCAGCAAAACTTTCCCGGGTGTAGCGGTAGTTGGGTACTAAATAATGACGAATGGTTTGCTTTTTGTGCGGGCTCGACCTCTATTACCATTGTTGTTACACCGTCAAACTGTATTCCCAATGGTGGTAATATTGGCCTTCAAGGTGGAATATATGCCGGATGCCCTCCTTCATCTCAGAATGATATGGACCTACAATGCCCTTGCACTCAAAACCCATTCACACTTACTGCCAATAATTTTGTTGTAGGTCAAACGTATTGGTTCGTTTTAGATGGCTGTGGAGGCTCAATTTGCGACTACTCAATTTCGGTTACAAGCGGTTCTACTATTTGCCCAGACCCGCCTCCGCCAGGCCCGATAACGGGTAATCCACTCGTTTGCGCCGGCTCCACCTTTCCCTATTCTGTGCCCGCTGTTGCTGGAGCAACCACCTATCCCTGGACACTGACGCCTCCCAGCGCTGGCACAATAACTGGAAGTCCCTCCCGAAACATCAGTGTTGCATGGGCATCCAACTTTTCTGGCACCGCAGAACTTTGTGTTGGGGCAGGCAATAATTGCTATCCAGCGGGTACCGACACCGTTTGCAAAACCATCACCATACGGCCCAGGCCCACAGCTGTAATTTCTGGCAGTGGAGTGCTGTGTGCAGGTAGTAATGGTACTGTAAACCTAACGATCACCTTTACTGGAGTGGGCCCCTGGACCTTTACGCCAATTAGAAATGGAAGCGCTCAGACCCCGATAACCACTTCCGACAATCCCTATACTTTAACGGTGAATCAGCCAGGCACCTGGACAATAGGTGGCCTGGTAATGGCTGATCCACCTTCTTGTCCTGGAACAGTTTCTGGCTCTGCAGTTATTACCACCGTAACGTTAACGCATAGTGCTACCACTGTGGCGGCAGTTTGTACCAATAGCAATGGTTCAGTTGACCTGACAGTTGGTGGCGGTACCTCGCCGTATGCATACAACTGGTCAAATGGCGCCATTACTCAGGACTTAGCCAATGTTCCTGCAGGCACCTATATTGTTACCGTCACAGATAATAATGGCTGCACGGTAACGCACACTGCAACAGTTGCCAATAACAATCCAAATATTACCCTTACTTCCACAAATGTGGCTGCAATTTGTGGTCAAAGTAATGGTTCCATAAACTTAACAGTTGGCGGCGGCGGAACGCCTCCCTATACTTTCCTATGGTCGGGCGGGGAAACAACCGAAGATTTGTCGATGATACCTCCAGGATCTTATACTGTTACGGTTACTGACGTGAACGGATGTACGGGTGTACATTCGGTGACAGTTGCGGACAATCCCATCAATATTGTACTTTCGGCTACAACAATGCCAAATACCGTCTGCAACAGCAACAATAATGGCAGCATCAACTTAAGTGTGTCTCCAAGTGGCACTTACACCTATATTTGGTCTAATGGAGAAACAACACAAGATTTGAGCAACCAACCTCCGGGCTCTTATTCGGTTACTGTAACCACCGGCGTTAACTGTACGGCTGTTGGAAACTACACTATTGCAGACAATCCAAACAATCCAAACGCAACCTTTACAACCGTCCAATCTACTTGCGACCAAACGAATGGCAGTATTAACCTAACCGTTACGGGAGGTGTAACTCCTTATACTTTTGAATGGTCGAATGGTGCAACTACCGAAGACTTGAGCAACATTCTGGCAGGTGGGTATTCTGTGACCGTCACCGGGGCCAATGGCTGTACGGCAGTAGCAAATCCAACCGTAAACAATAACAATCCTCCGATCAACATCGCCAGTGTTATCGTGGCCAGCACTACTTGTAATGGCAACGGCAATGGTAGCGTCAATATCACGGTTACTCCTACAGGATCTTACACCTTCAACTGGTCGAACGGCGCTACAACAGAGGATATTAGCAACTTGTTGCCGGGGACCTATGATGTCATAGTTACAGGTCAGGGAAGTTGTACCGCTTCTGGAACATTTACCGTTCCTAACAACCCTAACAACCCGACCGCTTCAATCAGTACGGTTCAATCTACCTGCGAATTATCGAACGGAAGCGTAAATCTTACCGTTAATGGTGGCGTACCTCCCTATACTTTTGAATGGTCGAATGGCGCAACGACGGAGGATCTGAGCATGTTGCCTGCAGGAAGCTATATGGTTACAGTTACTGGTGCCAACGGATGTACGGTTGTAGCCAGTGGAACCGTAATTAACAACAATCCTCCGATCAACATCACCAATACCATCGTTGCTAGTACTACTTGTAACGGCAATGGAAATGGTAGCATCAATATCACGGTTACGCCTCCTGGTTCCTATACCTATAACTGGTCTAACGGCGCAACAACAGAGGATATTACCAACTTGTTACCAGGCATCTATGATGTCACGGTTACAGGACAAGGCGCTTGCTCTACAACGGGCAGCTTTACGGTGCCAGACAACCCAAATTTGCCCAATGTAACGGCAACGACCATTCAATCTACCTGCGATTTGCCGAACGGCTCCATCAATGTCTCTGTTAACGGCGGCGTGGCTCCTTATACCTATGTGTGGTCTAATGGTTCAATCGCCGAAGACTTGACCATGATCCTGGCGGGTGATTATTCCATTACTGTAACAGGAGCAAATGGCTGTACGCGTGTATTGGACATCACCGTCCCGAACAACAATCCACCTATAAATGTGACGGCTACGATCGTTGCCAATACAGTTTGTAATGGCATGTTTAATGGCTCCATCAATGTTACAGTGACACCCCCTGGTACCTACACTTACTTGTGGTCGAACAACGAGACGACCCAAGATATTTCAGGATTAGCGCCAGGCGACTATACCGTTACCGTAACAGGCCAAGGCAGTTGCTCCCAAGTAGCGTCATTCTTTGTTCCTGAAAATGCCAACGTTCCAAATGTCGTGACCAGTTTTGTTCAAACGACATGTGATCTGCCCAATGGCAGTGCTTCCATAACGGTCTCTGGCAGTGTTCCACCGTATACCTTTATGTGGTCGAATGGCGCAACAACGCAGAACCAAACAGGACTGTTGGCTGGCTCTTATGAAGTTACGGTCACTGGTGCCAATGGCTGTTCTACGGTTAGGACTATCGATATTCCCAATTTCAACCCGCCCATTAATGTTAGTGCGGTGGTTGTCAACAATACAACTTGCCTCAGTGGCAACGGTAGCATCAATGTGACCGTCACACCGCCAGCTAACTATACGTACACCTGGTCAAATGGTGCCACTACGCAGGATATATTCAACCAGGGCCCCGGCGACTATACCGTGACAATAAGTGCAGGAGGAACTTGCGTGGAAATAGTGACGTATACCATTCAAGACCTGCCGAATTTGCCCAACCTTTCCTTTAGCTCTGTCGATCCAACATGTGGTTTGAGCAACGGCAGCATCAACCTGACTGTAAGTGGAGGGGTGACACCTTATACCTACGTTTGGTCGAATGGCGTTACAAGCCAAGACCTGAATAATTTGCCCGCAGATATTTATCTCGTTACCGTAACGGGTGGCAATGGTTGCACCTCGGATAATGGTGTCGTGCTTAACGATGTCCAGATTCCGGTAAATATTAACGGCAATGTGAATGATGTAACTTCTTGTGTAACAAATAATGGTTCCATTATGCTGCAAGTGACTCCGGCAAATGCCACGGTCACCTGGGACAACGGAAGCTCAGGGCTCGTCCGAAACAACCTTGCTGTTGGTTCTTATTCTGTTACCGTAAGCATGGGCGGTACCTGTACGGAAACGGCAACATTCGACGTGTATGAAAACCTGGAATATCCGAACCTCATCACGGATGTAACACCCGGCTATTGCGGTATTTCAAATGGCAGTATTGACCTCACCGTTGATGGCGGTATAACGCCTTACACTTACAAGTGGTCTTCTGGCCCAACGGCTCAAGACCTGTCGAACCTGCCGCAAGGCACCTATACCGTAACGGTTACAACGGCACGTGGATGTACTGCGGAGACAACCGTTTTTGTACCCAATAATGATGTTCCCATATCCTTGAATGGTGTTATTTACGACAATCTTTCCTGCATTCCGCCGCTCAATGGCTTCATTGATCTATTGGTTGATCCCGATATTTACACCTACACCTACATGTGGTCTAATGGCAGAACGACCCAGAATATCAATGGCCTTGCCCCTGGACTTTACACTGTTACGGTGAAACTGGGTACTTGCACGGCTACCGAAACGTACGAAGTCCTCAATGCTGCTATTTCGCCCAATTTGTCTGTGGCCAGTTTGCCCGCTATTTGTGGCCTGCCCAATGGTGGTGCCAACCTTTCAGCCAGTGGTGCATCCTCTCCCTACACTTATTTGTGGTCGAACGCCTTCACGATGGAAGACCTGGCAAATGTGCTTCCAGGCACCTATACTGTTACCGTTACGGACTTCTTTGCTTGTACGGCAACTACATCGGTGATCGTCACGAACAACAACGTCGTGCTCAATATCACTGGCGCTCTAACGCAAAACACGTCTTGCGCCGGCCCCAATGGCGCGGTCAATATCGCTGTTGCCCCTGCTGGAAACTATGTGTACAGCTGGTCAAATAGCGCTGTTACAGAGGATTTGACGAACGTGCCAGCAGGTACGTATACCGTTACCGTGACGGCTGGAACCAGCTGCTCCTCTACGGCAACATTTATCGTTCAGAACAATACTTCTAACCCGGTTATTGCTCCAGCTATTACGGCTTCCATCTGTACCAACCCGAATGGTGCCATTGACATTGATGTTACAGGGGCCATTACGCCTTATACCTACAGTTGGTCAAATATGGCCACAACCCAGGATATTACAGGCTTGGTGCCGGGAACCTACAATGTTACCGTTACTGGTGCGAATGGATGTACCGCCGATACCATTCTTTTTGTACCAAATGACGCATCCACCTTCAGTTTGGCTGGCACGACGGTTCCGTTGACAAACTGTACTATCAACAATGGCGCGATTGACCTGACGGTGACTCCAGCAGGATCATTCACCTATTTGTGGTCGAACGGCGCGACAACCCAGGATGTATTCGGTTTGTCAAATGGTATTTTTACGGTAGAAGTAACGGAAACAGGTACCTGTACGGCCTCCATATCCTTTATTGTTCAAGATAACAGGACGTTTCCTTCTCCTTCGCAATCTATTGTAGCTGAATTGTGCGACTTGGTAGACGGCATCATTGACCTGACAGTGACTGGCGGAACTACACCATACGTATATGCATGGTCAAATATGGCCACAACAGAGGATTTGGCCAACCTGATGAATGGCACCTATTCCGTGACCATCACTGGGGCCAATAATTGTACAGCTATTGCCACTGCCGTAATACCCGACAATAGCGTTTCTTTTGCCATTGCGGGCACACCGGTACCTAATACGTCCTGTGTGGCAAACAATGGCGCTGTCAATGTTACCATGAATCCGACAGACCCAGGATTTGGCCTTAGCTATACCTACTTATGGTCAAATATGGCCACAACAGAGGATTTGGCTAACCTGGCACCTGGGCAGTACCAAGTTACCGTTAGTGCTGGCGGTACTTGCACCAGCACTTCTGTGTACAATATTACCAACAACACACAAGCTCCGGCCATTACGGAGTTGGTTACACCAGCTTTCTGTGGGCAAACAAGTGGTACGGTCAATATTACAGTCGCGAGCGGCCAAGCGCCATTTACCTACAATTGGTCGAATGGGAACACCACTGAAGACCTTACAAATGTTGTTTCCGGTACTTACACGGTGACCGTCACCGGTGCGCTTGGGTGCACCAATGTGAAAACCTTTATTATCCCGGAGAATGTTATCATTCCAGGGGTAAATGGGGCCATTACCAACAATACATCTTGTGTTGCGAATAATGGAGGTATTGTATTGAATGTTACCCCAGCCCTCACTTATACTTATAACTGGGCAAGTGGACAAACAACTGCTACATTGCAGAACCTGCCAGGTGGAAGCTATACCGTTACAGTTAGTGCTGGAGGCACTTGTACTTCAGTCAATACATTTGTTGTGCCCAATACCATACCCGTAGTTGCATTGAGCGGCACAAAGACAAATGTGCTTTGTTTTGGCAACAGTACAGGTGCCATAAACTTGACGGTAAATGGTGGTAGTACCCCGTACACTTATACTTGGTCATCTACAGCGGGCAACATGGAAGACCTAGTAAACCTTGTTGCGGGCACTTATGCTGTGACCGTAACAGATGTTAACGGGTGCTCCGGTACCACATCTTTCATTATTACACAGCCGGCGAGTAGCCTTCAGATAGTTTGTGCTAAGGTGAACGATATTTCTACGCCGACCACATTTGACGGAAAAGCAACCGTGAATATTGCGGGTGGTGTTGCGCCTTATACAGTAGTTTGGTCGCCAGGAAGCACACAAAACAATGTTGTGCCCGGCATTTTCAACCTCAACAACCTGGATCAAGGAAACTATTTGGTTACGGTGACGGATGCCAACGGTTGTACCGCCGTTTGTAGTTTCAATATTGGCTTGGTTCCATGCACAACAGCGGTTGGTACCATGGGTAATGCTCCTATTTCTCTGTGCGGAACTGGTTGTATTACAGCAGATTACACTGCACTTGGTCAGATACTGGATCCGAACGATGCGTTGCAATTTATCCTGCATGAAGGCAGCGGCAACCAGATCGTGAATGAAATTGCCCGCAGCACCCAGCCTACGTTCTGCTTCAATCCAGCGACCATGACGTATGGTACCACATACTACATCGCAGCCGTAGCAGGCAATGCAGGGCCTACAGGCAACGTCATTTTGAATGCATATTGTACGGTCATTTCAGCACCGACACCAATTGTGTTCTACCAGATTCCGGTGGCCAGCATCAACAACCCAATTCCATTAAACTGTTTGGTGCGCGAAGTAAACTTAGTGGGCCAATCCAGCCTTCCGGGCGCTACATTTGCCTGGAGCACGGTAGGCGGCACCTTTATTGGAAGTGCAACAACATCGACAGTAAAAGTGGGAAAAGCAGCGCCATATACGATGATAATTTCCCTAAATGGTTGTAAAGACACCGCCAGTGTGGTTGTGACAGACATCACAAACCAACCCATAGCGACCATTGCTGCTACACCTGACGATTTGCTTGATTGTGTTCTAGACCAAATTACGTTGAATGGTACTGTTGAGGGCTCCTTTAATGCCAACACCGTGTGGCTCAGTGGTACAAACGTGTACACACCAGGCACTACCTTACAAATAGCAGATCCCGGCACCTATCAGTTTATCTTGTTGGACACCTTGACATTCTGTGCTGATACCGCGATAATTGTAATCAATCAAGACCTGACGTATCCGCCACTATTCATCAATCCACCTGTTTTGCTGACCTGTTTGCAAACTTCGGCGACTTTGGTCGGTGGTTCACCATTCCCTGGTATTAATTTCAATTGGGCGAGAATATCCGGTGTTGACACGACCATTCTAGGAAGCGGAACATCTTATACAACCACTGTTCCGGGAACATTCTGGCTCTTTGGCGTTGATCCGCTAAACCATTGTACCAATTCCATGTCCGTTGCGGTGAATGCCAATCAAGTGGTTCCATTGGCCGATGCAGGCACCGGTTTCAGTATTAAATGTTTTGGGGAAACAGCGAACCTGGATGGAACATTATCGACCAGTGTCGGTGCCATAAATTTCCTTTGGACAACCAATAATGGTAATATCGTTTCCGGCAGTACCACAACTACGCCATTGATTGGTAAACCCGGCACCTATTTGCTGCTGGTAACTGACCCCGCGAATGGCTGTACCGATACCGATAATGTGGTTGTTGATCCAATTGACCCAACTGCGATGGCAACTGTAAATCAACCACCTTGCTATGGCGACAAAGGCTCCATCATCGTAAATGAGGTTATTGGCGGCGTGCCACCGGTGAAGTTCTCATTGAACAATGGACCATTCACCATACAAAGCGCCTTTGCCAACTTGGTGCCTGGGCCTTACACGGTTGTGGTGCAAGATGCAGAAGGCTGTAGCACTTCATTGTCGGCAGTATTGATTGAGCCAGCTGAATTTATCATCGTAGTTTCTCCTGGGGCCACGATTGATCTAGGCGGTGTTTACCAGGTTACGACACAAGTAAACCTTCCTTTGAACCAGATTCAGTCGGTTCTATGGACGCCCTCTACAGGCTTGAGCTGCGATACCTGCCTGAATTTTCAGGCTGCACCATTGGTGTCAACCCAATACTCGGTAGAGGTAACCACGGTTGCCGGTTGCCGCGACGACGGCCAGTTGCGCATTTTAGTCGATCGTAGGGTGGATGTGTACATTCCGAACGTGTTTACACCGAACGACGACGGAGAAAACGACATCTTTACCGTATTTGCCGATCAAAAAGGCGTCAGAAAAATCAACTCCTTGCAAGTGTATTCCCGTTGGGGTGAATTGCTCTGGGAACGCTTCGATTTCGACCCAAACGACCTTTCACTCGGTTGGGACGGTACTTATAGGGGCAAGGAATTGAATCCTGCGGTGTTTGTGTACCAGGCTGAGGTAGAGTTTATCGATGGTCGGAGGGAGTTGTTCAAGGGGGATGTTACGATAGTTCGGTAAATTTTGTAGGTCTTAAACAGCTGCGCCCCCTAAAAAACTTTAGTTTGTTAGGGGGCGCAGCTGTTTAAGACCTACAAAATTTACCGAGGTTTCAGGTTTCAAGGTTTCAGGTTTCAGGTTTACGCGATTTGTACGTGGCTTTGAAAAAGCCTTTCAAATGTAACAACAGATCGCGTAAACCTGAAACCTGAAACCTGAAACCAATTTTTATTCTTCGTTCTCAAAAAACACCTTGTAGTATTTTTTCCCTTTATCCTCGTCAAAACCTTTTTCGATGAGGTCGCGGCGGCCATGCACGTAGATGTGGAAGTTTTTATCGAGCTTCAGCACGCTTTTGAACACTTTAAATTCTTTTTTTACCGCCTGGTCGCTGATGTCAAATTTTTCTTCCAAGGGCACTGCATAAGCCTTGGCGTACTGGTCGCGGAATTCATGGAAAGCTTCTTTGCGCTCTTCTTCCGGGAAAATGCTGTTGGCAAAATCTTCTACTTCAAAAGCATCGTTGTCTTTGAAATAATCGCCAGAGCGGTTCAGCAGGTCGATGGTTTCGGTGCGATCGAAGCCGAATTTGAAGGGGGCCTTTTGGGTGATGAACTCGCTGGCCAGGCTGATGTAGTGCCGGGTATTAAAATAGTTGTCTTCGATGGGGCGCAAGCGCAGGTACTCGTCTTTCCAGAAAGAGCGTTCATCTTTTTTACTCACGGAATCAATGGCGCAGATGCGGTAGCCTTCTGATTCATCCATGTTGAATATAAGTGCCGCTACCTCGGGTTTTCCTGTGGGAATTCCTTCTATCACGCTGAGGGTAAAAGATTCAGCAGTTCGTTCTGTTTTTAAGTAGGATTCTTTGTTTTGCACCTTCCACAATCCAATGGCGCTGGTAGGCTCGCCGTGCAGCATCAGGTCTTCAAAGTAGGCAATAAAAAATTCGCCCCCTTGCACTTTTGGGTTTTCGCAGTGCTCGTACAGCATTTGCGCCAATTTGGCCGCTTCGTCCATAAGGGTATCTGGTTCGGCAAAAACGGTGGCACACACCTGAAAAATAGGGTGGTTGCTGACATCCTCTTCATGGTGGAAGTAGAAGAATTCCTGCGTTTTTTCAAAGGGTTTCAGCATGGTAACGAGGATTTTCTCCTCGGCAACATCGTGCAAAGAAACAAGGGTCTGTTTGGGGATAACGATCCCTTCGTAGCGGTTTTTATTGCCCACCCAAGTTGCTGAAAAGCGGGTGAGTCGGGTAGCTGAAAAATCGAGCATCTCGGAAATGTGAATTTTAAGTGAGGAATAATGACTTTTGCGTCGTTGAAACCTGCTGTTTCGGCAAAAGTACAGAGAAAAACAGGGTAGACTCCTTCGCCTGCCCGCTTAATTATTCACATCTTGAAAATCGCCGTTAATACCCGCTTTTTACTGCCCGGCCAACTCGAAGGATTTGGCTGGTACACCCATGAAATTGTGCGGCGCATGGTGCTGCAACACCCGGAGGATGAATTTGTGTTTTTCTTCGACCGCAAGTTCGATCCGCGCTTTGTGTATGCCTCCAATGTGACACCTGTGGTGTTGTACCCGCAGGCCCGGCATCCTGTTTTGTTTCGGATTTGGTTTGATTGGGCTATTCCCAGAGCTTTGAAAAAACACCAGGCAGAGGTGTTTTTTTCACCCGATTCCATGTGCAGCCTCCGCAGCAATGTACCCACAGTGATGACCTGTCACGACCTTGTGCCCCTTCATTTCCCCGAACAAGTGGAGCGCCGGCACCGGAATTTTCTGCTGCGTTTTTTGCCAAAATGGCTGCGTCGGGCAGATCGGGTGCTGACGGTTTCGGAGTTTGTCAAGCAGGATGTTGTAAATACTTGCCAAATTGAGGCTGCCAAGGTTCATGCGGTGTACAATGGTTGCCGCGATGGATTTCTGCCTTTGGAGGAGAATGAAAAACAGTTGATCCGGAACGAATACGCCGAAGCTTGCCCCTATTTCTTTTTCGCCGGGGCCATACACCCCCGAAAAAACGTGCCGAGGATGATTCGCGCTTTTGATGCGTTCAAAAAAAGTACGGGGGCTGATGTGAAGCTGTTGCTCGCCGGTCGCTTTGCCTGGCAAACCGGGGAGGTGCGCTCGGCCTGGGAGCAATCCGGGTATCAGGAGGATATAGTCTTCCTGGGCTATGTCGGCGAAGCGGAACTGCCCCGCTTGACCGCCGCCGCGCTGGCTATGGTGTACGTATCTATCAGCGAAGGGTTCGGGCTGCCCTTGGTGGAGGCGATGGCCTGTGATACGCCGGTGCTGACCTCGAACACCAGTTGTTTGCCAGAAGTGGCAGGCAATGCTGCGTTGTTGGTCGATCCGTATTCGGTGCAGGATATTGCAGGGGGCATGGAGCAGCTACACCGCAACCCTGATTTTGCCCGGGAGTTGGTGTTGAAAGGCAGGGAACAGCGTCAAAAATTTAGCTGGGATACGGCGGCGGGGGAGGTTTATCAAATTTTAAAAGAGACTTCCCAAGGTGGATAAGCCCTTAAAAATATTACACCTCTTCGATTTTCACCTGCCCGAAACCATGAACTGGGCCTATGAAATAATGCACCATACCCCGAATGTAGAGAACTGGGTAGCTGCGCCCTGGATCGTACGGAACGCTTATTTTGACGCGGATTTCAGGTTTTTTGTCCGCGATCTCCAGCGAGTGCCCGGTTTTTTTCCAAAAAGTGAATGGACGGCAAGCTGGCTATCCCGAAATTTGATAAGTTTGGAAAGACGCTGGCCTTTGTACAAAAACTGGCTGTTCCAAAAACTGAAAAACGACCCGCCAGATGTGTTGCACGCGCATTTCGGACCTGTTGGCTGCCATTACTTGGATTTGGCGCAAAAGCTGAATATTCCCTTGGTGGTATCGTTTTATGGTTATGATTTCCAGCGCTTGCCTTTTGAAAAGCCTCAATACGTAGCCCGATACCAGGAACTTTTTGCCCAGGCCGCAGCTATTACGACTACTGGGCCATTCACGCCAAAATTATTGGAAGCGCAAGGCTGTCCGCCGGAAAAAATCATCCCAATTCAATTAGGTATTGATCTGGATAAGTTTACCCGGCATTTCAGGGAAAAACAGCCGGGAAAATTGAACTTGGTTCAAGTGGCCACTATTACCGAAAAAAAAGGGCATCTTGACACCTTGGAGGCGTTGCGGCTGGCCCTTCGGCGTTGCCCCAATATCCACTTGACCCTTGCTGGTGAACAGCAAGACAAGGTATTGGCCAATAAAATGAAGCATTTCATTAAAGCCAATCACTTGGAACAGCATGTTACCTGGCTTAATGCATTGCCGCATGATTCCTTACCGGAGTTCTTCCAACAGTTTCAGGTTTTCATTCACCCAAGTTGCACCACAGAAAAGCGGGATACAGAAGGTTCGCCCGTGGTGATTTTGGAGGCGCAGGCGACGGGCTTGCCTGTGTTGGCGACGCATCATGCGGATATACCCGCGCAGGTGTTGCATGGGGTCACGCTCTTGTTGACACCTGAAAATAATCCTGCGGCATTGGCGGAGGGTATGGAGTGGTTTTATTGGATGGAGGATGCGGAGTATCAGGGGTTTAGCAAGGCTGCACGCCAACATGTTAAAGCGAATTTTGATGTCAGAAAAAATGGGTTGAAACTAAATTCATTGTATAAAACAATTCTTCATTGATGAGGTTGTCTCATCTCAAAATGATGCGCTGGGTTTTTAACAGAGCACCTTCAAGTGATGACAATTGGACTGTGTAAATACCTGCTGGCAAGCCAGATGCTGGAACAAAGCCATTGTCAGTTTTCCAGGATTGTTGCAATTGCCCAAGTTGGTTGAACAGCCGAACAAACACTACCTCCGAGCCGGTACCAGTCCAAAAAACAGCATCATGCGCCGGGTTAGGATAGAACATAATCCCATCATTACCAACCGGAGTATTACTCCCACTTGCTTTCATCCACACCGTCTTGCACTTGGTATCGCTCCCATACTGATTGCTCACCAGCAGACAGACTTCGTATGCACCAGGCCCAGGAAAGCTGTGTGATGGGTTGCGCTCGCTGCTTTGGGTTCCGTCGCCGAAATCCCAGAGCCAGGCAGTGGGTTCGTACCATGAGACAGATATGAAGTCTACACCCGTGCCGCCCGTGTGGTCGTATCGCCAGCCCGCCAGCGGGTGGTTGTTCAGCCCCAGGGTGTCGCAGGTGGAGCCATCAACAGGGCCGAGGCGGAAGTTGGGAAAATGCGGCATGTTGACGTATCCAAATTCAAGCTGATAGTAATTTTGCTCAAATTC
>JBBRWA010000086.1:0-19420 GCA_038246345.1 Chitinophagales bacterium
CCTGCTTGTTTCCACTTTTTGCGACACCCAGCAGCAAGCCATGTTCATCATGTTTTTCTTTATGATGGTCTTTATTTTGATGAGCGGCTTGTTCACGCCCATTGAAAGTATGCCCAATTGGGCGCAATGGATCGCCGCATTCAACCCGGTCACCTATTTGATTCAGGTGGTGCGCATGGTGATGCTGAAGGCGAGCAGTTTGTCAGATATGCTGCACCAATTGGGGGTAATTGCAACAATGGCGGTGGTGCTGAATACTTGGGCGGTGTGGAATTATCGGAAGACGGGATAGGAAACAATGATTAGGGCTCGATACCCAAAATAAGCAATGGAACAGGTGGGCTATTTCTTCCCTGGCGCATCACGTTGTAAACTTCACCTTCATAATAGGCGACACCACTACTCATTTGAGATTGCATTTGCTTTGTAGGGAGAATTTCAATTCCAAGATTTATAACACCACCTGAGTAAAAAAGCATATGCTTTACAAACAAATCAAATGCAACAAATGCATATTTTCCAAACTGGACTTCAACGGCAATTTTATCTTTTACAAAATCAGTCTGATTGTAACTATATATTGGCTCCTTTTCCCCACTTTGTATTAGAAATTCCCTTTGCTCTTTCGCCGTCATAGCGATACTTTTTTCCATGAGCTCGCGGTTCAACGTAATGTAATAATTGTACCTGCTTTCTTCCCAATTTCGGCTATAAAATGCTTTGTTAAATGCTGCGTTTAAATCAATTGGTGAGAGCAGGTGATTGCCAATTTTTCTTTTTCTTTGCTAATTTTTGTTCTAAGTTGCTCAGCATCAATAGATTCAATGGCAGACTTTATTTCATCGTAAAGGTTGTTGTGGTGAACAATGAGATATTCTTCTCCATTCAAGTGGGAGTACTTTTGTGCTATTTTCATATTTATTCTTTTATACCATTACCATTCAATAATTCAAGCTGTAGCCATTCCTTTGGCATTTGAGATACTTTGTCCTTACCGCTTGGCTTGTGAATGGGTTTGTTAATTGGCCTAACCTTCAGTTTTCCCTCATTTAAATCATGTATCCTTTGCCTAGCAATTTTACAATAACTTGTATCCTTTTCAATTCCAATTGCATTTCGATTGTTTTTTATTGAGCCAATAACAGTAGACCCAACCCCTGCGAATGGATCGAGTACCCAGCTATTTTCATCTGTTAATGCCAGAACACAACGCTCTACCAGTTCTATAGGAAACTGACAAGGATGGTCCGTTTTTTCTGGATGGTTTGACTTAACATTAGGAATATCCCACAATGCCCTATCCCAATCTTGTTCCAAAATTTCCCAAATATCGCTAGGGTTTTTACCCAAGGGGTTTCCGGAAAGTTGACCTCTTTTTTCCCCTTTAAAATGCCTTTTTCCGGGATACTTAGAAGGGACGCGTACATTATCAAGATTGAAAATATAATCATCTGTTTTACTAAACCAGAGGATCGTCTCATATCGCCCGCTAAATCGATTGCTAGCGTGGAGGCCGTGGCCAAAATACCATATTATTCTATTCCTAAGCTTAAACCCATGTTTTTTGAAAATTTGATAATAAAAAATATCAAGTGGAAATACTTCGCCCTTGTCAACATAATTACCAACCTGCCAACATAAATTGCCTTTGTTTGAGAGTACTCTTACTAGCTCATTAATTATTTCTTCTTGCGTTTCTAGATATTTTTCAATACTCGTTTTTGACTCATAGGACTTACCTATGTTGTACGGAGGCGAGGTCAAAATTAGATCAAATTTTTTGTCCTCCACCTTTTTCACTAAGTTTAAGCAATCGCCATTTTGAATTTGATAATCAGTAGTTGGGCTAATGAAATCAAACAACGGTTCTTCAATCTTCATGTTATCAATTTTGCTGTAAAGTTAAAGAAAAACGCTTGCTATCCAATGGCAATTACCTTCCTTTTAGGATTTCATGGTCAATAATTATTTTCCACGCTCCGGATTATCCTTCAAAAACGACTTCCAGCCTGAATGCGATTTTTTCACTGTCCCCAGCGGCCCTGAGGATTGATACCAATGGCAAAGTGCTGTTGCCAATGCATCCGTCGCATCGAAGGACTTTTCAGCCAACTTGGTGTGCAGAATTTTTTCCAACATCCTGGCTACTTGCTCCTTGGAAGCATTTCCATTGCCGGCAACGGCGCTTTTTATTTTCTTCGGCATGTATTCGGTGATCACTAGGTTATTGACCATGCCAGCTGCAATGGCTACGCCTTGCGCACGACCGAGCTTCAGCATGGATTGCACGTTTTTACCAAAAAAAGGTGCTTCAATGGCCATTTCCGTTGGCAAATGTTGCTGAATCAAGTCTTGCACCTGTTCAAAAATATAGCGGAGCTTCAAGGTATGATCATCCCCCACATGGGCAAAAGTGACCACACCAATCTCGATCACCACAATGTTTTTCTTATCTGCATCAATAATCGCAAAACCCAAAGCATTGGTGCCAGGGTCGATTCCAAGAATACGTTTGGGCGGCGTGATCTCCATGGGCGCGAAGGTCGGCATTATCGCCAAACAAGTAGAATCTTTCATGAACACCTTAAAATTTCTTGCTTGGAAAGAGTAGTAAGCTACCTTTGCACTCTTTTGAGTGATGAGAGATGAGAGATGAGTGGGCGCAGCACCCTACTTTTCTACAGCAGCGTGTTTCAGCACCTAATTGCCTACAATCTTCCAATGCTATTGATTTTGGGCGTAAGGTGCTGAAAAACCAAAGCCAAGCCAAAACTCAAGTGCTGTGCCCACTCATCTCTCATCACTCATCACTTATAACTATAAAAATGGAGACCATAGGAATTCTTGGAGCAGGCGCAATGGGCGGCGGTATCGCGCAGGTCGCAGCAGCGGCAGGGCACAACGTATTAATTTGTGACAACCTAACCATCGCGCTGACGAAGTCGAGCAAAAAAATACAAGCCACACTTAAAATGTTGGTGGATAAGGAGAAATTGACAGAAGCCGATGCGGCTTCGTTTATGGGCCGGATCAAGTACACCGACCACATGAGCGAGTTTCGCAATTGCAGCATGATCATCGAGGCTATTGTGGAGGACATTGAGCCAAAAAGAATCGCTTTCAAAAGTATGGAGGCCATCGTTGACCCCAATACCATCCTTGCCAGCAACACCTCCTCGCTCTCTATTTCGGCCATTGGCGCCCAGCTTAAACACCCTGGGCGCATCCTCGGCGTGCATTTCTTCAATCCCGCGCCCCTGATGCGGCTGGTTGAGATCATTCCGGGCTTGCAAACCGAACAGAGCGTTGTGGAGCGCGGGCAAAAAATAATCAGCTCCTGGGGCAAAACAACCGTACTAGCCAAAGACACTCCCGGTTTTATCGTCAACCGCGTTGCGCGCCCTTATTATGGTGAAGCTTTGCGCATATATGAGGAGGGTATTGCCGACGAAGCCACCATCGACTGGGCCATGCGCGATGTTTGCGGGTTCCGAATGGGCCCTTTTGAACTCATGGATTTCATTGGCAACGACATCAACTACGCCGTGACAGAAGTGGTGTTCAGCAATTTTTTCTACGATCCGCGTTACAAGCCGTCTTTTACCCAAAAACGCCTTGTGGAAGCGCACTACTTCGGGAGAAAATCAGGACGTGGATTCTATGATTACCGGGAAGGCGCTATTCTACCCGAACCGAACAAAAATGATGCCCTTGGTCGCGAAATCGCCAATCGCATCCTGGCGATGCTCATCAATGAGGCCGCCGAAGCTTTGTACCTGCGCATTGCCAGCCGCGAGGATATTGACCTGGCGATGACCCAAGGGGTAAATTACCCAAAAGGCTTGCTGGCCTGGGCCGACGATCTGGGGATCAGCACCGTGGTCGAAAAGCTTGATTCCCTATATGTGGAATATTTGGAGGATCGGTATCGCTGTAGCCCTTTGCTGCGGAAGATGGCGCGAAATGGGTTGAAGTTTTATTCGTAGATTATAAATTCACCACAGAGGGCACAGAGATACACAGAGGTTTTTACAGAGGTTTTTATTACTTCCTCTGTGTACCTCTGCGTCCTCTGTGTACCTCTGCGTCCTCTGTGGTGAAACATTTCATATCATCCCTTCATCCGCAAAACTGTAATACCCCCGCTCCGAAACGATCAAATGATCGAGCATGGGCAAGTCCAGGATTTTGCCCCCTTGTTTGAGCCTTTCGGTCAATTCAACATCTGCCCTGCTGGGCTCAAGGTTTCCAGACGGGTGGTTGTGGATGGCGATAAAGCCGGCAGCACGGGCATTCAGCGCAGTTTTCAGCACCACTTTCAAATCTACTACGGTGCCGCTGGTGCCGCCAATGCTGAGGCGCTCCCGCGCAAATACTTCGTTGGCGCGATTGAGCAGCAGCAGCCAAAATTCTTCATGGTGTAAGTCGGTCAACAGCGCAGCTATGACATTGAAAGCATCGCGACTGGAGCTGATACGCGGGCGCTGACGCAGGTCGGAAAGCTGGCGGCGGCGACCTATTTCCAGGGCAGCAGCAATGGTAATGGCTTTGGCCTCGCCTATGCCCTTAAATTGCTGCAGGTCGCCAACACTGCGTTTGCCAAGATCATGTAAATTATTTTCAACGGAGGACAGGATGCGTTGCGACAATGCGACCGCACTTTCGCCTTTGGAGCCGGAGCCGATGAGTATTGCGAGGAGCTCGGCATCACTCAGTGCCGACAAGCCTTTGAGGAGCATTTTTTCCCGCGGCCGGTCTTCTTCGGCCCAGCGGGTGATGGATTGAGGTTGGTAATCATGGGTCATGTATTAAAGGTAAGGGGCATTTTCCAAAAGTGCAAGTGCGGAATGCGGATTTTGGAATGCGGAATGCGGAGTTGGGCGTGCGGAATGGCGCCTCAGTCGTCCAGGCGCAGATCGAAGCGAAGCATGAGTTCTTCTATCAGGGGGTTGGATTCCATTATGTTTTCCAGCTTTTCCTTTTGGCTCAAAGGGCGGGCAGGGCGGGCGGCCCTTTGCTCCTGTATTTTTGACTCGTCCAATTTGACCTGAATTTTCAAGTCTTTATCGTTGAGGCGGCGACGAAGCGTATCACTGATCCGGATAAGCTCGGCTTTTATGTTATTCTGGTCGATGGTAGAGCCTACGAGGGCCGTGAGTATTTTCCCATCCAGTTGAAGGGCTGCATTGCGGAGGGCCAGGTTCATCAATTTTGACTCTACAGATTCAGCGTACAACATCCACTCTGCGCGGGCATTTTCAACGTTTAGCCGACTTGTAAGCGTTGCATTGTGTGCCTCTTCTATTTCAACGGCGGTATCGTATGCGTCCAGGCGCAAGGAAATAGCCTCAGCTTTTTTCAAACCCAATTTTACTTCGGCGGAAATGGTACTGATGGCATCACGGCTTAGCTCCGTTGCATTGCCATTGCTAACTGGTGCAGTTGGAACTGGCTTGGCTGTGTTGGAAGCAGCACCGGCGGATGGGCTGCTGGCGGAACTGTGCCCATTTCCATTGGAAGCGGTGGTATTTTCGAGAGAAACGGGCTTTGCATTGCCATTTTCAGGCGTTTTCCTCAGGTCAGCCGTTTTTTTTTCCTGATCGACCGATTTCACTGCACGGTTGATGTAGCACATTTTCAGCATGGCCATTTCCACGTGCAAGCGTTTATGGCGGGCTGTTTTGAAATTAATATCGCAATCGTTGCAGATATTCAGGGCCGTGAGCAGGAAAGAGGGAGGCGCAAGGCTTGCCTGCTGGCTGTAGCGCTCGCGGAGGCTTTCGCCCACTTCAAGCAAGGCCAACGTAGCCGGGTCTTTGCAAACGAGGATGTTGCGCAGGTGTTCCGCCAGACCGCTGATAAAAGTATCCGGCTCAAACCCTTTGCGCAGTATTTGGTCAAACAAGTTCAAGATGGTAGCGGCATCTTCGGCCAGCAAGGCATCTGTTATTTGAAAATAGTAATCGTAATCGAGTACGTTCAGGTTCTCAATAACCCCGGCGTAGGTGATTTTTTTGCCCGCGGAGCCAGCCGTAATTCGGTCAAAAATGGAGAGCGCATCACGCAAAGCACCGTCAGCTTTTTGGGCTATAATATGCAGTGCATCTCCTTCTGCCTCAATGTTTTCCTTCTTACAAATGGCTTCCAAATGCCCCACCATATCGGCGACGGTAATGCGGCGGAAGTCAAAAATCTGGCACCGGGAAAGAATGGTCGGGATGATCTTGTGCTTCTCCGTGGTGGCCAGGATAAAAATAGCATAGGGCGGCGGCTCCTCCAACGTTTTCAAAAAGGCATTGAAAGCCTGATTGGAGAGCATGTGCACCTCGTCGATAATGAACACCTTGTAACGGCCATGCTGGGGCTGGAAACGCACCTGCTCGGTGAGGGCGCGAATATGCTCCACAGAGTTATTGGAAGCCGCGTCCAGTTCGATGATGTTGAAAGAAGCGCTTTCATTGAATGCCTTGCAGGAGGCACATTCGCCGCAGGCTTCGAAGTCTTTCGTCCTGTTTTCGCAGTTGAGGATTTTGGCGAGGATACGGGCACAAGTTGTTTTGCCAACGCCGCGTGGCCCCGTGAACAAAAACGCGTGGGCGACGTGATCGGTTGCTAAAGCGTTTTTAAGGGTACCAGCAACGTGCTGCTGCCCCACGACGTCTTCAAAACGTTGGGGACGATATTTACGGGCGGAAACGACGAAATTGCTCATGTGCGGTGAGCCGGAGGCGGATTTTCTTGTAAAGGTAAAATTCTTTGGGCAAGGAAAGGGCAGAAGTTATCAACAAGGCTGCCCCTAGCCTTCCAAAGATTGAATAAAATAGTCAATTTTATTTTTCAGCATGGCATCGCTTTCGCCAACTATTTCTTTGGCTTTCAAGGCAATAGTACGCGCCTTTTTCCTGTCGCCTTGCATTTTGTAAACGCCTGCGAGTGTCATCCAATATTCTGCAAGACCACCCGTTTCAGCCGCTTTTTTGGCCCAATTAGCAGCCTGGGCAAGCACTTTTTTGTCCTCCGGGAAGGCGCGTATCAGGCTAATGGTTAAATCATGCGATTTAGCAGCGTTGTTTTTAACCTCAGATTGCTGGTATTTCTTGGCGGCTTTCAAAAATTTGTCCGCGTCCTTAACTGCCGTGTAGTAGCTCATATCGGCCTGTACCGCAAATGCAGCGGCGCGGTCTTTGTTCGCTGCCTTCATCTTAGCCTTCGATTCGGCAAGCAGTGGTTCGCTCTTGAACCCTATGGCTTTATCCAACGTGTTTTTGCAGGCTTTTTCCACCTTGGCATTCACCTGTTCCTCACTCGTGATGGCTGCAATTTTGTCCTGGTATTTCAGCAGCAAATCAAAGACACGACTGTCGGCCTCTACTGCTCCTTCAAAAATAAAGCGCAGGTTGAATTCCGTCGTCAAATCCTCCTGGCTCTTCAGGTAATCATTGGTGACTTTCAGCGACGATTTGCCCGCAGCGTTGAGTGTGCGCACGTAGTCGAACAGCATCTTTGGATCTCGGTCGCCTACTTCGTATTTCTTTTCGTAATCAAGGGATCTATCATTTTTGCCCATCGCTTTTTTGCCCGTCTCCAGCAATTGATCCACATTCTTGGCACCGATTTCCTTCATGACAACTTTCCCTGTGTCATCAATAAACATCAGGGTTGGGTAAGAGTTAACCGGGTATTTGCCCGCAAACTCTGCATTCTCGCCCTTCTCTATGTCAATCTTCAGGCAAAGAAAGTTTGCGTTGAAATACTCCCCCACTTTCGCATCTGGGAATGTCTCTTTCGCCATGCGTTTGCAGGGGCCGCACCACGACGCAAAAGCATCCACAAAAATCAATTTTTCTTCGGCTTTAGCCTTGGCCAGCGCCTCTTGCCAGGTGCCGTGGAAAAACTCTATGCCCTGCGCCTGAACAGTAGCAGAAAGTGTGAAACAGAACAATAAGAAGAGTAAAAATGTGCGCAGTATGTTTTTCATAGCAAGAAATTTTACGAGAAAAAATGTGGGTGGAGTTTAATTGAAGTGCAAAATTAGTAAAAATTACGGTAGACGGTAGACGGTGGACGGTGGACGGTTTGCACAAATTTCGTTTTTTCTATCGGCATTGAGTTTCAGCACTTAAGTCAATAATTTCTCAACAGATTTTGAATTTAGGTGCTGAAAAACCCAATCCAAGAAAAAAACGGATGCTGTGCAACCGTCCACCGTCTACCGTAAACCGTTATAACTCAAAATTGGGGGAGAGCTTTTCGGTGTGGCCGGCGTAGAACTGGTTGATGTGTTGTACTGCCTCCTCAGGGTCGTCGGTTATGAGGAAAAGATCAAGGTCTTCGCCGTTGATGGTATGGTGGCGTTCCAGCATAATTTCGGCAAACCAGGCACGCAATCCTTGCCAGAATTCTTTGCCCACCAGCACGATTGGAACGGGTGTTATTTTTTTGGTTTGTACGAGGGTAAGCACTTCAAACAATTCATCCAAAGTGCCAAAACCGCCGGGCAGCACCACAAATCCTTGTGCATATTTCACAAACATCACTTTCCGCACAAAAAAGTAGCGGTGCTTCAGGTTGTGCGCCGGCGCGATAAATGGGTTGTGATGCTGTTCAAAAGGCAAATCAATGTTTAATCCTATAGAGGTGCCGTTCTTTAGCCATGCGCCGCGGTTGCCGGCTTCCATAATGCCGGGGCCGCCGCCCGTAATTACGCCATATCCCTCTTCGGTGAGGCGGCTTGCAATTTTCACCGCCAATTCGTAGTAATAAGTGCCCGGTTTTGTCCGCGCTGAACCAAATATAGAGATGCAAGGCCCCACATTGTTGAGCACTTCAAAACCATCCACAAATTCAGCCATTACCTTGAACATGGTCCAGGCATTCTCGCCGGGCATTTTGGTCCACTTTTTCATGGTACGCTTTTCAACACCATTGTTGGCGCCTTGCTCCGGAGTATCGTTCTTATCTTCCATAATTTCGTTGATAGTTGTTCGTTGTTCGTTGTTCGTTTCCGAGCGCTTGGTGTTTCGTTGCTAGTTGTTCGTTGATAGTTGTTCGTTCACAGTCACTCGATGGATGTTTGGGCGCTCGATTTCAAGAAAACCATTCCATTTTCGCTTATCGGCAACGATGCCAGACCAAGCGCTCAGAAACGAACAACTATCAACAAACAACGAACAACGAAGCTACGAATTCACGGTGCATCCACCACCACCGTCGACCAGGCTTCCGCTTTTTCGGCAAACAGCGCTTTTGTTTTTTCCCAGGTATCGCCAAAAAGTTCAGAGGCCCTGTAACCATTTAAGGCGGCTTCATCGTCCCAGTAACTTAACGTGAAGAGCACGTTGGATGTTTGTGTGTGTTGCAGTAATTCCATGTGCCGACAACCTGGGAAGGCGCGAATTTGGGCTTTACTATTTTCAAAAACTTCCGAAACAAAGGCTTCGACCGCATCTTCCCGGAAGGTCATTTTTACGATTCTTTTTATCACAATGGTTCTTATTTAAGCCTTTCCGTAACGTTTTTTCCGGCGCCAGTTGAAAAACCAGCCAAAAATACCCAGAAGAACCAAGGGCAAGCCAACATTTAAGGCGCGCCACATATTGCCTTGTTTTTTTGCCCGCACGGAGTCGAGCAGACGGAGTTTTACTTCTTTGGTGCGGGCTGCAATAACGCCATTAGGGTCAATCAAGTATTCTATAGCATTTAGCATCAACTCCTTATTCGCGTAGGTCACATTCTCCATGTGGTTGAATCCCAAGGGAAGCCACTGCTTTTGTGCCGCATCGCGCACGTAGTTGGCCGCCACATCGCCGTCGCTGATCACCAGCATTCGGGTGGGTTCGCTCACTGGGCGAAACTCCATACCCAATTGCTTCAAACCATTTTGCATATCTTCTGTAACGCGATTCTCAAACGCCGAAGGGAAAATACCTTCCAGCAGAACCCCTACGGATTGCTTGCCTTTATCAAATTTGGTCGGGTCTGGCTCGTATTTCAGTATATCAAAACTCAAGTCAATAGGACTGAATTGCAATCTGGAGTATTTGCTTGAGCTAAGGATTACCGTCTTTTTAACGGGTGTTTTCGTGCGAACGGTATCAATGGACGAGCAAAAATGCAGGTCTACCCTATCGAGATTTTTCACAATAGGGTGCTTTCCGTTGGGCAACACAGCAGGGTGATAAAACCAGGGAAAAGCCTCGAATTGCGGGGTGTTGCCCACTTGCCCCACCACCAGGCGGATTTTACTGCACTCCAAGTCCAACACGAGATCGGGCTGTATGCGCACGCCGTATTTGAAAAGTATATCCTCCAGGTTCAAAGGGTAATCTGTGGGTATAAACCGGCGGGTGGCGCGCATACTGTCCAACCCAGCATTCAATCGGTCTATCAGCCACATCACGCGGCCGCCTTGCATCACGTACTGATCAATTTTAAACTTATCACGCTCAGAAAACGCCGTTTGAGGCTTGGCTACGACCAGCAGCGCACATTCGTCGGGCCTGATTTGAACCACCGAATCCAGCGAAATACGATCCGTGTCATAAAATGTGCGCAGGCTGCGGTCCAGGTCGCCCAGCTGGAGTTCATTCAATTCATCATGCCCTTTGGTAAATAGAATAACCGGGCGCGAAGGCGCTTGCAGCTTCTTGATCGCATTGGCAAACTTGTACTCCAGCAGCGTTACCGAATTGTTGATGACTTCCTCCGGGTTCAGCGTAGCAGATTCATTCTCAAGGAGTTTGACGATCACTTGTCTGCTGCCCAGCCGAAAAATGGCAAATGGATAGATTATTTTCTGCGATGATTCGCTCTGATCCGCCACCCGAAGGTTTACAGGCTGAATACCCAGTTCCGTCAGCGCTTTGCGGCGACCGTTCACTTCTTCCAGCGTACCCAGGGCTGGGTCTTCAAACTGGTAATCGATGTAGCCCGTTTCGGAGCGAAAATCATCCAGCATCTCCCTGGTGGCTGTTTGCAGGCGTTTGAAACCAGCTGGAAACTCACCTTCCAGTAAAATCTGGACATATACCTGGCTTTTCTGCTCCCGCAACATCGTGCGCGTGGGCTTGGTAAGCGTGAAACGCTTTTCCTCCGTAAGGTCGAAGTGCGTATAAAAACTATTGGCTAAAATGTTGACAAACAACAAAATGCCACAAAACAAACCGAACTGTAATAGGGCTTGTGAACGTTTGGTACGCGTCATGCCGTGATTGGTTTAAGCGGGTAAAAGTACGGCAGTTGGAACGGACTGCCAACAAGTGCCGCCAACTTTCAGTTGGCGAGGCTTACTTACTCGCCAACTGAAAGTTGGCGTTACATGGCCAGATACACCCCGTTCGTCCATCCAAACCCATCCTGGTTTGGGTATTCACCGCCACCGCCATTTACATTGAGGTCGACCACATTGTATTTTTCCATCATTTTACCGGTAGCCGCGTAGGTTTTTTCGTTGAGCGCTTTCCAGTGATGGCTGATTTTTTTGGCTAAAGTCATGTGTCCGTAATTCAGCAAGCCTTTGTATGCCATCCATTGCAGGGGTGCCCATCCGTTTGGCGCGTCCCATTGCTGACCAGTATTCCGGAGACTGGTTTGCAAGCCACCGTCTTTCAGGAATTTTGCTTCCAGGTGTTGTGCCACGTTTTCGGCCTGTTCTGGTGTAGCGATGTTGAAAAACAGCGGGTAAACGGCTGCCAATGTCCAGGATTTTGAAGGCAGTTGCGTCACATGGTTGTAATCGAAGTAAAAGCCTTCGCCAAGATGCCAGCAATACTGCTGGATGGCGTTTTTGCGCAGCCTGGAACGCTCCTTGAACACATCTGCTGGCACGCGGTCGGGCAGCTGCCGGTACAGGTTGAGCAGCGTTTTTTCCATGTAATAGAGCAAGCAATTCAAATCAACCGGTACTAAATCAGTTGTTTGAATGGTCTCCATCCGGGCTTCATCCGCAAACCAGCGGCTGCTGAAATCCCAACCCGACTCTGCTGCTGCGCGGATATTGCAGTACATGGTTTCCAAGTCTCGGCCCGATTGCTCCGCTACGTGCAAATCTTCGGTGTATGCCTCCGGGCGTGGGCTGGTATTGTCGTCCCAATAGCGATTGAGTATGTAGCCATCGCCGAGGGCTACCACCCGCCGATACGCGTCTGTTTCTTCCAGTTGGTGCTCGCCCGACATCCAAAAAGCGTATTCTTTTTCCAACTGAGGGCGGTATTGCATCAGTGTTTCAGGGCCCTTTATCTCCGCCAAAAGATTGACCATTAACGCAAAAAAGGGCGGTTGCGAACGCCCCAGGTAGTAACTGCGGTTGCCGTTTGGAACAAAACCGACCGTATCGATGAGGTCGGCGAAGTTGTCTACCATATCCTGGATGATATCCACGCGGCCCGACTCCTTCAAACCCAGCATGGTGAAATAGCTGTCCCAGTAATACACCTCCCGAAAGCGGCCACCCGGCACGATGTAAGGCGCTTTTAGAGTGATGAGTGATGAGTGATGCGTTATGAGTGATGGGTTATGAGTGATGAGTGATGGGTCGCGGAGCAGGTGGTTCCAGAGTTGGTTGAGGTGTTCTTTGAGGGGTTTGTTGGTGGATTGGTATTTGGTATCTGGGGCTTCGGGGGGCGTAAAATGCGTTTCTACAAACTTTTTCAGGTCAAAACCTGGCTGTGATTTTTCCTGGGTGTATGCTTCCACAATATCATCTGGGTCCGATTTTGGGCTGCAATCCACAAAATATTTGGAGTCGGGGAAAATGCCGCTTGTTTGCACGGCTTCGTAAAGTGGAGAAAGAGATTCGATGTGGAAGATGGCTTCGTCGTTGAGCATACTTTTTTAATGTGATAATTTGATAATTCGATAATTTGATAATTTGGGCAATGTGATAATTTGGGGCAATGTGATAATTTGATAATGGGATAATTTGATAATTATCGGCATTTGTGCATGACTTGGAATACAGCGATGCTTTGAAAGGAAAGATTCGTTTAGGCTTTTTGTTTCAATTTTTTGAAGAAATACAGCCCCACCAACAAAATAGAGATGGGTACGAGGGAGAAGTAGAAGGCCGTTTGACCACCGAATTTTCCAAAAATATTACCGGTAATGATGGAGCCTGTGGTGCCGCCCAAAGCAGAAAAAATGATGATGAGTCCCGACATGAGGCCGTGCTGGTGCTTAGGCAAGCTGCTCAAAATCAAAGAATTGATGGCCGGGTAAATGGGCGCCAGAAAAAAGCCAATCAACGGAAATATAAAAGCCGCTAATGGTGCGCTGCTCCAGCCGGTAGCGACATTGCCCGCTGCGCCCGATGCCAAGGGGATTGCCACCAGCACCAAGCCGCCTGCAAGCAAAAGACAACTGCTTAATACGGTGTACCAATTAAGCCGTTTCATCACAAAACCTGCCAAAGCACGCCCCAAAGCCGTGCCACCAGCCAATATACTCGCCATTTGAATGCTCAGGCTGGTGGGCAATTGCAGCACCTTGTTGTTGAAGGTTGGCAGCCAGCTCATGATGCTTTGTTCTACCAGCACATAAAAAAAGGCGCAAATGATAAACACCAGCACCAGCGGTAGCGCCAATAGCCGAAACATTTGGGCAAAGTCGTTCTTCGGCGCATCAGCAGCCTCCGCTTTTGCCTGTGACTCATCGAGTTTAGCGCTGAAAAGCAATGCAAAAGCCGACAATGAAATGGCACCCAAAATCCAATAAACGTTGAGCCAGGCGGTGCTTTGAGGGTTCGCATCGTCTACAAAATAGCTGAAAATGAAATAGCCCGCCATGACCCCAACCATAAAAAAGGCTTCAATGAAGTTCATCAAACTAATATGCTCCTTCTCACTTTTTGTCACCAGACCAATGGTCGCCAGCACCGATATTTTTATCAAGGCAAAACTGACTCCCGCCGCGGCAAAAAGCAGCTTGGTGGACCAAAAACTCGGTACCAGCGGCAACAGGAAACAGGCCAAAGAAACAACCCCCAAGGCTACCAGCATGGCCCGTTTGTAGCCAATACGGGTGATATAGGACGACACCAGGAAAGAAGCCGTGGCAATGCTTAAATCTTTGAATGCTTCTAATACCGATGCGGCGCCTTCCGACACCCCAAAATTGTTCTGTACTTGCAAGATGACCGTACCTACGCTGTTGAGCAGGATCGCAAAAACGAAATAATTGAGGAATAGGGACGCTTTGATTTGCCAGTTTTGCATGAGATGCTCTGCTCGTTGAATTGGTGTGGGTGGAAGTTGACGAGCAAAACTACATAAAAGACGGTAGACGGTGGACGGTAGACGGTGGACGACGAAATAAAGCAATAATTGCTTCATGTACGGCACCAATTTTATTGAAGGAAAACTGGGGTGAATTCGGGATGACGCAGGTACAAATTTGCAATCCAATTGCAAATTTGTGCCTTTGTAACATGTTTATTGAGCGCAAAATCGCGGAAACCATTCTACAGCACAGCCAATGGTATCCAATCCTGTACTTGGGTGGGCCTCGGCAATCGGGAAAAACGACCCTATTGCCTCGTTTGTTTCCAGATTTACCCTACTTGAGTCTGGAAGATCCAGATGTGCAGGAATTGGCATCGGTTGACCCGCGCCGATTTTTGAATTCATTTCCCCAAGGAGCGATTTTTGATGAAGCTCAACGAGTGCCTATTCTATTTTCATACTTGCAAGGAAGAGTAGACGCTGACAAATACCTGCGGTATGTACTTTCCGGGTCTCAAAATTTTTTGCTGATGGAGAAGATTGGCCAATCGCTTGCTGGTCGGGTTGGAATCCTGAATTTGCTGCCATTGTCTTATCAAGAAATATTGACAACCAAAAGTGATGTTGCATTGGATTTGCTTGCCTGGCGTGGCGGCTATCCAGCCTTGTATGATTCAGCGGTACCAGAAGACGTTTTTTTTAATAACTACTTGCAAACATATCTTGAGCGAGACGTTCGTTCGCTAAAAAATGTAAGCGACCTACCGGTTTTTATTCGCTTCATGCGCTTGTGCGCGGGGCGTAGCGGCCAGCCACTCAATATGTCGAATTTAGCCACCGATGCTGGTGTGTCTGTGAATACAGTAAAATCCTGGCTGTCAGTATTGGAGGCATCCTACATCATTTTTTTGTTGCCGCCCTACCACAACAACTTCAATAAACGGTTGATAAAGTCGCCTAAAATGTATTTTTTCGATACGGGCATACTTTGCCATTTGTTGGGTATTTCAGCTGTCCAACAGCTAAACACACACTACTACTATGGCAATATCATTGAAAATTATTTGATTACCGAATTGTATAAAAAACGAACCGTCCAAGGAAAGAGGCCTGTGTTCAGTTTTTGGCAAGACCATAAAAACAACGAAATTGACCTGTTGATTGAAGAAGACGGTCAGATAAAAGCCCTAGAAATAAAATCAAGCCAGACGTTTAATTCCCGCTTGCTTTACGGCCTAAATACTTGGCAGAAATTGAGCGGTAGTGGTGCTGAAAATCAGTTTCTAGTGTATGCCGGGACCCAAGAACTGGAATTAGAATTGGGGCGACTATTGCCCTGGAATAAAGCTTTAGAACAATTGTAGCCCCTAACCCCCAGCCTTCATATACCCCAACACCATCTTTATCTCCCCATACCCATACTTTTCCCCGAAATGCTCCCGTGCCGCTGCACTGGAATCCGTATCGGTTTCTTTAAAAAACGCTTCAATTTCCAGCACTTTGTCTTTGTCCATTACTGAAAAAATATCGACTTCGCCCAAGGCTACGTAATGTGAAAGGTGGCCTTCAATGGTGCCGCGCACAAAGCCGCGCGCTTCCGCGATTTCATCCAGGGTTTTGCCCGTTTTGAACAATTCCAGGCTCAGGGCCTTGGTGTCCACTTTAGGGGCTTTTTCCGCGAGGGTTTCCGCCGACAGTACGGATAGTTGGTTGCCTTCGATGTTGTGTTCGGTGCAATAGCCCTGTATTATGCCGATCAGGTCGGCGCCAAACTGCTGGCTTTTGGCGTTGCCGATGCCTTTGATCTTTTTGAGGGCGGGGATATCGAGTGGCAGCGCTTCTGCCAAATCCATGAGGGGACGGGTAGGCAGCACGGCGTACAGTTCCAGGTTGTTGATTTCTGCTACCCCGTCGCGCCAGATTTTCAGTCGGGCAAGCAAGACAGGGTGCGCAATGTTTTGGGGGGCGGCGTAATGATTCTTGGCGACCTGGCCCGCCTTTTTTTGTGCCAGACTGAAATCAAGCTCAGCATCCGTTTTCACCCGCAGGTAACGCGCTGGCGAAAAGCCGTCCTGAAGGCTGGCAAAGCAGGCATTTTTGCTAAACATCTCTTTTTGCAAGCCTTCCAGGGTTTCTTGCGCCAATTTCTGCACGCTTTTGTTGTCGGTAATAAAGCGGACCCTTTGGGCATCCGGCAGCATTTCCTTGCCCAATTTTTCTTCAAAATAAGCGCCCGCTTTTTGCAGCCGAGCTGTCAGCTCCGAATTGTCTTCCGGCAGTTCGGTTTGTGCAAAATATTGCTGTATCTGTGGTTTAAAACGCTCCGCGATGCTGAAAACCTGTTCGCCAAACTGGGCCCTCAGGGTATCCAACTGTTCCCCGGCCTCTTTGTGCAGGCTCCTTTCATGTTCCAGGAAAACGCGGTTCATTTGAATAAAAAGCTTGTTCAATCGAGCAAAACTGAACAGTTCGTACAGCAGCGATTGCTGGTAATCCGCCTTGGCGCGGGTAAGGTCCTTTTCATCGGGGGCGTTTTTGTCGGCCTCCTCGGTGTAGTTTTTCACCACAGAATCGGTCTTGACGCTCTTATAGGCGATTTTGGAGCGCAGCACAATGCCTTCAAAACTTTTGCAGCGGCTCAATGCCACGTACACCTGCCCGTGCGCGAAGGCCGCTTGCGCATCGATGATGGCCCGCTCGAAAGTAAGGCCCTGGCTTTTGTGGATCGTGATCGCCCAAGCCAGTTTCAGCGGGTACTGCGTAAAGCTGCCGAGTATGTTCTCCGTCACCTCTTTGGTTTGTTCGTTCAGGGCGTATTTCACGTTGCTCCACTCCACGGGTTGCACCTCGATGTCTTCCGATTCGCCGGGGCAGCGCACGAAAATGGTGGTGTCCTTAAATCCTGTGACTTTGCCGATTTTGCCGTTGTAAAACCGTTTTTCTCGCGCCATATCATTTTTGACAAACATGACTTGTGCGTTCATTTTGCATTCAAACACCTCGTCGGCAGGATAGGCAAAAGGTGGAAAATCGCCCTGAATACTCGCTTTGAACGATTGTTTGGGCTGGCCTATTTCTGCCAGTTTTTCTGCGTTAATTTGTTGCGCGGATGCGTTGTGGGCCGTGAGCGTGATGTAAGGCTCTGCTTCTGTGGGATGGAAATTGGCCACATAGCGGCTGTTCAGGGTCTCCAGCACGGACTCGTCAATTTTGTTGTCGCGTACCTTGTTCAGGAGCTTGATAAACGTCTCATCTGACTGCCGGTAAATGTGTTTGAGTTCGATGGAAACCGGGCTGGTGTCGCGCAAGGCCCTGCTGCCAAAGAAATATGCGGTGTCGTAGTACTCCCGCAGCAAGTACCATTCTTCGTCTTTTACGACGGGCGGCAATTGGTGCAGGTCGCCGATCATGAGCAATTGCACGCCGCCGAAGGGTTTGTTGCGGTCCCGGTAGCGGCGCAAAACGTCGTCGATGCCGTCGAGCAGGTCGGCGCGAACCATACTGATCTCGTCGATCACCAGCAGGTCGAGGCTTTGAATGAGGCGGATTTTGTCGCCTGAAAACTTTCGCTGCCGGGCAACTTCATGGGCATTCCCCGGTAAAAAAGGCCCGAAAGGCAATTGGAAAAAAGAGTGAATGGTCATGCCACCGGCGTTGATGGCTGCTACGCCCGTAGGGGCTACGACCACCATCCGCTTGAGCGATTCTTTTTTGATCTCGTGTAAAAACGTGGTTTTACCAGTACCTGCCTTACCGGTCAGGAAGATGTTTTTGTGCGTATTGCGCACATAATCAAAGGCTAATTCAAGTTGTGGGTTGGTGATGAATGTCATATTTCAAGGTTTCAAGGTTTCAAGGTTTCAAGGTTTCAGGTTCGCGTTGCTGCTGTTATTCTGAATAGTTTTAGCAAAAATGGGTGTTTTTTAAGGAAAAATCTGAGGAATTTTACAAACAAACTACTTTTTGGCTCCAAACGCTTTACTCCATCATTCCAAGAGCAACGCGAACCTGAAACCTAATCAAAGGCTAGTTCACGTTGTGGGTTGGCGATATATGACATGGTTGAGCAGAAGGGTCTGAGCGTTATGGTGAAGGGTGAATTTGATTTGCGTTAGTAAATATACGCAAAAAAACACAAAAACGCAATCTGAGGTTTTAGACCTACGAGGTTTATGCCCATGAAACCTAGCGAAGCTAGTACCCAAAATTCTGTTCCACCCTTTCACTCGTCAAATCCACTTCCGATTGCGGGATCGGCAGCAGCTCATGCTTTCCGGCTACAAAATTTGTTTTCCCGGCCGCTATCATCACCTGCTCCGCCCTGCCCCAGCGCAGCAAATCGAACCAGCGCTGTTGCTCCATCGCCAATTCAGCACGGCGCTCTCTGTAAATTCTTTCGCGCAGCATGCTTTGGTCGGTTACGGTTACATCGGGGAGGATAAAGCCGTTGGTACCGCGCGCGCGCTTGCGCACCTGGTTGAGCAGGGGCAAGGCTTCACTGGCTTTCATCTGCTCGTTCTTTGCTTCGGCAGCGAGCAACAAAATATCTGAATACCGCAGTACCCGGATGTTGCCCGGGCCATTGTCCTGAAAACCGGGGTGAGCAGGCACCCAAGCTTTTTGATTGAACCGCGCGTTGATGATCTCCGGGTTGTTTTGCACCTGGGTAGAGCCATCGGGCAAGGTTTCGCCCACATAAATCACCGTGGCTTCGCGGCGTGGGTCGCCGTTTTCATAAGAAGACACGAGGTTGTCGGAAGGCCGATTGAAGCCCCAACCAAGGTTTGGGATACCCCGCACGCCTTGTACCATGTTGTAGGGTGAAGAGCCCGGGCCAGCTGGCTGCTGGGTGGCCAAAGCCACTGCCTGGATTTCAAAAATTGATTCAGTACCATTTTCGCCTATAGGCAAAAAATTGTCTGCGTAACGACTTAACAAGGTGTATTTGCTGGAATTAATGATCTCCATGCACTGGATTTCAGCAGCAGCCCAGTCCTTTTTGAGCATGTACAGTTTCGCCAGAATGCCCCGTGCTGCAGCTTTTGTTGCCCGGCCTTTATCGGCTGGTGCATAGCCGTCTTTTTCGGGCAATACCGAAATGGCATCTTTCAAGTCTTGTTCAATTTGATCGTAAACAAGTGCACGTGGTTGACGGGTTTGGGCATAGTATTCATCGCCTTGCAGAGTTTTGGTCACCAGCACTA
>JBBRWA010000087.1:0-19336 GCA_038246345.1 Chitinophagales bacterium
CCGCACGAAACGGGCACCAACAAAGTGCGCAAAACGGACGACCATTTTGAATTCAAAATGACGGTCGTATCTCCAAAGCCCATCAACACTAAAAACATAAAAATGAAGGTGAATGGGGTGGAAATGGACGGCTCCAAATTCAATGAAGAAGACCTCTCCGCGCCCAAAATGGAAAACACCCGTTATACCTACACTTACCGCAACAAAATACCGCTCCAGCAAGGTGGCAACCGGGTGGAAGTAATGGTAGACGATCAGGTTTCTGACCCACTGGAGGTAGAATTTATCCCCGAGCGCGCCAACCTTTACGTGTTGGCCATTGGCCCTAAACACCAGGATTTGCAATACACAGCCAAGGATGCGACTGATTTTGGCAATGCCTTTAATAACCAGGGCGGGCCAAACGGACTGTTCAATGAAGTGATTGTCAAAACCATGACCGCGCCCGAACAAACCGACGACAAAGGCATCAAAAAGGCCATGTATGACCTTCTGTACCAATGGAACGACGGCAGGATAAAGCCGAACGATGTGCTGCTGGTGTTCATCAGCTCACATGGGAAAATTGTAGAAAACCGCTTCAAAATTCTGCAATCGGGGTACGATCCCAAGTATGAATTTTTAACGGTTGACTACAAAACAGACATCTTGGAAAGGCTAGGTCCTGTAAACTGCAAAAAGTTGATCTTCCTGGATGCTTGCCACAGTGGGGGGGCAAAGGATGGTTTCGGTGGTTTGAGCCAGGCAGTGGTGGAGTTGGCCAAAATCCAGGCTGGGGTAAGCACCCTGACCAGTTGTGGCAGTACAGAAAAGTCTTATGAAGATAAATTGTGGGAAAACGGCGCGTTTACGGAGGCGCTGCTTGAAGCATTCAATAACCAAGCGTGCAATGACACCGAAGGCGCTTTTCAAGCCGACAAGGATAATGACCGCATCATACGCCTTGGTGAATTGTACGAATTCCTGCGCCGCCGTGTGCCTGCGCTCGTGCATGCGGGCGTGCCAAATGCCCCTACTTCCCAAACACCCTTTATGCCCGAAAGTGAATTGGATAAAAACCTGCCTTTGTATATTTTGGATAAATAACCCGCCAGAGTCATGCTAAAACCGAAAACAATCTTATCAATACTTGTCCTTTCCAGCCTTGTTCCATCAGCCTTGGCTCAATGTCCAATGCCTCCCGAAACGGTGGTCACCGTGACCAACAATACCAATGCCACCACCATTGGTTCGTTCAGGTGGGCGCTCGCCTGCGTGAACGGCGGCGGCTCTATTATTTCAACGGTTCGTTTTGAAATCGACGGGGCTACAGAAATTCGGCCTATTCCATTATCAGCACTCACCGTGAGCAAATCTGGCGCAACCATTGAAGGAGCCAACCTTGGCGGTGGTGGGCCAATTATTATAGATGGCAGCAATCCAGCTGGCTCCGCGGCCGTCGGCCTGACTGTGGGTGCCGCCAATGTCAAAGTGTTCGATTTGACAATACGGAATTTTACAGGTGGCGGGAGCTTTGGTTTAGATATTGAAGCCCCCGGCGCAACGGTTCAAGGCGCAACAATAACGGGCAACAGGATTGGCATTTTTACGGGCAGCACCGCAACCACTTTCACGATTGACGGAAATACCATTAACAGCAACACATCGGGTGGGATTCTTATTCCCATTTCCCCTACTGCAGGGATTATATCCGACAACGAAATAGCAAACAATGGCAGCGCTGGTATCAGCGTCGGGGGAGGAACAGTTCTTATTACCAATAACAGCATCAATTGCAATACCACCAGCGGTATAGCTCGTGCGGTTCCGCCCACACCGCCGATGATTACGCAGGCTACTACCCAATTGGTGCGCGGCACCGCTGGCGGTGGGCGTATGATCGAAGTGTTTATCTACAGCACCGCTGGGTGTGCGGGCACCCCTGTTCAAGGCAAAACCTATCTCGGAGCGGTCACCGCCAATGCCGTGGGGGCCTGGACGCTTTCCTTGGCTGCGGGCAGCGTAGCGCCCGGAGACATGGTTACGGCTACGAGCACAGAAAACGGAAACAATACCTCCGTTTTTTCAGCACCGGCGACCATCCTTGATTGTGGGAACTTCGCGGCGGGTATCAACCCTACGCCCGTTACCTGTCCTGGTGGCAACAATGGCCAAGCTACAGCAATACCTTTCAGTTCCACCTTCCAGTACGCTTGGGAACATGGGCCAATAACATCCACGGTAACAAACCTGATAGCAGGATCTTATACCGTCACCATTACCAATACCAGCGGCTGCACGGCATCCCAATCGGCGTTCATCACCGAACCACCCCCAATCGCGATTGGAATATCCCCAACCCAGGTATCTTGCTTTGGCGGCAACAATGGAGCTGCAGTGGCGACCCCTTCCGGAGGTTCCCCAGGCTATACCTATTTGTGGAGTAGCGGCCAAAACTCCAATGCTGCTATGAACCTGAGCGCAGGCAGCTACACCGTCACCGTTACAGATTTCAATAGTTGTACAGCAACCCAAACGACGAGCATCACACAACCTGCGTTGCTGAGCGTGGCGATGGGTTCACTCGGCAATATCAGTTGCTTTGGCGGCAATAACGGAAGGGTGACGGCCCAGCCCAGCGGTGGTACTATCACTTACGCCTACTTGTGGAGCAATGCCCAAACCACGGCGCAAGCAAGCAACTTGGCCATCGGAACGTACACGGTTACCGTCACGGATGCAAACAACTGTACGGCGACCCAAACGGCAAGCATTACCCAGCCGCCAGTGCTGAGCGTGACGATGGGCATGATCGCCAATATCAGTTGCTTTGGCGGCAACAACGGTCGAATAACAGCCACGCCCGCGGGCGGTGCTGCAACCTATTCCTACTTATGGAACAATGGACAAACCACTGCGCAGGCTACAAACCTGTCAGTTGCCACCTATACCGTCACCGTGACCGATATGAACACTTGCACGGCTACGCAAACGGCCAGCCTCAACCAACCGACCCAGCTGACAGTAAATCTTTCTTTTGTAGGGGAAACCACAGCGGGCAGCAGCGACGGCACCGCAACCGCGACACCCGGCGGTGGAACGCCTGCCTATATGTACAATTGGAGTACTGGCGCAACGACCAATAAAATCAGTGGGCTCGCGCCCGGCATATACCAGGTCACGGTAACCGACGCGCAGGGTTGCAGCCAAACTGGCGCTGTCACGGTAACTGTGGGCGGCAGCGGCGGTGGCTGTACTGTGTTTCCCGTGTATGCGGTGCTGGTGCCATCAATGGTTTGTGGCAATACACCCTTCACCCTCGAAGCAGACGACCTTTATCCAAACATCGTGGTCAAATACGTGTGGTTTTTGCCCAATGGGGATTCTGCCGTGACGATGTTGCCCTCCTTGACGGTGGTGCCCAACTCCAGCGCCTATTCCGGCGAATATTTTGTGCTGCGCGACTCAGCGGGCTGCCGCTCTATTTTGGTGGGCGGCGCACCCGTCAACGTATTGACCTTAGACAATGTATTGGCGGGCAACGACATGGTGCTGTGCAGCGCTACCCAGGCGCAACTCAGTGCCAATGTTCCTTCCAGTGGCGTAGGTTCCTGGGTTTCCCTTGGCGCGGCGACAATTGATGCCCCCAACCAAAGCCAAACTACGGTGCGCAACCTCCAAATCGGCAAGAATGCCTTTGTTTGGAAGGTGGCTTTGAGCAATTGCCCACAAGCGGGAACAGATACGGTAATTGTTTTCCTGGAAAGCCGCCCGGTGGCGAACGACGATCATTATACGCTGCAACGAAGTTTTGATATTGCGGTGATGGAAGTATTGCTCAATGATGCCCTCGCTGGCCTGACAGACACTACGCTTGTTCAAGTGAGCACACCCGCGACGGGCCTACTGGAATTACTGGCGGATTCTTATCGTTTTCGCTACACCGTAGCGGAAGATTTTCGAGGTACGGTTACGTTTCAATATGCTGTATGCAACCCATCAACAGTTTGTAACCTGCCTTGTGATACGGCTACAGTGACCATCGGTATATTAAACCTGCCGACCATTCCCAGTGGATTGGTACTGAAAGACAATGGCTCGAATGGCGCTTTCACCATCCGGGGCGCGAATGGTTTACAACTGGAAATAACCATCACCGACCGGTGGGGTGACCTGGTGTTCCAGGATATGGATTATAAAAATACCCACCCCTGGTTGGGTGATTATAAGCGCAGCGGGAATTATCTGCCAGGTGGCGCGTACTACTATTTTTTAAAGGCTTACGATGGGGAAACATTGGTTGGGGGGACGATGACGGGGGTGATACACCTGTTTGATGAGCGATGAGCGATGAGTGATGAGAGATGAGTGAACTGGTACGTTTTTCAATTTGATAACTAACTTTTCTGATACCCGACATGAAAACAATTCTTGGAATACTTTTTACAGTGATGGCACTTAGCGCTCCTTTGGTGGCGCAGCAGACACCGCTGTTTTCGATGTACCGGGATCAGTGGGCGGTGCTGAATCCCGCGGCCTTGTCGAATAACTATTTGCTGAACGACAGGACTATAAACCTGAGTGGTGCCTGGCACGTACAATGGTGGAACCTGCCTTCTTCGCCGCGCACTCAAACATTGGCCTGGGAAATGGTGAGCGACCCTAATAACAGTGTTTTCGGCGCGCAAGTCATCAACGACCAAACGGGCAAAATCAGCCAGACGGGGGTGTATGGTCGCTATGCCTACCGCATCAAAATGGGGCGTCGCATTTCCCAGTCGCTGCTTATTGGAATAAACGCCGGGGCGGTGCAGTACCGGGCCAAACTGAATGAAATCGATTTTCCCGATCCCAGCACTGCTCCAACAGATGCACCGCGCATCATTCGTCCTGATTTGGGCGTGGGCGTTTTTTACCATTATGCCGACCGGTATTACGCGGGGCTTTCGGTGCCGCAAACTTTTGGTTTAAGCACTGATTTCAAGGATGGCGATGATATTTATTCTATTCGACGGCGGCCTCATATTTATGCGGTGTTGGGTGGGTATTGGAGCACGCCCTGGCTCGGGAATGAAACCTCCTTTGTTGAGCCATCACTCTGGGTCAAGTATGCTGGTAATAGTCCGCTCAACATCGACATGAATCTCCGGGCGCAAATCAGCGAATTGGTGTGGGCGGGCACAGGGGTGAATGTTGGTTTCGGCCTGCGACCCAGCGCTGCGCTGCATTTTGAGGCGGGGTTGTTTTTGGGCGAACAGGTGCAGTTGATGAACAGCCAGATAAAGGTGGGTTTTGCGTTTGATTTGCCGGTGACACAGGGGTTGGGAAGGGTGTTTGGGAGCTCGGCGGAGGTGGTGGTGGTGTATACATGGCGTTAAGGCGCGCGAAAAAAAAGTGGGCTACCCCACAAATGGAAATAGCCCACTACTGTAAATGCTGCGTCTTGAACAAGCAAATCTATAGCCAGGGTTACGGAAGGAAATATAAGGTGCAGCAACAGCCATCTTTTAAAACGTGGTAAATATCCCCGAAGTAACCTGCTCCATGACCTCAATCGGATACAGCGAACGCCCCTCCTTTCCCCGGCTGCCGGAAAGCAGGATGTTGCCATAGCGTTTGTAATCGCTCCAGGCATTGGTGAATTTGGGCTCCGTGTCTGTAAACTTTTCAAAATAAGCCCACTGCGTCACCAGGCGCGATTCACTGTCGACCCACACTTTGTACTTGTTTTTAGGGGTTACGCCTACATTGTCAAAAGTCAGTTGCAGCAAATCTGCTTTGCGACCATCTTCAGTCTTGTTTTGGCCAAGGTACTTGAGCGTCACCCCGGGATCGAGCAGTTTGAAAGGCATCACCAGCCAATAAGCGTCGTTTATCCAAACTTCTTTGCCCATTTGAAGGTATTTTGCCAACGAGTCGGGATGGGTTTGTTCCACGCCGTCAAGCTGTACTTTGCCGGAGCCATTGCTTAAGTTCACAATAACTTTGCGCTGCTTTTTGAGCCATTCAATGCGCACCAGCCCTGTCCATTTGTCCCACAGCAAGCTGCGGGAGCCAAAGAAATTCCAGGAAATATAATGGGTGTTGTCCCAGGCCTCTTTACCGCCCATGGCTTTCAACACCTCACGGGCGATTTCAATGGCTTTTTTGTCGGAACTGCCCGGCGAGTCGACAAGTGCTGCCTGGTTATTTTCCGTGTTTAGGGAAAATGAAAACAAAAAAACCAGCAGCAGCGCAGCAAAAGGCAGTATTTTGTGAGAATATTTCATCGTCAATAATTGTTGTAAAATGGCAAATGTCCGAACCAGAGCCGGTATTTTCGCCCAAAATTCAAGGTACACGTAACATTCAATCTTCAATATGGTTCCCCTCGCCGAACGCATGCGCCCCCAAACCCTCGCCACTTATGTCGGCCAGCAACACCTCGTGGGTGAAGGCGCGGTGCTGCGACAGGCCATCGAGCGCGGCAAAATACCATCCTTTATTCTTTGGGGGCCACCCGGAGTGGGCAAAACCACTTTGGCTCAGCTGATTGCCAAGCTATTGGACAAACCCTTTTTCCAGCTTTCGGCCATCAATGCCGGCGTGAAAGACATCCGGGATGCCATCGAAAGTGCCGACAAGCAAAACCTTTTCCAACAAAAAGGAGCCATACTTTTTATCGATGAAATTCACCGTTTTTCAAAAAGTCAGCAGGATGCCCTGCTCGGGGCGGTGGAAAAAGGTATTGTCACCCTGATTGGGGCTACCACAGAAAACCCTTCATTTGAAGTAATCCCGGCACTATTGTCGCGCTGCCAGGTGTATGTGCTGCAACACCTCAGCAAGGAAGAACTCATTGGCCTGGTGGATCGCGCCATGGCGGAGGACGATTTCCTGAAAAGCGCTGAAATTGAAATCGCGGAGTACGAAGCCTTGCTGCTATACTCCGGCGGCGATGCCCGGCGCTTGCTCAATGCCCTGGAATTGATTGCGAATTACCGGACACCAGGCAGAATATTCAAGGTCACCAATGAGCTGGTACGGGAGTTCATCCAACAAAACACGGCCCTGTATGATAAAACAGGTGAACAGCACTACGATATCATTTCAGCATTTATTAAAAGTATGCGCGGCAGCGACCCCAATGCGGCCGTGTATTGGCTCGCACGCATGTTGGATGGCGGAGAAGATATAGCGTTTATCGCCCGCCGCATGCTTATCCTTGCATCGGAAGACATCGGACTTGCCAACCCAAACGCCCTGCTGCTCGCCACCACCACCATGGATGCCATTCGCATGATCGGCATGCCGGAAGCGCGCATCATCCTGTCTCAATGCGCCATTTATCTCGCAACCTCGCCCAAGAGCAATGCCAGCTATTTGGCGATTGAAAAGGCGTATCAATTGATCAAACAAAGCGGTAGCCTGCCCGTGCCGCTGCATTTGCGCAATGCGCCCACCAAATTGTTGGCGGAACTAAATTACGGTTCGGGCTACCAATACGCCCATGATTTTAAGGGCAACTTCGTGCAACAGGACAATTTACCCAAGGAAATAGACGGCACGGTACTGTACGAGCCAGGCGCAAATTCGACGGAAGAAAAGGTTCGGGGAAAGCTGCGGGATGATTGGAAAGGGAAATATAAGTACTAAGATGAGTCATCTCGTATTCACAGAATTTGCACGTATTTTTTTGCAGGGAAGAGCCGGGTAGGGCTGAATTAGCCTTTACTTATTCGTCGAGACCACGAAAAGTGGTCGGACGAGGGCCATTTGGTCTGACGAATTTTCTTCGTCCGACCAATAAGTTTAAACAAATACCCAAATTTACCCCGGTTTTCCTTCCAAAAAAAATAAGGGATGACGCATGTCAACCCGCCAAAAAAATTAAATTTTGCATCTATTGAAATAAGGAGATCATAAAACGCCTTCTATTCGCTAAACTATACTTACTGTGCCGAAATATCTACGTACACCGAAAATCACTTCCCATGAGATACCTGTTACTAACCGGCACGGCAGGGGGATTCTTTATCCTCAGCATTACTTTCCTCCCAGCACAAGTTGCTGACTCCACTTTAAGCCAAATCGAACAATTTCCGGCGGCGCATGACACGGCCAGAAAAAAGACAAATGACTGCTTTTGGCTCTGGCAAAATGCCCACGTCACTGGCGGGCAACTGACCTTGCCGTTTAAAATCCGCAGGAGCCCTGAAAACCACACCTTTCGGCTCACCACAGATGTTACGCTGGGGGGCTACGTGGGGTATACACGTAAAATTTCTACGAAAAAAGATTTTTTCCTGACGGTGCCACTCACCGCCGGACTCACTTTTATCAATTTGACCAATAACAATACCGCCGTGACGCTGACGGAGGTAGATGCAGAGATAATCCCAGGGCTGACCTGGAGTACTGGCCTGATATTTCAAATGGAACAGTACAGCTTTGGCCTCATGGTTGGGAAAGACTATGCCAGCGAAGTGGGCGATCAATGGCAGTACCATGGGAAGATATGGTGGTCTTTTGGGATCGGGTTTGTGTTTTTGCAGTAGCGTAAAAAACCTCGTAGGTCTAAAACCCCTGCACCCTCCCAAAAAAAATCTTTGTTTTTTTTTGGGAGGGTGCAGGGGTTTTAGACCTACGAGGTTTCCAGGATGGAATAAAATTGGACCAACTGCTTTGCCAATTGATTCCAGCTAGGTATTGGCTTTAGTACATACGCTACGAGGTTTAGGTGTGAGTTTCGCACCTGTTCGATGGCCCAAAAAGGGTAATTTTGTTTTTTACGATTTAGTTAAAAAAAACATATTAGCCCTTTTAAGGTTAAGCCCAAGCTAAACCTGCCCGCATTCCTTGTTTTGGCCCCTTTAGTTCCCCAGGTTTGCAGGAAAATATGACACAATATGAAAAACGCAATCTTCCCTTTACTGGCACTTCCTGGCCCTGGCAGCCTGAAAAAAGGCGATGCCATAGAGTTCAGGCTCTGGTGTATCGATAATTATGGCACTGAAGTGGAGCAGTTCCACCGTTTTGTGCTGGAGCAGTAGGTGATAAGTATGTTGGATTTTGCCCTCTAATTTGTACCTTTGGCGCCGCTAAAAAGGCCCTCACCACGCATTTTAAATAAATCAAATTATGGGAATCTCCGCAGAAAGACTTGATAATCTTCAACTTATTCGCCAAAGCGCCAAAGATTTTGCTGAAACATTCATTCGCCCGCACGTCATGGAATGGGATGAAGCACAGCACTTCCCCATGGACCTTTTTCACAACATGGGTCAACATGGTTTTCTTGGCGTATTGGTACCAGAAGCCTACGGCGGTGCCGGACTGGGTTACCAGGAATACATTACCATCATTGACGAAATATCTAGGGTCTGCGGCTCTATCGGACTGAGTGTGGCTGCCCACAACTCGCTTTGCACCAACCATATACTGAGTTTTGCCAGCGAGGAGCTAAAACGCAAATACCTGCCAAAACTCGCTACGGGTCAGTGGATCGGTGCCTGGGGACTCACCGAGCCAAATACGGGCTCGGATGCCATGCGCATGCAGTGCGTCGCCACCCGCGACGGCGATCATTGGGTACTCAACGGTACAAAATCCTGGATCACCCACGGCAAAAGTGGCCATGTTGCGGTCGTCATTGCCCGCACCGGCGAGCTGCTCGACAGCCGCGGCATGACGGCTTTTGTGATAGAGCGCGGCACGCCCGGTTTCAATGCCGGCAAAAAAGAAAACAAGCTGGGCATGCGCGCCAGCGAAACAGCTGAAATGATTTTCGACAATTGCCGCGTACATGAAAGCCAGGTTTTGGGCCAGGAAGGGGAAGGATTTATCCAGTCCATGAAAATTCTCGATGGTGGTCGTATTTCCATCGCCTCGTTGGCATTGGGAATCGCCAAAGGCGCTTATGAAGCTTCCGTGAAATACGCCAAGGAGCGCCACCAATTCGGCCAGCCCATCGCCAACTTCCAGGGTATTTCATTCAAATTGGCCGATATGGCTACCAAAATTGAAGCCGCCGAACTGCTCACCCGCCAAGCTGGTGAACTCAAAGATGCTGGTGAAAAGTGCACCAAACAGGCCGCTATGGCCAAGTATTACGCATCCGAAATTTCAGTGGAGATTAGCACCGATGCTGTTCAGGTACACGGCGGCTACGGCTACACCAAAGACTTTCCGGTAGAGACATTTTACAGGGATTCTAAGTTGTGTACGATTGGGGAGGGTACTTCAGAGATACAGAAGTTGGTGATTGCGCGGGAGGCGTTGCGGTAGGGGTCACCGCACCACCGTCACATCCCCCTTAAACCCCAACACCCTACCATCATGCAGTTCCACATCCGCATACCATGCAAACACCCCCGGGTTGACCCCCAACCCCCTGAACGAACCGTCCCAGCCTAAGGTCGGTTCGTTCAGCGGGAATCCGCGCCGCTCGAACAGCAGTTCGCCCCAGCGGCTGTACACGCGCAGGAGCCGCACTTCCTTGACGGCCCCGCCGCCATATACCGTGAACCAACTATTGTCTGCGCTGCCGGGATGTATTATGTTGGGGATGTAGATGTTATGGTTGTACACATTCACCCATAGCCGGTCTTCGGCGATGCAGCCGTTTTTGTCCACAATGCGCACGGAGAACTCGGTGTTTGTTTCGGGCTTTTGGCGCTGCTGTAGCGACATTGGTTCAAAGTGCAGGTCGTTAGGGCCCCAAGTGATGTCGCTCAATTCGATGTTTTGCGGATTTGGCAAGGCTTTTAGCAACACGAACTGCCCCAATTCAAGTGATGTGTCGCTGGCAGTAAGGGCAACCGAAATCTGGCTGGGCGATGTCAGCTCCACATTGCTTTCCCACCAACAATCATGGTCGTCGTGTAAGGTTATGGGGTAGTTCCCTGGGGTAAGTCCGTAGAAATTGTTTTGAGCCGTAAAGTTCTGATCGTCAATGGAATAATGAAAAGGCGGGGTGCCGCCAGATAAGTATTGGATGCGAATCGTCCCTTTTTCTCCAAAACAAACGATCGGATCTACGGTTAGCGATGCATTGATGGGCGGATCCCATGCTACCAGAATAGAATCCAAGTCGGCGCAACCATTAACCGTATTCAGTACGCTGTGTACGTACAGCCCGGGTTCAAAAACCCGCATGTTTATAGCCACGGTATCAAATACAGGTACGCCATTCACCATTCGCTGCCAACGGTTCAAAAAGCCCGCCCCCTGCGATGAACCCGCCGCGCTGAGCAGCAGCTCCGTTTCGCTGCATGGAACCCGAACATCCGGTCCGCCCGCTTCAGCAACGGGATGCACCACATCTTCCAATACCTGTAACTGCGCCGTTGACTGACAACCAAATTGATTGCTGACCGTCACCTGGTACAAGCCGCTTTGCTGCACGCTGTGCAGCGCTTGATCGGGCAATGTGCCATTTGGTGCCGACCAGTTGAAATGCAGGTTGTTTTGGTTGGCAGAAACGCCAATTGCTGCAGATGGGTGCGCGCAGGTGATGACATCGGTAATCGGGGTGATAATGGGCTGCGCTCCATAGGCTGGAACCTGTGCGGGCATGATATGGGTGCAGCCGTTGGCATCTGTAAGGGTAAACGCATAGCTGCCCGCGCTTAGGCCAGCTATATTTTGACTATTCGCCGTATTCGACCACGCAAACAAGTAAGGCGGAATGCCCCCGGCAGCGCTGGCAGCAATGACTCCGCTGGCCGATTGGCAAGTATCTGCCTGCACGATGGCGCTACTGGCCAATTGGTTTGGCTGCGGCAATAGGAAGCTAGCCAAGTAAGGACAGCCCTTGGCATCGGTGATCGTGAGGGTATAATCCCCCGCAGCAAGATTGGCGATGGATTGGGTTTGCTGACCACTTGCCCATTGGTATTGGTAGGGCGGAGTACCCCCATTATTGGACAAGGCAATTGCCCCTGTTGCAGCGCCAAAACAACGGACTGGCGTTAACAGGGAGTCAATTAAGATAATGGGCGTTGGCTCATTTACCTGGTAACCATGGGTTTGCGTGCATACACCATCGGCGTAGGTAAGGGTCAGGGCATAATTGCCCACCGGCAGATTTTCAATTTTCGCGCTGGTTTCACCGTTCGACCATAAAAATCCGTAACCCGGAGAACCAGACAATACACTGACAAACACACCACCATCATTTCCCCCAAAACAGGACACATCAACGGTGACATTTGCGGTGACTGGCGCTAAATAGGCGGGCACGGATACACTTTCCACCAATGCGCAACCATGGGCATCCGTGATGCTGAGTTGATAATTTCCGGCGGTAATATTGTCCAGGTTTGGCGTGGCGGCATTGTTTGACCATAACAAGGTATAGGGTGGGGTGCCTTGGGAAGCGCCCAAAAAGGCTGCGCTGCCATTTGCCGCATCCGGACAGGCGGAGACAGCCTGGATGCCTGCGCTTGCCAGGGGCAGGGGCTCTTCCAAACTGAGCGTCAGCACTTCCGTGCAGGCGGCGGCGTCCGTCACAGTGGCCGTGTAAAGGCCCGTTGTCAATCCGCCCAAAGCAGCGAGGTTGTCTCCTGTAGACCAGTTGTATTGAAACGGCGACACGCCGCCGCTGGCCTGGAGCTGAATGGTGCCAGTGGCATCACCCGCGCATTTGGGCTGGGTGGAAGCTGCCGTAACTGCAACCGGGGATTGTTCTGTTATTTGATAATCAAATGTTTGTGTGCAAGTGCCGTTGGCGTAGCTTAGAGTCAGTGAATAATTGCCCGGCCCTAAATTGTCAATATCTTGGGTGCTTGAACCATTTGACCATGAATAGTTAAGGCTCGGGGCACCGCCTGTAATATTGAGCGAAATACTGCCGTCTGCCTGGCCAAAACAGGACACCGATGATGGATTACCCTGTACAATTGGCGCTTGAAACTCCGGCACAATGACCGTTTCAACCAAACTGCAAGCATTGGCATCACTGAGGGTAAGCTGATAGGTGCCTGCAACGATGCCACTGATTGTGTTGCTGTTTGCGCCGTTGGACCATAACAGCGCATAAGGTGCGGTACCCTGCGCTGCGCCCAAAAACGATGCGGCAGCATTGGCCTCGCCTGGGCAGGCAGGCAAATGACTCAGTCCACTGGATATCAGTGGCTCTGGTTGCCCAAGCGAAACCTGAAGCGTTTGCACGCAGAGGTCGGCATCGGTGACGGTCACAGCATAGTCGCCTGCGGGGACATTGGGCAAGCTTGGATTTGCACTGCCGTCAGACCAGTTGAAAGCAAAGGGCGCTTTTCCAACCACGAAATCTACTTGCAGAACCCCTGTTTCCCCAAAACACAAAATGGGCGCAGTGATAGAGGCCGACGCTTGCAGGTTACCACCGGCTTCCACCCAAGTTTCCTGCGTAGCGGTACAACCCTTGGCGTTCGTAACCGTAACGGCGTATAGGCCATCGGTCAAATTCGGGAGGCTCGCCGTATTGTCGCCAGTAGACCACTGATAGCCAAAAGGTGAATATGCACCATTGGCCAAAGCTGTTACAGAAGCGGGGTTGCCGAAACAGTCGCCGTTGATCGTATCCAATTGAATGGCGGGAAGATCGAATAGGACGATCAGTACAGAATCCAGGTGTTTTTGGGCGCAAAAATCGGTGGCTTCTACCCAAAACAGGCCTGCTTGCTGGGCCTGAAAAACGCTTCCCGTGCTGCCGTCCTGCCATTGATAACCCACGAAGGCAGTGCCGGCATCCAGTACCAAAAGCGTATCAAATCAGTAGCCATAATCGGGCCCCAGGTTTAGGTTAGGGGTAGCGCCAGGGCCCTGGAACTGGAAAATATTATTCAGCCAATTGCATTCCAGGGTATTGGTTACAGGAAAATCGGCACCCAGTTGGAAGGGCGCTGGCGTGGAACCATCGTCGTTGATTACGCCGTAGATATCACCGGATATTTTTGGGATGGTAAATTGGAAAAGTTTGCAGGAGTCCTTTTTAACGGCGGCATTGGTCAGTTGGATGGTTCCGAGCAGCGCGGCGCTGATGGCAGTCGGGTCAGCTGCATAAAAGGCAATGGGGATATTGGGATGCAGGGTTTGGTCGCCGGTATTGCAGATGTTCAGCGTGATGATCTGGCTGTCGAGCCTGCATTCCACCTTGACAACCTGCGCATCAGCATCGGGCAAAGGGATAAAAGTTTCGTAATTGGAATTTAACACAGGCAGCTGCGACAAGTATCGGTTGAACGGGCGGTTGCCAGAACCCGCAGCGGGCAGTTCCAGGTGGTGTTTTTGCAGTTGATCGGGGATGCTTAGGTCGTCGTTTACATTGACAATGAAATAGTTGTACTGGTTCCAGACATTCCGGCAAGGCACCCAGGGCTCTGCATCCGATTCAAAAACCCGCAAGCGGCCACGGCTGTTGAAAAATACGCCGCCAGTGATTCTTCCGGTCAAGACAACTTCCGTTTCCCCGTCATTGTCCACATCTGCTACCACGGGGTATTCATCGGATGTTGGCGACCAACTGGAAATTTTATGCCAATTGCGTTCGGCATCCACACCGGGTGGGAAGGGCGCCGGGCCGCCGTACATGATCCTGAAATCCCGTTCGTCGCGGTAGACAATTTCTGAAAAGCCGTCGCCATTGAAATCATAAACGGAAGAGCCTGTCCAGCCGGAATAGTCGGTCGTGGGCAGGTTCCACCAAAAGGGCGCGGCGGGATTTGTTATCGCGGCCTGCATGTTGAAACAGGTGAGGTTGTAGGAGCTGCACACGATGATTTCAGGAAAATCCTTGGCGTAGCCAGCTTTTGTGTCGTCATAAACATTGGCGACGCAGGCCAGGCTACCGCTGTTTGCGGCATTTGTCGGGTAAGGGAAAAAACGTTTGAGTCCCGTTTTGTTCCAGACGTACGCGCCCGTTTGGTTATTGGCGCGTCGGGAAGTCACGATCACGTCGAGGATTCCGTCCAAATCCATATCCGCCACGGCGGTATAACCGTCTTTATAACCGGCTGGTGGCGGCACCAAAGTATTTAAATCGCGCTGCACTTTTACCTGATAGCCATCTCCATCGGCATTGTTGAGGTCGATGGAATAGATGACAGGCCCGGCAACCAGTTCCAGTCCGGCACAATCGGGGTCGCCACCGCAATCGGCTACAGAAAGGATGTCTACTGCAGTGGGGTTGCAACTGCCTTCTCCATAGTTGTTATAATGCGCCTGGCCTTTGTTGGACAATCCATTAATCACTTTTGTCAGCGTGGGGGCAGCTGGATTGGAAAAGTCGAACTTGTAAATATCGCTGCCGGCGTAAACTTCCGGGATGCCGTCGCCGTCAAAATCTGCCAGCAGCGGGCGTTGGTCTACATCATCTAAATTACCAATGGCTGTAATCCAGAGCTGCATGGGCGCTGTGAGGTTTTCCGTGTAATTGTGAAAAACCCGAATTTTACGGTCGTTGCAGGACATGAGCAATTCCGGGATACCATCGCCATTGACATCGCCGACGGTCGGTCCTGGAACTGGGTAGTTGTCGAAAGAACCCGGCACAGTCAGGATCATGGGGTTGTCGGCATTGGAGCCATCGCCCCGGTAGAATTGTATTTTGTTGGAAACGCCACTAGCAGCCGCTTCTGCCACGATAATTTCCGGCATACTGTCTGCTTGAGGGTTCATGTTGGTTACGACTGGGGTAGCCAATGAAGCAGGGGCGTCTTGTGCAGATTGCCAGGCAAGCCGGGCTTTAAATTGGGAGGGTACAAAGGGAACCGAGCAGTCCTGGGCATGGATTGGGCTTGTTGTAAAAGACAATGCCAGACTGATGAAAAGCAGGCGTTTGAGCAGCATGTATCGCGATAGGGTAGGGCGCGTGGTGTCGCCAATAAAATCCGTTGTTCGCTTGAACGCCCAAAACTAATCACTATTTATGGGTGGGTGTGCAGAATATTGTAAATTTTTAAAGCTGCGGTTTTTCAAGTAGCGGCATTCTTTGTAAAAGTTTCTGTTCAACCATTCAAATCTCCATTTGTTTGTTAAATGAGGTTGTTGGGTTACTCCACTGCTGGTATTTCGCCACAATCAAGTAACTTTACATTTCACCTATTTGAATTCATGAAAATCCAAGCCTCCACCCTCCAATTCCTCCGCGACCTTTCCAACAACAACACCCGCGACTGGTTCCAGGCCAATAAAGCCCAGTACGATGCGGCACTGGACAACATGAAACAGATGACCAGTGCGATCGAAAATGTCCTCGGTGAAACCGATCACCTCGATAAGTCTACCCTGTTTCGCATTTACCGCGATGTGCGCTTCTCCAAAGACAAAGCGCCCTACAAAAACAATTTCGGCGCAGGTTTTACGCGCGCAACCAAGCGGCTGCGCGGCGGCTATTACGTGCACATCGAGCCGGGCGCTTCCTTTGTCGGCGGCGGTTTCTGGCAGCCCAACAACGACGACCTCAAGCGCATCCGCGACGAGTTCGTGGTGGACGACAAGCCCATCCGCCAAATAATGGCCGATGCGACGTTCCAAAAATACTTCGCAACGCTGCAAGGCGACGCGCTCAAAACAGCGCCCCGTGGCTACGACAAGGACAGTCCAGCGCTGGATTTGATCCGCAAAAAAAGCTTCACGGTGAGCCGGCAATTCACGGATGAAGAAGTGCTCGCGGAGAATTTCTTACGGGAGGTGAAGCTGACGATGCAGGCTATGCGGCCTTATTTTGATTACATGAGCATGGTGTTGACGACGGATATGAACGGGGTGTCTTTGTTAGATTAACGACGGATGTTTTGCGAAACGAACAAAAGATTTTGAAGTACAAAGGGCGCGTCGTTTTTGAAAAACTCTCCGTGCCTGATTTTACACGCCTGCCAAAAGAATATTTTGAGCAAGAGGCCTGCTTCATCTTTGTGAATAAAGGAGGATTCTCTGTCCGAACACAGGATGAATACCTGGACTTTGAGCAAGGAAGTGCCGTTCTAGCAAAATGCCTGAACTACTTTTTTGAGGCCAATAAAAATAAGGGGACTGGCACGGGCGTGGAGGTTATCGGTTTGCTGCTTTATCCCGATCTTGTACAGGAGCTTTTTCAATTCGATCTCTCCACCTCAAGCCATACCGTTGATTACAACATCAAAAAAGTGGTGGTCAATAAGCTGTTGGAAAACTTCAAGGAGAGTATCAGTATTTTGCTCGACCATCCTGACGTTGCCGATGAAGCGCTGATAAAGAACAAACTAAAAGAGTTCGTCATGCTCATCAGCAAGTCGGTTGATGCACCATCAGAGCTTGACTTTTTGGCGGCCATGTTCAAGCCGCGTTTCGCCGATTTCAAAGCGATCATTCACGCCAATTTGTACAGCAACCTTTCTTTGAATGAATTCGCCGCGCTGTGTCATTTAAGTACCTCCACTTTTAAGCGAAAATTTAAGGACGTATTTAGCGAAAGTCCCAAAAAGTATATTTCCAGGTTAAGGATAACGCACGCAGCAGGGCTTCTCAAGACACAGGAAGGTAGGATTTCTGATATCGCTTATGATTTAGGCTTCGAGTCAATCGCCACGTTCAACCGGGCATTCAAAGCACAGTTCAACGTATCCCCTTCGGCATACCGTTTGACCTAAAATGATCAATAAATGACTTGAAATGCGTTCATTGCCTGGTTGATCTGTTTGACCTTTGTCCTAAACAAAATCAATAAGATCATGAAAAAGAATGTAGGCAAAACAGACAAAGCTGCAAGGCTGATTTTAGGCGTAATTGTCATCGCCGCAGGTGTTTATCTCCAAAGCTGGTGGGGACTCGTTGGGGCTGGTATTGTGCTTCCGGCGCTGATGGGCTCGGATCCGCTGTATTCGATTATTGGGGTGGATACGAATAAATCGTAGGAGGGGTAGGGCCGCGGGTTACCGTTCAAATAACATCAAATACTCCCTAAACTCAAACAACCTGTTGCGCTTTTGACCAGTTCTTTCATACAAAATTCCTTGTTGCACGAAAAGGTCAATTAATCGGTTTGCAGTAGATGGGTTTACAGCCAATGCTTCCGCTATCTTTTGAGGGCTCATCACGGGTTGCTGGTACAAAATGTGCAATAATTGTCTGCCCAAGGCACTTCTTTTCCCCATTTTAGGGAGGCGATCATTTTCAATATCGGCTACCAAGGCTAAAATTTGTCGGAATGTTTTCACCGCATCATCGGCTGTCTCTCTGATACCCACCAAAAAAAAGCGCAGCCATTGGGTCAAGTCGTTTGTCCTGCGTACTGCCCATAAGTTCCGGTACGCGCTCATGGTGTGGTGGAATAAATACAGCGTCTTTGAGGGATGCACCTCCAATCCAGTTCTGGCTGTTCCTGAAATCACCAGGCTGTTTGTGTTTGCCTCGAACGCCCCGCAACAGCACACCATGTGTTTGCCGCAGCAAACGGCTGCTAAGCGGGAGCTTTTCCAGGCTTTCAACCGCAAACCGCATGGCTTTTATGTAGTTTTGAACTTCCTCCCAATCGTCCCGCCGTTCGGGCGCAATATCCTGCTCCTGCATTACGGCCTCTGTGAACTCCGTTTGCGTGCCTTCTATCCTGCTGCTTTGCGTTGCTTCTTTCGCGGCATACATTTTTACAAAAAAATCAACATCAGGCACCAACGCGCTATATGTGTTCAGTTCCCCTAGTTTTCGGTCAGCTTCACTTAGCAATTGTTGCAAAACAGGATCATCCATCAACCAATCAAGGTTGATGGATGAAGGCAAGAAGCTTTTGTAGCCGTATTGTTGCTCCCAGGTTCCCGATATAAATTCGCTCAGGGCCTTAGTGTCCATGTTGAAACAAGAATCTTTTTATTTGCATAAAACAGGTTAACCGCAAATATAGGTAATTCTTATTTGCAGTTAACCCGTTTTATGCAAATAACGACTCCAATTCCTCCCGTGTCATCCCCTTCGCCTCCTCATCCTCAAACAAAGCGGCCCCCAATTTCTTCTTGCGCTCCTGCAATTCCCTGATTTTCTCCTCAATCGTATCCTTTGCCAAAAACCGCAGGGCCGTCACGGGTCGCTCCTGCCCAATGCGGTGCGCCCGGGCAATGGCCTGGTCTTCAGCCGCCGGATTCCACCAGGGATCGAGCAGGAACACGTAATCGGCAGCGGTGAGGTTGAGGCCTACGCCGCCAGCTTTTACGGTCATAAAAAAGGCCTGCACACTGTTGTCCTCCTGGAAACGCTTCACTTCGCGGGCGCGCTCGGGCATGGGCGTATCGCCCGTGAGCCAGGCGTAGGCATAACCCTCCGCTTCAAAAACGGCGCGGAACAATTGCAAATGCCGTTCAAAACTGCTGAAAAACAGGACTTTATGCCCTGCGCGTCGCACGGTATCCCATTGCGCCAGCACATC
>JBBRWA010000088.1:0-19313 GCA_038246345.1 Chitinophagales bacterium
ATTTGAACAACCTCGTCGCAGGTGTTTACTGTGTGACCGTTTCTGACGCGAACAACTGCACAGCGACAACTTGTGTGACCATCACACAACCAATCGCGGCGGTAACCATCACAGGCATTGTAACAGATGCAGCGTGCAACCTGAACAACGGTGGCGTGAACATCACACCAGCGGGCGGCACAACACCATACACTTACCTGTGGACAGGTGGTGCAACCACGCAAGACCTGAACAACGTAGGTGCGGGCACCTACTGCGTGACGGTTACAGATTTGAACGGTTGCTCGAACACAGCATGCTTCACCGTACAGCAAGGCAATTGCTGCGTAGCAAATGCCGTCGGCAACCCGACTACAGCATGTGGCGCGGCCAACGGTTCGCTGACAGTAAATGTAATCAATGGAACAGCGCCTTACAATTGGGTATTGAGCACCGGCCAAACGGGTACATCCCAGAATGCCATGTTTACGATCCCAGGCTTGAGCGCAGGTTCGTACTGTGTCACGATCACCGACCAGGCAGGTTGTACTTCAACGGCTTGTGCAGTGGTGAACGCTACTGGAACATTTACGCTGATACCGCTCCACATCTGCGCCCCAACTTGCGGCCAGGTTGATGGAAACGTTATCCTAGATGTTGTAGGTGGTGTAGGACCCTTTACCTTTAACTGGGCTGGCACTGCCGGAACAGGATCAGGTACTTCGGTTACCGAACCAATCACCATTGATGGTCTCATATCTGGCGACTTCTGTGTCACGATTTCTGATGCAACAGGTTGCCAGGCAGTCTTCTGCGCACCAATTCCAAATGCTACCGGCCTCATCGTCGGTGCTACCGGAACATGTGCTACATTCTGTGGCGGCACCGATGGCAAACTCACCGTTGGGGTGTTCAACGGCACAGGCCCTTACACCTACAACTGGACAGATGCTGCCGGCAACGATGGCACAGGTACAGGAACAGGCAATCCATTCTTGGTTTCAGACCTGCCTGCTGGCAACTACGACCTCACTGTAACAAGTACAGAAGGATGCACTGGAACAGCTTCGGCTGAAATCACGAAGGTTACCTTGATCACCGCATCAGCCACCACAACCGGTGTCACTTGCGGCGGCAACCAGGGCACCATTACGGTCGACATTGAAAACGGTTCCGGTCCTTATACCTACACTGGCATCGGTAACGGTGGCACATCTGCTACAGAGCCAATCGTTATTACTGGCCTCATATCTGGCACATACACCATCTCGGTGGTAGATGCCAACGGTTGTGATGTCTCCGTAACGGCAACAGTTGGTGGTAACATCGGTGGTATTGCCTTCAACGATTTCAACGCAGACTGCGACTTTGGCAGCAATGAAATGGGTGTCGACAGCGTCTTGGTTTACCTCTACGAATGCAACAACCCGCTACCAGTCGATTCTATCTGGTCGGATGTAAACGGCGCGTTCTTGTTCCCGAACTTGAACAACTACCCATACCGCCTCGAATTCGTGGTAATCAAAGACTCCTGCTGCCTCAAACCTTCGCTCGCTTGCGCAGGTGTGGGCACAACAGTGCAGTTCATCACGGCAGCCAATTGCGACGTGCGCGTTGGCTTCCTGAACCCTGCTGATTACTGCCAAAACGATCCGGAGATTGCATTCTCTTGTTTCGCACAAGGGAAAACAGATCAGGTGACTTCACAGGTAATCGGTCTGATACCTTACAATGCAGTCAATCGCACTGAAATCTATGGAGAAGTATCTGCCAACAATGAACTCATCGGTTCGGTATACGGCATGGCTTACGACCGCTCCAACAAGTACCTCTACGCTTCGGCATTCTTGAAGCGCCACGTAGGTCTTGGTGAACTGGGTCTTGGCGGTATCTACCGCGTTGACTATCACAACGGCGCGAACAACCCAACGGTAACAGAGATTTACACTGTTCCAAATGTGGGCACTGTTGTTCGCCCAGCAGACCTGACTGCACCTGATGTACCAAGTATGGATACAGATGCGTTCGGAAAAATTGGTAAAGTTGGCCTCGGTGATTTGGATATTTCAGGTGACAATACACTTTGGACGGTCAACCTGAACACCCGCAACCTCGTTCGGGTAGACAGCATCCTGACCAACAACCCAACATCGATTGAGATTCCGATCACTTCGGCACCAAACTGCGCAAACGGTGTATTCCGTCCGCTTGGCTTGCACGTCGATTGTGACAAGATCTACGTCGGTGGTGTATGCACCGGTGAAAATGCCAATGGAACATCAAACGATCTGTCAGCATCCATCCACGTGTACAATACCCGCACCAACACCTGGTCGATGGTATTGAGCTGGGATCTTTCCTTGCCAGATTACAACCACGGCGACATCGTGGGCAGCGTCAACCAAAACCTTGCACAATGCAAAGAGTGGGAGACCTGGGCGGATGTTTATACGGAGCGCAACCTGGTAGCGAATACCGGTGCAGGCGAACCTTCCAATATCTTCAATGGCAACTTTGAGATAATCGGTGGTGGCCCAACCGGCGCTGAATTCCGCTGCCGCGGCCAAGCGATGATTTCTGACATCGAAATCACCCGCGAAGGCATGATGGTAGTCGCGATGATGGACCGCAGCGGACACCAGTTCGGTTACCGCCAGCACCGTCCGACGACAAATATGGGCAACCCGATCTCGGCTAGCGCAGGTGGCGATATTCTCGCTGCTTACCCGATCAACAATGTTTGGACACTGGAAAACAACGGTACCATCCCAGGCTTGAACCGCACCAGCGTATTTGGACCTAACTCCAACGACGGCCCTGGCGGTGGCGAGTTCTTCTACGACAATACACGTTACACGCACCTCGATGCTGAAGCTGGTGGTCTGTTGTACGTTCCTGGCCGCGACGAGTTGCTGGGCGCCATCAACAACCCAAACACTTCTGAGTACAACTTCGGTGGTGGCATTGTGTACTACGATCTGCTGCATGGCAATACGACCCGCAATGATTTGACGCTGTTAGATCCCGTGGCCAGCACAGTTGGTATCGGTATGGCGAATACAATTGGCGACCTTGAAGCATTGTGTGACGAAGCGCCAATCCAGATCGGTAACTACGTCTGGAACGATGCCAACGAAGATGGTGTCCAGGATCCATGTGAAAGCCCAATTCCGGGCGTGCTCGTCAGCTTGTACGACGGTGTGAACGGCAACTTGCTTGCCAGCACCGTAACCGGCCAAAATGGCGAATACTACTTCACGGGTATTGGAACAATCAACGAAGCATGGATCGCAACTGCTGGAGTAGATAGCGTGAAAGCATTTACTGCGTACAAAATTGTGTTTGGTAAAAACGCAAACCTCAATCAGTTCAACGTAACAACGGAAAAACTGATCGTGAACGGTGTGAAATTCCACCTCACAATCCCGAACGTAGGTATCGGCTGGCACAAAGACTGGAACGACTCAGACGCTACGATAGCAGACGCACCAACGAAGCCATGGCACCTGTACCCAACCATTATGCTCACAACGGGCATGGCGGGTTGCTCAGACCATAACTACGATGCAGGCTTTGTAGCGGAGACTTCCACCGACCTTATTGCATGTGCGATAGAGCCAGGCGGCAATACGGCACAGTTTGTCCTGACAAATGCCAATACCATTGTCAATCCAAGTGGCACCGCTACGGTTACATACCATGCTACCACTCAGGATGCACAAGCTGGTAATGGTGTGTTGTCCAGCCCATATACGGCACAACACGATGCCGTGATTTACGCAAGGGTCACGCAAGGCACGCAGTTTAATGTTGTCGCGCTGCGCTTGAAAGTAGCAAACCTGCCAGTAGCACACACGGCCCAACTGAAAGGTTGCCCGGATGTGTTCGACGGCCCAACGGCTACGTTCAACATGCAAAACGTAAGTGCTCAAGTTTCCGGCGGCCAAGCAGGCATGACGGTTACTTACTACGAGTCTAAAGCAGACGCTGAAGCTGGTACGAACCCAGTCAATGCCTCCTACACCGCAACGACGAAGTCGCTGTGGGCTCGGGTAAGCAACGATGCCGGTTGTTACGATCTCGACATTGTACAACTGGTAGTACTGTCCAGCCCAGGCGTAGTACTGACGGCTACCGACAATACCTGCACCGGCGCAGGCCAAGGTTCAGTTGCAGCAACCATGTTCGATGGCCCATCTGGCTACACTTACCAGTGGTCGACGGGTGCGACACAAGGACCGCTGACAACGACCACCACGTCGTTAACTGGCCTGAATTCTGGTCAGTACACGGTAACCGTGACAGACGGCAACGGATGTACGGTTTCAGCAGCGACGCAAGTGGCTGACGGTATACTGTTCTCCATCGTGCCCGTTCCGAACTACACCGTTGAAGCAGGTACTGCACTCGGTCCAATTGTACTACAAACCACCACTTGGGGTGCAAACTTCAGCTGGACTGGCGGTACCGCAGTTGGTTTGACCAATGGAACAGCCACAAGCTTGTTCCCGCTCATCCCAACGTTCAATACGCAGGATGGCACGGCAATGATAACGGTGACAGCAACTTTGGGCAATTGCACCAATACGGCGCAATTCACCATCACGGCTAACGACCAAATGGCACCAAACGCAATTTGTAAAGACATCGTCGTGATGCTTGACGGCAACGGTAATGGCAACATTACGCCGCAACAAATTAATGGAGGCTCTACTGACAGCTACGCTGCAACCAATACGTTGACACTGACGGCATCGAATACAGCATTCAATATGACCAACCTTGGTGTCAATAACATCATGCTGACAGTAACAGACCCAAGTGGCAACTCCGCTTCTTGTATGGCAAAAGTTACGGTTCAGTCGGTAGCAGGAATTGCGCCAGTAGCGGCGATGAACAGTGTTCAAATGCAGTCTTGTATGGCGCCGTTTGAGGTACAGTTCTACGACGCATCCATCGGTACACCAACATCTTGGATGTGGACATTCCCAGGTGGTGTGCCGGCTACATCGACGGATCAGAATCCACAGGTTATTTATGCACAGCCTGGATACTATCTCGCGCAGCTGGTATCCATGAACGCCGCAGGCGAAGACGAATCAGTGACAGAACATAGGGTTCAGGTATTCCAGCCTAAAGCAGTCTTTACACATGCAGTGGTTCCAAATAGCCTGCAGGTATTGTTTGACAACAAATCTGAAAACACCACATCGACGCACTGGAGCTTTGGTGATGGTACAGAAAGCACAGAATTCAGTCCTGCACACACATACGCACAATCTGGCTCCTATATCGTGGAGCTGATGGTGACCAACGGTTGTGGTGTTGAGGTGCTGCAAAAAGTGGTCAATGTAACTGCTGGTTCCGTAAGTACAACAGACGAAAACTGGTTGCAAGACTTCCGCCTCTACCCGAACCCGAACCCAGGAGCATTCACAGTAGAAATGACTGGAACAGCACAAGATGAAGTACAGTTTGTCCTCTACGATCTTCTTGGGCGGGTAGTGAAACGCGAAACGGCTGACTTCCACGGCGGTGACCTGAAACAAGTGTTCAGCTACGGTGAATTGCCGTCAGCCTTATACACCATCAGCATCCAAAACGGTCAGAATGTAGTCTTCGTTAAAGTGATGATTCAACGATAGTGAACACAGGTTTTTGACCTGATAAAGATGAAAAAGCGCCGCTCCGGGATTCCGGGGCGGCGCTTTTCGTATGTGTTTGTTAAAAAACCTCGCTCAGGAGATAATTACTAACAACCTGGTCAGGTCGCATCCGCTTATCAGATCGCGCCCGATTAATCTTTCTTGCCAAGCAGTTTGGTCGCAATAAATATAATTGCTGCAATCCCTAAAACAATCAAGAGAATGCCCGACCAAACGCCAGCTTTAAAAATTCCACCTATAACTTCACAACCAGATAACAAAGTTGAAAGCAAGATGGTTAATATTCCTGAACCCCAAAGTTGATTTTTCATTGTAAATGGTTTAAGTAAAATTATTCTTTAAAATCTTCTATAAAAATGCTGTGCCGTCTATGAAAATCAAGTCGCGTGGGTACAAAATGGGGCAAAATGTGTATTTTTTTCCACGCCTGTTTAATATTTCAATCAGTTAATACCAAGCATTAAGATTTGACTTAGGGGCAGGGCAGGGTTCCGTAGAAAACCTTGGGGTTACTTGGGCTGATGGACGTCTTGGACAGTCCTTTTTTAATACCCGAACACCTCCTCTAAACTCAACTCCTTCACCGTCCCCAACTTCCGCAAATACTTAAAGTTAACACTAGCACGGTCGCCAAGCACCAACCAGGTATATTTGCGGCCTTTTACCTGAGATTTTTGAAAAAGCAGCAAGTCTTCAATGCCCGCTTTTTCCAACCTGCGGTAAGTATCTTCCCGAAGGTCGTGGTTGGTATAACCCTTGTCGCGGTTGGCACGCCAGGTCCAGAACAAATCTGAACGGGTGATGCGGCTGCCGGCAATCTTTTTGAGCACACTTTGGCGGGCCGTTTCAATTTGAGGGGCCGACACGGGCATTTCTTCTAAAATTCCCTGAAATGCTTCGACGGCATCCCGCAATTTATCGGGTTGGGTACCTACATAACCTTGCAGCCAATGCGCCCGGTTTTTCTTGCCCGGGTTGCTGGCATGTACATAAGCAGAATATGCCAGTGCTTTTGACTCACGTATTTCCTGAAATACGATGCTTGAAAGACCATATCCGAAATACTGATTGTACCATTCCCCAAAAATAAATTCTTCCAAATTGAACTTTGGCGTTCCTTTGGATAACAGCAGTAGTTCTACTTGAACGGTTGGGAAATGAACGAAAAGGACTTTGTCGGTTCTTACACCAACTTCCTTATAATTTTTGTTAGGAATGACTGGTTTTAGCCCAGCATTTTCCGGGTGATATTTTTGTATGATGGTGGTAGCAGCGCGAGCAGTTTTTGCGCCGAAATAAAAAACATCATGTTTGTAGGATGTTAATTCCCGCAAGCGCCCCGTCAAATCGCCTGGTTTTAATGCTTTCAATTCCGCAGCGGAGAATTTATCCGTAAAGGGGGATATGGGGCCATACTTGGCATAGCTTGACATCGCTTTGCTCAGCACGGTTTGTTTGTCGGTCTTGGCATTTACCCGGCGAAGCAAAATATCATCAACCAGGTTTTTGAGCGCTTCCGGGTTTGGCTGTGCATCTGATAGCAGGGTTTCTAACAGTGCCACCCCTGCTTCAAAACTTTCTTCCAAACCGCTGAGTGTGAGGTAAAAGTGATCGTCTTGGCAGCTGGTGGAAAAGTGAAGGCCCAAGCGGTAAATCGCTTGCTGGACTTCGGTAGGCGTTAACTTCGAAGTACCGAGAAAGGGAATGTAGCCAGCCAGAACACCTAAGCGGCGATCGGCAGTTTTACCCATATCAAAGCAGTAATGCAAGCGAAATAGCTTGCTTTTTTTATCCTGGACACCTTGTAGTTTTACCTGTTTTGAAACGGAAGTCCTTTTGATAACCTGTTTGAAATCAATAAACTGTGGTTCAATATCAGGGGTGCTTTTTTACAAAAAATCTTTCGCAAAACCAGACACACCTTCCCGGTTGACCTCGATGGGCGTGATGGCGGGTTTATCTACTTTCATCACACTGTTGTCCTCGCCCTGGCGCTTGAATACAATGGCGTAATTATCGGGCCGAATATGTTTTTGTGCAAAAGCAACGATATCAGCTTTTGTCAAATTTTCCAGCATTTTCCAGCGATCGATAAAATCAGGCCATTGGATACCCAAAACAAAAGCGCCGGTAATGGTGGCGGCTCGGCCCTGGTTTTTTTCAAAAGACTTGACTTCTGAAAGTTTCAAGTCTTTTATAACTGCTTCGGGTAGCCAGTCTTCAAAGTTGCCGTTGCGCAAATTTTCTACCTGCTCCATCAATAACTGTTCGACGGCTTCCAGCGATTGCCCTTCACGCGGCTTGGCGAGCATCAGCAGGCTGCTGAAATCTTCGTAAGGCCGTGGATAGGCATAAGCTTCCAGCAAAAGTTGTTTCTGAATCAGGTTTACGTCAAACAAGCCAGCCTGGTAGTTGTGCAAGATGCCAGCAATGAGCGGTAGTATCGCGGACTCCTCCGAAGAGGCGCCAGGGAATCGCCATCCCAATTCGATCCATGGAGCTTCATGGCCATAAACCTCGCGCTTGGTACGTTGGCGCAGGGGCGCTTGTTCTTCAAACTTGAAAGGTGGTATTGGCTTGGCCGTCCAGCTGCCAAAATGTTGTTCTGCTAATTTCACGACCACCGCTGGGTCAAAATCGCCCGACATAATGATGCCGATATTGTTTGGGACGTAATATTGGTCGAAGAAATTGTAAATATTCGTCTGGGAAGGGTTTTTGAGGTCTTCGCCGCGCCCTAAGGTTGTTTGCGTACCATAAGGATGCGTGGGCGTCAGGGTTTCCTGCATGGCCTTCAGCGATTTGCGGAAATCCTTGTCCTGACTGATGTTGTATTCTTCAAAAACGGTTTCCAATTCTGTGTGAAACAGGCGCAGGATCGGGCGGCGGAAGCGCTCGCTTTCCAGCTCAAACCATCGTTCGAGTTCATTGGATGGAATATCGTTGACATACACCGTTTGCTCCACCCAAGTATAAGCGTTGGTGCCTTTTGCACCGATGGCACTCACCAGTTTGTCGTATTCATTGGCGGCAGCGAGTTTGGCTGCTTCAAAGCTGAGTCGGTCAATTTCAGCGTATAATTCCTTCTTTCTGGCAGGGTCGTGTTCTTGGCGGTGCGCCTCAAACTTAAGTTCAATTTGGTCGAGTATGGCTTTTTCCTTAGGCCAATCCAGAGAACCAAGCCTGTCAGTACCTTTGAACATCATGTGTTCGAAATAGTGCGCCAGACCAGTGGTGTCGGCAGGATCGTGTTTGCTGCCTGCTCTAACGGCTATTTCAGTATAAACGCGGGGTTCGTCTTTATTAACTGTCAAGAAAAGCTGTAGGCCATTGCTCAAGGTGTATTGCTGCACCTGAATCGGGTCGCCTGCAACGCTTTTAAATTTAACTTTAGGCCCACTGGGCGCAAATTCGTGCATAGTTTGGTGTGTTTAGCGGTTTAAAAAGCGTGGATTATCATTGTAGGTTTCGGGATGCGATAAAACGAAATTAAAGGTAAATGGTTTTATTTGTTTTCAAGGTATAAGCCCAAAATGAATATGGTTAAGCATTCAAATGTCAATTCTACGGACTCTTCGCACTTACTGTTACCTTCGCATCATGAGATCAGGCTTGCTTTTTTTAACGTTACTTTTTACTTTTCCCTTGTTGGGACAAGGAAATTTGTCGCGCAGCAATATTGAAACAACTGATAGTCAGGTATTTACTGCCGTAGTCAAATCTATTGATTCATTTGAGCGATGGGCTGTCCGGGAGCAAATTCAAATACTGGGTGTTTATCGTCCTGCAAAGATCGTTGTGCTACACGCTTCTCCAGCTGTTTTTCGTGAAAAAATCGCCCAACACCCCCTGATTTTGTTTGTTTCAACCACAACGGCTGATCCGAAGCCGGAGTTGCCTGTACCTGGGCAGAATTTATTTGTCAATAAAATCAATGTCGCGCAGGCAAAATTCCCACACCTGAATGGCCAAGGTTCCATTGTGTCCATCAAGGAGTTTCGTTTCGATTCCATGGACGTGGACCTTCAAAACAGGGTGCTTGATTCCCCAAATGCAGCGAAGGAACTAACCACGCATGCGGCTATCATGGCATCGCTGGTGGGCGGCGCGGGCAATTCCGACCCACAAGGCCGGGGCGCAGCGCCAGGCTGTAAAATGATTTCTACAGGTTTCGGCTTGTTGCTTCCGGAAGAGGACTATGATTTGCAAGGGGTGACAGTTCAAAATCATGCTTATGGTGTTGGGGTCGAGAATTTCTACGGTGCCAATGCCTTGGCATTCGATGTGAGTACCCAGGAAAACCCGCACTTGCTACATGTTTTTTCTGCAGGTAATATTGGAACAAGTGCTTCAGAAACAGGGTTATATGCCAATATTAAGGGCTTTGCCAACCTGACGGGCAACTTTAAAATGGCTAAAAATGTACTCACGGTTGGTGCCGTGGATTCCCTCGGCGACTTGGCCTTGTTCAGTTCGCGCGGCCCAGCCTACGACGGGCGCATAAAACCCGACCTTGTTGGCTTTGGACAGGATGGCAGCTCTGGTGCCGCCGCGCTGGTATCTGGTGCTGCTGCTGTTTTACAACAAGCGTACAAGGAACAATTTGATAGCCTGCCTGACTCGGATTTGATACGGGCTATTTTGATCAATTCCGCAGACGATCGCGGTAGGGCAGGGCCTGATTTTGAATACGGCTTTGGAAATTTAAACCTGGGTGAATCCATTCAAACAATGGTGGATCAGCGATTTATCAGGGCTGAAATTGCTGGAGGCCAAATGATGGTCATTCCAATAGTCTTGCCCGACAATTTACAACAATTCAAAATCAGCCTGGTATGGAATGACGTACCAGCGCTGCCCGGTGTCGCCAAAGCGCTTATACACGACCTCGATTTTAAAATTCAAGATCCCACAGGACAGAGTTGGCAACCTTGGGTGTTGAATACAGCACCCAATGCTGATTCGCTGCAATTGCCAGCGATTCGGGGTCGCGACACGTTGAACAATGTATTGCAAATCACGATGGACAACCCGATGCCCGGACAATATCAAATCCAAGTAATCGGCACCGATGTTGCCGCCGGAATCCTAGCTTTCTCCCTGGCATACTCCTTCGATACCCTGGGCCATTTTAAATGGAACTATCCCATGCGCTACGATCCCGTCACTGCTGCAAAGGAGGTGGTTTTGCGCTGGGAAAGCAATCGCGCCGACTTGACCGGCCGTTTGGAGTGGAAGCCCTTGGGCGTTGATAATTGGCGTTTGATTGATTCAGCGCTTGTTTTGAATAATGGCGTGCGGCGCTGGCTGGTGCCCGATACTTTTACAGAAGCACAAGTACGGGTACAAGCGGGCACGCAGTTTTTTATGTCCGATACTTTTTTAATCGCAGCAGACCTGCGCTTGAAAGTTGGTTTTAATTGTCCTGATTCGGCGGGCTTGTTCTGGAATCGCGCGGCGCCTGAAGCGGAGTATTTGCTGTACGGTTTGGGGCAATATTACTTGCAGCCATTATTCGTAACCCGCGACACATTTGTTTCAGTATCCAAAAGCTTGTTTCCCCAAAAGCGATTTGCCGTGGCGGCCCTAGGGCAGCATCATGCTTCCCTTAGCAAGCGCAGCGCAGCGCCTGACATTGAAAAACAGGGATTGGAATGCTACCAAAAAAGCTTTTTTGCTTCCTTGAATGCGGTAAACCAAGTTGATCTCTACTTAGAATTGGGATCACTGTACGGCGTGGTAGACGTACAATTTGAAAAATGGGATGGCGCGAAATTCGCTGCCATCAAGAAATTTGAAACCATCGACAACGCATATTTCGCGTATACCGATCCATTTCCCCGGCAAGGCCGAAACGTATACCGCGCCCTCATTTCAACCTCCAATACAGGCATGGTGCTGAGCGATACGGCTTCCGTGTATTTTACGGGAACAAAAAACTGGCTGGTTTTCCCCAACCCCATTTCCCCAACCGGGACTTTGCGGGTACTTTCCTATAGCAGTGGAGACGCCGAATTCAGGCTTTTTGATGCCCTAGGCCGACTTGTTCTGTCACAGATATTGGAGGAGGAACGGGTTGAAATACCGTTGCCGATTTTACCAGAGGGATTCTATTTTTTTGAGGCGCTTGAGCATGGGAAGCGGCAGTGGAGTGGGGGGCTTACCATCATGAAATAGGCGCTTTTTTGATTGACAATCGGCAATCATGTACTCGGCAATCGTCAATCATTTTTTTGAACCGCACCGATTATTCTCTGAATCACCCCCGAATCACTTTGCCAATACCAGGTATCAAGCCCCTGAATCGCATTTCCTTTGCTCGGGTCCATTTTTCGTTTACCCGAAAAATGGAATTCATGCGCCCCCGTGGTAGCCGCTATCTCCTTGATATTCGAAGCATCAATACCTGCGCCGGGCATAACGCTGATGCGGCCACTGGCTTGCTGTACCAGTTTTTGCAAAGTAAAACGGCCTTCAAAAGCGGAGTTTGACTGGCCGGAGCTAAGTACGCGATTATAACCCAACTGAATCAATTGTTCCAAAGCAAGTTCCGGGTCGGCGCAAAAATCGAAAGCCCGATGGTGTACAATTTCGATGCCCTCGGCCTCCTGGCGCATCGCCTCCAATTTGTGTAAATCCAATTGCCCATTCGCATCCAAAGCGCCCACCACCACGCCATGAGCACCAGCTTCCCGGCAAAACCGAATGTCGTCCAGCATGATATTAAACTCCTGATCGTTGTAGCAGAAGTCGCCTTCCCTGGGTCGTATGAGTACATTGACCAGTGTTCCAGAATTCCTAATTGCTGAAAAAATCAGTCCGGGAGAAGGTGTTAATCCACCTACATCCAGCGCCGAGCAAAGTTCAATCCGTTGGGCGCCTGCTTCCGCGGCTGCGTGGGCGGATTGTATGTTTACGGCGCATATTTCGAAGGTGTAAGCCATGGAAATTAATGTGATAATGTGATAATGGGGGTGTGCTGAACTAAAACGAAACGATCATTCAAAACAGGCGATTGGTTTTCGACAGAATATGACAGCGCACAATATTACACTGTTCAATTCAGTCCTAGTACTTAAAAAAAATTATTTTACACCACGCCAACTAGTGCTGTAGATTTTTTGGGCGGGCTTCTGGTTGTCCTTGCATAAGCAGAAAATCCTACCTTCGCATTCAACAACCACATCACCCTTCAATCCACTGGTTTATGCTGCGATACACCGCCATTTTCACGTTTATCATCGCAACCGCGCTGTCATCCGCAGCCCAAGACCTCCATTACTCCCAGTTCTACAACAACCCCATGCACTTGAGCCCGTCGGCAACGGGCATTTTCAAAGGTGATCTCCGGGCTGCAGCCTTGTACCGCAGCCAATGGAAAAACGTGCCTGTTGCATTCGAAACATATTCCGGCTCCATTGAATGGAAAACTTTGCAGCGCGCCCGAAATGCGCTTTCTATCGGCCTCCAGCTTCAAAATGACAAAGCTGGCGACGCTGGTTTGTCCTGGCTACAGGTTGGTGCGAATATCGGCGTGGTGCAAGCCCTCAACCAGAACAATGCGCTTTCAGTAGGCTTTGGCTTGGCACTCGCCCAGCGCAGTTTCGACATCAGCCGCCTGACATTCAAGAACCAATGGGGCGGGGATGTCTTTGACCCAGGGTTGCCCACGGGCGAGTCTTTTATCCCTGCATCAGGGTTGGCACCAACCCTCTCCGCAGGCCTCCAGTGGCATTTTGAGCAAAGCGATACACGTACGAAAATTGACATGGGTGGTGGTTTGGCACATTTCAACAAACCCATGGTAAGTTTAGGGGGGATTGGGAGGGCACTTCCGGTCAGAATTTCGTGTTTTGCAAACGCGTATTGGCAAGTTCAAACGCGGTTGGATTTGGTTTTTATCAACGAATGGCAGCAAATGAGCCGTGCCAAAGAATTGGTATTCGGTGCCGGAATCCGTCAAATATTGACTTCAGGGATTGCAAATGAGACCAGTGTTCAATTCACGCTTGCCCATCGCTTGGGCGATGCCATCATCCCTGCCGTACAAATAGAACGCAACAATTGGACGCTAGGACTGAGCTATGACTGGAACACATCAGCCTTCGATAACGCGACACGTGGCAGGGGCGGCATAGAAATTGCTGTAATTTGGCGGAGGGTTCCGGTTCCAGTACTTAAAACGGTTAAATCTTGCCCGGTTTTCTAGTATTGAGAAAAAACTGTAACGCTCTAAAATTCTTTGATTTTCAAATCAATGAATAATCTTTAACGCGTTTCAATATTGATTATCTGTATTTTATGAGATTGACGACAGACGAAAATTCAAACGTCTGCGTTTTTCGTACTTATCCTAATAATCAATTTCCGATTTTGCACTATGAGACAATGTTTTTTAGTCATCTTGCTGCTTTCAATTTTCCAGCTTACCACCTTTTCCCAATCGCTTCGTGCCTACGAGCGTGCAGGTGATTCAGCCTTTGAAAAAAAGGATTATGGCGCCGCTGTACAATATTATAGCGATGTGCTGAAACGGCATGAACAGGATTATTCGCTTTGGTGGAAATACGCTGAAAGCGCCCGACTATACAATGCTTACCCAGAGGCCGAACGCTCCTACAAAAAAATTATTGATTCAAAAAAGCACAAGCACCGGCATCCGCTGGCCGAATATCGCTTGGCAGAAGTAAAAAAAAGCCAGGGAGATTACCTGACGGCCATTGCCTATTTTGAAAAATTTATTGCCAAAGAGTCTACAATAGAAGCCCAGTACCTCGAAAAGGCAAGATCAGAGATTGATGCATGTCAGCAAGCTCAAATTATAGCGGCATCTCCCATACTTGTGGAGATGAAACATTTAGGCAAAGAAATCAACAGCCCTTGGTATGAATTTGCCCCAAGCATCGTCGGCGATACTTTGTTTTATTCTTCCTACCGTTTTGATAAACGAACGGATAAAGGCAAGAACAAACGCAAGCTCAGCAAGGTGATGATCGCTGTAAAGGGTGGCCGTGGCCGGGAACCTGGTCGTGGATTTCCTGCGACTGATACAGCCCATATTGCGCATACCGCCTTCTCCCCAGATGGTCACTATGTCTTTTTTACCATTTGCAAAGACCTGAATGCCAATGACAAACGCTGTGAGCTTTGGATGACGGTGATAGATCGTCGCAAACGATGGCTTCCTCCGGTAAAGCTTCCAGAACCAATTAATATGGCTGGATATACAACCACACAACCCAACATCGCCTACGACAACGAGGCTCAGGGGCCAGTGCTTTGGTTTTCCAGCGACCGCCCAGGCGGCAAAGGCAAGCTCGATCTTTGGCGCGTTCCACTCGATACCAATTTCTTCTGCGAATGCAATTTGCCCCTCCCTGGGAAAAAAATAGGCCGACTGCCTGACTTTGACGCACCTACCAATGTCGCTGAGCTGAATACCGCAGAAAATGAGGTGGCGCCCTTCTTTTTTAGCCCTGAGCAAAAATTGTATTTCAGCTCCGATGGCTTGCCGGGCCTGGGGGGTTTTGATATTTTTCATACTGAAAAGAGAAATGCTGAATTTGCAACGCCTAAAAATGCTGGCCCTGGTCTCAACACCAGCTACAATGACCTCTATTTTATCTTGAAGAAGGACGGATCAGGGGGCTACCTGAGCAGCAACCGGCCAGGCGCCATGTATTTGGATGAAAAAAACAAAGCATGTTGTAACGATTTGTTTGCGTTCAGTGTGATAAAGCCTGAAGTGAAACCTATTCCCAGAGAGCCTTCTGAGGATACAAGTACGGTGCCATTAATTGGTTTGAAATCCCCGAACACCGCCCCAACACAGCCCATTCCGCCGATTGTTATAGAAACCAGGCTGACTGATTTTACAGGGCTTCCGCTTTATTTTGACAATGACGAGCCGGATAATCGCAGCAGAAAAACCGCCACCAAAAGCACGTACTATGAAACTGTAGAAGCTTTTCTGGCACGCCAACGTGAATACCGTGATCGATTCAGTGACAACCTGAAAGACCAGCAGGCAGATGCCGCAGAACAATTGGTCGATAACTTCTTCGAAAACGAGGTGCGCAATGGGGCTGATCGCCTCAACCAGCTTTGTGAACTCATGTTCGACCGTCTTCAAAAGGGAGCAGAACTCGAAGTCATATTAAAAGGCTACACCAGCCCGCGGGCAAAAAGCGACTACAATGAGAATCTCGCCCAACGCCGCATCAGCAGTGTGCGCAACCAGTTCGAAGCATTCAATGATGGCAGTCTTCGGCCTTACCTAAATAATGGAAAACTCAAAATAAGTGAACTGAGTTTTGGCGAAACCACTGCCAAGCCAGGAATTAGCGATAAATTGTCCGATGAACGAAACTCTATTTATCACCCGAACGCTGCACGGGAACGCCGGGTGGAGATTGTTGAGGTCGTAATTCGGTGATTCTTTGGCCTTTTTTCGGCAAAAAAGTGTTCGCCAAAAAAAATGTCTATTTTAGACAGCAAAAATTTTGAGGTTTCAGAACGCATTCCTTTAAATTTGCCCGGAACAAACAAGTGCTAATCCGATTTTAGCCTTAGATTATAAAACCTAACTGCTCCTTAACCTTGATTAAGAAACGCGTTGTCAAAGATTACAATGCCCTCTCAGAGGAAATTGCACATCTCGTAAAAAACCGATATCCCTCCGGATACGCGGAACACCTTGTCAGCTACAATGATAAGGAGGGCAAAAAAGTATCCGCCCTGCCTTTTGAAACCGATGATACCCATTACCTGATTCGAATGACTGTCCTTGAAGCCAAGCGTATTGTAAAAGAAGACGATGATTTTGATGACGACGGCCAGCTCAAAGAAGAAATCGTAGATGTCGATGTCGACGACAATGAATTTGACGGCGAAGGCGAGGATGATGACGATATGGTTGATGATGCTTCTGATGAAGACGACCATATTATTGTAACCCGCCGGAAAGACGATGACGACAACGATATTCCCGATGATTCGGAGTATTGATACTGCGATATTCATTTGTTGAACCAGAACGATGAGCCATACTGAATTTTTGGGGTGGCCCATCTTTTTTCTGATGCTACACCAATTTATGTTACATTCGCTGGATAATGCACTCGCTAACTTAAATACTACCAGCCAATTATGTGGATAGAAGAAAAAAACAGGCTGCAATCAACCTTTCATTTTAAGGATTTTTCGCAGGCATTCGCCTTTATGACAGAAGTTGCCATGGTTGCTGAAAAACAAGGACACCATCCCAATTGGACCAATGTGTGGAATACAGTCGATATACACCTGACCACGCATTCAGCGGGCAATATTGTAACGGACAAAGACCGAACCTTGGCGAATGCCATAGATGCTGTTTACGAGCGGTATAATCGCGATTAGTATCTCTTCCTGCGCAATTATTCCAGATAGCCAGCATCGGGCTTTATTATATTCAATGCCCGGTTTACCTTCGCCTTCATGCGCATAGAATCGAAACTTCCCAACGTTGGTACCACCATTTTTACTGTCATGTCTGGCTTGGCCAACCAGGTCGGTGCCATTAACCTTTCTCAGGGTTTTCCCAATTACAACCCTTCTGCCCGGCTGCAGCAATTGGTCACAGAGCACATGGCCAAGGGGAACAACCAATATGCGCCCATGCCTGGCCTGCTGTCACTGCGGGAAAGAATTGCAGGTAAAATTGAAAGTTTGTACGGAGCAAAAATTGACCCGGAGACGGAAATTACGGTCACTGCTGGTGGCACCCAAGCTATTTTTTGCGTCATTGCGGCTTTTGTACGCCCCGGCGATGAGGTGATCCTGCTCGAACCCTGTTACGATTCCTACCGTCCGTCCGTCGAAACTGTTGGTGGAATACCTATAGTACACCAGTTGTCGGCGCCCGATTATCGAGTTGATTGGGCGGCTGTGAAAAAGCTCATCACCCCCCGCACCCGTATGCTCTGCATCAATACGCCACAAAACCCTACTGGAACCATATTGCGTGCCGAGGACATGCAACAAATTGATGCCATGCTGCGCGGCACCGATGTGCTGCTGATGAGTGATGAAGTGTACGAACACCTGATTTTTGACGGCGAAAAACACGCATCTGCCTTGTGTTTTCCCGATTTGTATGCGCGTTCCCTGGCCATCTATTCCTTTGGAAAAACCTACCACAACACAGGCTGGAAAACAGGCTATTGCGTTGCGCCGCCAGAACTGACCCGTGAGTTTCGCAAAGTGCACCAGTTCAATGTGTTCAGCGCAAACCATCCCATGCAGGCGGCTTTTTCTGATTTTATGGCCGATCCTTCCGAGTACCTGGGCTTGCCAGACTTTTACCAGGAGAAGCGGAATTTCTTCTTGCAAGCAATGGCTGCTACCCGTTTTAAGCCACTGCACTGTGCCGGTACTTATTTTCAATTGTTTGAATACGGGCATATCAGTGACGAATCCGACCTGGATTTTTGCAAACGCCTGACAACGGAGTACGGCGTAGCCGGAATCCCTGTTTCCTCTTTCTTTTCTGATGGGAAAGACCAAAAGGTGGTACGATTGTGTTTTGCGAAGACGGATGATTTGTTGGAAAAAGCGGGGAGAGCATTGGAACGGGTTTAAGCTGAAAAAATAATTAGCCGTGGTATTCATCATCGGAGCAAGTTTAGCAGCATTCCTCTGTATGCTGCTATTGCTAAAAAAGCAAAAAACAACATCAGACGCCATATTGCTCATATGGCTGGCCGTGATTTCCATGCACCAGTTGCTCATGTTTTTGGATATTACGCACAGTTCGTTTCAGTTTCCGCACGTACTCGGCCTGTCATTTGCATTCCCATTGTTGCATGGCGCCTTTTTGTATTTATACGCCTCAAGCCTGACCAAGCGGGATGCCTTTAAATGGACATCCATGCTGCCACATTTTCTGCCATTCGTTTTGTTACTGGTATTGGGGTGGCCTTTTTATAGTTTGTCTGGTGCCGAAAAAATCGCCGTTTTTGAAAGCGAGGGCGCGGGATTTGAATGGTATGAAACCGTCAAACGGTTTGGTATATTGATTTCAGGGGTTGGTTATGTGCTTGCTGCCTTGTTTTTAATAAGAAAACACAGGAAAGCAGTCGAAAAGGAGTTCTCCAATACCGAACACAAAATGCTGCGCTGGCTCGAATATTTATCCATCGGGCTAGGCGTTTTGTGGTTTTTGGTGGCCTTCTTTGACGATCAAATTATTTTTTCAGGGGTTACATTGTTTGTGCTTTTTATCGGATTCTATGGTATCCAGCAAGTCCCGATCTTTCATACGGTGGAAATGCAACAGTCTTGGACTGAAAACAGGAATGCAACAAACCTGAATTATTCCAACGATCAGGCTTCCCATCCCGCAACTGAGCCGATCCGTTATGCAAAATCGGGCCTGAAAACGGAGGGCGTGGAGCAGGTTTGCCAGCAATTGGCGGCCTTAATGTTGAATGATGCGCCGTATACCAATCCGAAACTAACGCTGGTTGATCTAGCCAGGTCATTGGACATACACCCCAATTATCTCTCCCAAGTGATAAATGACCGGGAACAGAAAAATTTTTTCCACTACATCAATACCTTACGGGTAGAAGCATTTTTGCGACAGGCGGCGATGCCAAAAAACAAACATTATACCCTACTTGCCTTGGC
>JBBRWA010000089.1:0-19026 GCA_038246345.1 Chitinophagales bacterium
GTCAAACAAGCCATGGAACAAGCCGTCAAAACCTTTGGCGGCATAGATGTCCTGGTGAACAATGCCGGCGTTCAACGCTATTCATCCGTCACCGAAACCAGCGAGGAGGAATGGGATCTGGTGATGAACGTAAACCTGAAAAGCGCTTTCCTGTGCGCCAAACACGCCATTCCATGGATGAAGCAAAAAGGCGCTGGGGTTGTCGTGAACGTCTCGAGCGTGCAGGCATTCATCAGTCAAAAAACGGTGGCGGCATACGTCACTTCTAAAACAGCGTTGCTGGGTTTGACCCGCAGCATTGCCGTAGATTATGGCCCGCAGATACGCTGCGTTGCGGTGTGTCCCGGCACCATTGACACACCCATGCTTCGAGACGCCATCCAGCTTTCGCCCAACCCGGAAGCGGTGTATCAGGAATGCATCGACATGCACCTGGTGAAAAGGATCGGGACGCCGGAAGAAGTGGCGGCACTGATTCTTTTCCTCGCGGGGGAAAACGGCGGCTTTTTTACGGGTCAGGCTGTTAGGATTGACGGAGGGCTGGGGATCACGATTGCTGGGAGTAAGCAAGAGTAATTTTGCCGGGATGCGCAGGGCAAACGCATGAATATTAAGAAGCGAACAGGTGAAATGCCAACTACCGCGCCAGTGCAGCGCATCATGGAACTTCTATGGCCAGAAAAGAAGTCTCACACAAAGCCACAACGACCCAACGGCGATATGCTCTTGATCTAAATCATCGGAATAGCCCCTTACGTTGTGGTGTTGCGCGCAAAAAAAACAATGCTACATCGGCAGTTGGATGCCACTTGGCAAAAAAGTTTATTTTAAAAAGTTGAAAATCAATACTTTGATTTTTTTGTGTAAAATTTACGCAAAAAAACTTGCAACACTGCTTCTCCTCCCCATATCTTTGCGTAAAGTTTACACAAAATGAAGCATGCGCTAGACCAATATCCCAAACCATCCCTCACCATCGACTGTGTCATTTTTGGATACACCGAGGGTCAGCTGTCTATCTTGTTGTTGCAACGAAAGGAAGCGCCCTTTGCTGAAAGTTGGACGCTGCCCGGCGGTTTTCTGAACCTGGACGAAACTTGTGCGCAAGCAGCCAATCGAGTTTTGAGCAGCAAAGCTGGTATCGGCGGCGTATTTCAGGAACAACTTTTCACCTTCGACGATCCCGACCGCGACCCCCGTGGCCGCGTGCTGTCGGTAGCGTATTACGCCCTGGTCAATGCGGAGCACTACGCCATCGCTGCCGGACAAGCAGCCAGCGACATTGCCTGGTGGCCCTGGGAACAATTGCCGGAACTTGGTTTTGATCATGCTGTGATTATCGAAAAAGCCATTGACCGCCTGCGCAGCAAAGTCATGTGGCAACCCATCGGCTTCGAATTACTGCGCCAACCATTCAGCATGCCGGAGCTGCAAACACTCTACGAATGTATTTTGAAAACTACCTTCGACCGCCGTAATTTTCACAAGCGCATCATGGGCCTCGGAATATTGAAACATGTGGGTGTGCGCCGCACCAATGAACGCCGCCGACCCGCAGACCTCTTCATTTTTGACGAAAACGAGTACAAAAAAGCATTGCAAAACGGCTTGGAATTCAAAATCTAACGCCAACACACTCTACGCTCACCTTATATTTTTAAACACCATGCAAGTTTCCCCTATTTTACTGAAAGACGGCTATAAAGTTGGCCACAAATTCCAATACCCGGAAGGCACTACCCTGGTGTATTCCAACATGACACCCCGAAAATCCCGCGTGGACGGTGTGGATGAAATCGTGTTTTTCGGACTGCAATATTTCATCAAAGAGTATTTGCAACGCCAATTCAACGAGCAGTTTTTTGCCTTGCCAAAAGCCGAGGTGTTGGCCTTTTACACCCGCCGCATGAACAACTACCTGGGCAAAGACAGCATTACGGTGGATCATATCGCCGATTTGCACGACTTGGGGTATTTGCCCCTGGAAATCAAGGCTTTGCCCGAAGGCAGTCGCGTACCCATGCGCGTACCCATGTTGACACTCCGCAATACCAAACCCGAGTTTTTCTGGCTCACCAATATGCTCGAAACGCTGATGAGCGCCGTGATTTGGAAGCCTTGCACCTCCGCTACCACAGCCCACCAATACCTGCGCACCTTCGTACAATATGCCCGCGACACCGTGGCCGAAAACGACCTGAGCTTTGTTCCATGGCAAGGCCACGACTTTTCCTTCCGGGGCATGTCGGGTGTAGAAGATGCCATCATGAGCGGTGCAGGCCACCTGCTGAGCTTCAGCGGTACGGATACTATCCCGGCCATCGATTTCCTTGAAACCTATTACGGCGCCAACAGCGACAAGGAATTGGTCGGCGGTAGTGTACCCGCCACGGAGCACAGCGTGATGTGCATGGGCACCCAGGACGATGAAATTGGCACCTTTGAATACCTCATCGAAAAAGTGTACCCGAGCGGGGTGGTGTCCATTGTCTCCGATACCTGGGATTTTTGGCACGTGATTACCAACTTCCTACCGCAACTGCGCAGCAAAATACTGGCCCGCAACGGCAAAGTGGTCATCCGCCCCGACAGCGGCGATCCGGTGAAGATCATCGTCGGCGATCCGGATGAACCCGTTGGCAGCCCTGCCCACAAAGGTGCCATCGAATGCCTGTGGGAAACCTTCGGCGGTGTCACAACCGAACGCGGCTACCGATTGCTCGATCCGCATATCGGCCTTATTTATGGCGACAGCATTACCCCGGAGCGGCAAGTAGCTATTTTGGAGGGCTTGAAAAAGAAAGGTTTCGCCAGTTACAATGTCGTCCTGGGCATCGGTTCCTATACCTACGAATACGTTACCCGCGACACCTATGGTTTCGCGATGAAAGCCACCTACGGCGAAGTGAACGGAGAAGGTCGCGCCATTTTTAAGGACCCAAAAACGGACGACGGTTCCAAAAAATCGGCTCGAGGACTGATGGCCGTGCACAAAAACGCGAAAACGGGCAGCTACGAATTGAAAGACCAATGCAGCTGGGCGGAAGAAGCGCAGGGTGAACTGAAAACGGTGTTCAAGGATGGGGAATTGGTGCTGGAGCAGACGCTGGCGGAGATTCGGGCGCGGGTGATTTAATAGTTGTTCGTTGCGTGCCCGCAGAAGCCTTGGCGTAGGAGGGTTCGTGCGCGTTGTGTTTGGGGCCTTAGGTTTTTCGGCCAAAATACCTAGAAATGCCAAACGCAACGCGCTGGTAGCACCGCGTTCACGCGGTCTGGAGAAGGGCGTTTACGCCCGCGAAACGAGAAAATAAGGCATCCAATTTTCCCTTGAAACAATCTACCAATTGTTGTTGCGCCCTAAAGGGCCGCTTCCAGACCGCGTGAACGCGGTGCTACCAGCGCATTGGTCTTGGCATTGCGAAAAGTTTGGCAAAGGCTCACTTCTCCGCCCCATATTTCCCCGCAACCGACAACGCACCGGCAACCAAAACCAGGTTTTTTAAAATGTACTGTCCTTCCATGGACGGGCAAAAAGGAAAAGCATCAAAGCAAATGTTGGGTACAATGAACATCGGCAAAAAAGTGCCGATCATGTGTAACAGCAGCAAAATGACGGTGTAGGGAATGACACGTTTTATCAGTAAGCCCAAGCCGATGGCGACTTCCCAGATGCCCAGAAATGGGATGAAAATTTTTGACGGGAAAAAATAAATCGTCTTTTCAATCAGCTCCTGTGCGGGGCTCATGCCCACTAATTTCAACGCGCCAAACCAAATAAATACAATGGCCAATGCTATGCGCATCATCAGGGTAGCGTAGCGTTCCAGCTGTGTGCTAAAGTTGGCGTAAGTCCAGTTGTAGGAGATCGTTTGGTTTGTGCCGATCCATTTTTTGATGATATAGTCCATGATTATCAACGATTTTGAATGTTTGCGATTTGCCGCATACCGCCACGCGGTGTTGTTCATTCCGTTGAAAGCAAAAGTAGTGCTAGACTGTGCTTGGAGTTATTAGGATAGGCTTAGGATGGGTATTTCCGCGCTACGGCCTGAAAAATTTCACACAAAGACACAAAGACACAAAGACAATAACGCTTAGCTTTTGTACTGGCCTCTGGCCTAAGCGTTATTGTCGTTGTGGCTTTGTGTGAAACAAATATGTCCTGTAATGTAGTGTGCGCTATTATTGGATTACAACCACATTCCCCGTAGCCAAAACCCCTTCTTTCGTGCTTAATTTATAGGTGTAATACCCGGCCTTAAGCCCTTTTGCACTAAAAATGAAGGCGTTATGCTCAAACTTTTCGAGCGCCACCTGCCTTCCGGCCACATCGAACAATTGCAAGGTACCCGACAAAGGCTTGGCACTTTTTATTAAGAAATTCAATTGATCGGCAGTGGGATTGGGAAATACATCGAGTGCAATTGAAGGATTGAACAAAACTTGTGCTGTGCCCAAAAACTTGGTGCCGAGCGTGTGCCAGGTAGTATTGGTGATAACTGGTTCATTGAAATCGAAGTAAATCGCGGCGCTGTTTTTAATGACTACCCCATCCGTTGCGCCTGGTTTCGGCTCAATTACAAATTTGACATAGCCGTGCGAAGCCGCTTCGTTGATGTTGCTGTCGGGCAGCATGATGTTGGTGAAAACAAACTGTACAACCCCTTCACCGCTCAAATTGAAGCTGTACGGATGGCTGCTGCCCAGTGCCCGTATGGTTGTCGGATCCAATGCAGCATCGAGGGTATCGCGAATGATGACGGTGAATGCAGTATCCGTACCCGTATTCTGGAAACGAATCATGTACTCGATGGGTTGTTGCAGCGGGATAAAGTGCTCAGCCAACACACCGAACGGAATGCCCTGCTTGTCGTTAGGGTCATAAGAGCCGGAATTTTCCCGGCAGTCAATATCAACAATAGGCGCTTGGTCGCTTTGTGGAAAAAGGTTGACCATACCCAGGGAAAAGCCACCGCTGGCATTGCTGCCGCATCCTTCCACAGTTGCGCTGGCTTTGTTCGACCAAGGATGACCTGCTGGCTGATTCACTTCCAGGCGTATCGTTGTTCCATTGGCTGGAACGGTGATCATTTCACTGGCACCACTGGCCAAAGTAAACGGATTTAGCACTGGCGGCATCATCACGACGATATCTTCAATCACAATGTAGTTGCTTGGTGCCATCATATCACCGCCGTGGTTGGTAACGGTAAATGTCACATTGTCGCCATCACAAACGCCCGAGACCCGCAGGTCCGCGCCCGTCCAGGCACCCGCGGCACCGCAATTGATATCCGGATAAATGCTTGCTTCGGTACAGTGCGTCTGACCAAGCGCGGCATCGCAACGCAATGTAAAATAGAGTTTGAACTGCCCGCAAGCGCCAGAAGGAACGTCGCCCAACGCAAAAGAATAAGTGTTCCCGCTGAGCAGCGTTCCCGGTATACTGCTGGATGTATATTCAAAGAAGGGATCGAGTTCCAGTTCAACGTGGGCGTTGTTGGCCGTTTCTGTTCCCAAGTTGCAATATTGAACCACATATTGATTCGTGAAGCAACGGCGCAAAAATGACGTTGACAAGTCAATGTTCATGGCAGGGCACAATATTTCAGGTTGTTGCGGGAAATCCACAATACCGTCGTTGGCCAATGTGACAACTACATTTTGCACCGTGTCTGTACAGCCGCCCCAGAGGTCGTTGGGCTTGGAAACAATTACATCGTAGGTGCCCGGTAACAGTAAAATATGATAATCGCCAGCATTGTTGCAAGTGCCATAAAAAGTGCTATTCCCGTCGTTTGCCGTGACCGTCCATCCCGGAAGCCCTGTTTCGCCCGTATCGAACTGGCAATTTGGCGTATCATCCCGAAATACTTTCCCGTTGATTACTGCGGGCAATAAGGGATCATTGCAACCACCGCTGGCGACGGCTGTCACATTGACATCACCGACTTTGATGGCAATAAAATCACCATCCAGGTCAGTTGGAGCCTGTAGGTTTGCGATGAAAACACTTTGCGGGTAAGCTGGCGTGAAAGGATCCAATGGATTGGGGAAAGTATAGTTTTTGGGTACAAATCGCCAGTTTCCATCCGGCAGTTGCGTCGAGATGCCCAAAATAAGGCTCCGCAATACAATGGTATCCAAGGTGCCCACATCCCCAGAGTTGTCCAGGTCAGCTGCGATGATTTTATAGGGGGAATTCAATAATTCGATACCTGCGAGGTGTTTGGAAATCAGAACAACATCGAAGGTTGTGAGGCCATTCAATGCACCGTCTTGGCAGTCCAAAGGTTTTATTTCGTAGGAGCCGCCTTGTTGCAGCGAAAAAGAATAGTCGCCATTGGTATCAGTATAGACCACTTTCGTTTCTGTTCCAGTAGCCAGTACCGCAAAGTGGGCCGCAGGCCCAGCGCTTTCGGTGATCCGACCGGATACGGTGATTTGCGCGAAGGCCCATTGGCAAACAAATAGTGCCAAGGCTAGTAATACAAGGCGCCGCTTGGCAGGTGAATTTGTAGCACTTTTCATGTTGATATTTTTTTCAGTGAGTATTAATTGATGCTACAAAGATGAAGCGGGATACCGGCGCTGGCAAAGACAATTTTTATAATTTGTAACAAACGATTTTTTATAAAATTATCTTATTATTTTTATTATCAAGCAATTACACTATAAATTTGTCTCAATAAAAAATTATGGAACAAAGCAAAATAGCGCAATTACTGCGTACTTTTTCAAAAGAATCCTTGCGCGAATTGGCCAAATTTGCCGCTACCCCTTATTTCAACCAACGTGCAGAAGCGGCTATATTGTTGCGGGTAATGCGCAAGCCGTTGCTCAAAGACAAGCCGCTACCGTCAAAAGCAGCAGTTTTCGAGGAATTATTTGGTCCTCAAACATTTGACGACCACCGTTTGCGCATGGCCATGAGCGCCTTGCTTCAAACCACCGAAAAGTACTTGGCCACGAAGGATTTTCTGGAAGACAAGCCTGCGTTCCATTTTCGCCTCAGCCGTATCATGCGGGAACGCAACCTGGCCAACGCCGCCAATTCCGCCTTAAAAAGTGGCGCAGATGCGCTGGAGCAGCGTGAATGGCGCAACCCCGAACACCATTATGATTTGTACAAATTTCAAGAGGAAAATTACCGGGCCAGCCAGCACTTGCCGGAAGTAGAAACCCTAGATTTACAGCCACTGTCCGACCAGTTGGATGTCGCCTTTTTATCGCGGAAGCTTTGGCAAGCATGTTTTTTACTGGCCCACCAAGCACGGTACAATGCTCCCTGCGACTTTGGATTGTTGCATCAGATATTGCCCCTTGCCGAAAAATATAGCCATCACCCCGCTGTTTCCATCTATTACAATTGCTACCGCTCTTTGACGCAACCCGAGGAGGGCCATCATTTCCAGGCATTTAAAAGTCAGTTGTTGGAATACAACGACCTTTTTCCGCCAGAAGAATTGCAAGACTTGTACATCCTGGCCATCAACTTTTGTACCCGGCGCTACAACGAAGGCGACCTACGTTTTTTGCAGGATCAATTTGACTTGTATAAAATTGGTTTTGACAAGCAGTACTTCCTGTCAGAAGGTGGGCTTTCAAGGTTCACCTATTTGAATGCGGCTACTATTGGCATGAAGGTGCGGGAATATGTATGGGTCGAAGCACTTATTTCCGATTATAAGCAGCACCTGAAGCTTCCCTACCAGGAAAGTTTGTTTTCCTTCAATATGGCGCGGCTGGAGTACCAAAAGGGCAATTTAGGGGCGGCGTTGCTCCTGCTGCAACGCGCCGAATACAAAGAAACCATGCTGGCTTTGGCGGCCAAAACGCTGCAAATGAAAATCTACTACGCATTGGAAGAACACGATCTGTTAGATTCCCATTTGCAAGCGATTACGGCCTTTATTCGGCGAAAGAAGATTATGGGCTACCACCGCGACAACTACTTGAACCTCGTCCAATTTGTGCACAAGCTGCTGGATACGAGCGCTTCTGATAGAAAGGGACGGCAAGCGTTGCGGGCGACGATTGAGGGGGCTAAGGTGCTGGCGGAGCGGGAGTGGTTGCTGGAGGAGGTGTAAGATTATACCAATCCACATTCCTGGAATAAAACATCACCGCTGCCAACGCCGCGAAAACACCCACACTGCCTGCCAACAAGGCGTAATCCTCCAATTGCAACACAATGAAAATGAACCCGTAAATCAGGGTTAGCAACAAAAACAACTGAAAGGTCAGTCGCCTGATTTTAAATACCCCCGCACTGTATATGGTTATCAGTGCTATGGTGACGCCTGCAGCCAGGAAATAAGCTTTGTTGAAACCCAAATGCTCCGATAAAGACAGCAGCAGCAGGTAAAAAACGCTCAAGGCCAAGCCCACCAATAGGTATTGAAAGGGGTGGATATGGAATTTGCGCAGGATTTCAAAAAAGAAATAGATCAAAAACGTGAGCCCGATAACCAGGATGGCATATTTGGAGGAGCGATCGGTTTTGGCGTATTCATCCACGGTTTGGATGAGGCGAACACCAAAGCTGGAAGTAGACTGGTTTGGTGGGTTACCGTAAGACTGGGCAGCCAAGTCTGCTGAATTACTGCTGTTTGAGAAAGAATAGTCCTTGTCTTTCCACTGTTGGGGATTAACAAAAAGAGGGTTAGGAAGCCGATAAAGCTAAGTTTTACGAGTAGGGAGTTTTTTACCCAGGAACCAAAGCGGCTCAATGCAGATGTTTCGTGATTTTCCATGCTTATTTAAATTTTTATGTGACAGTGTACTTTATGAGACAAAGTGAAGGGGCAAAAAAAATCAAAAATCGCCCTTCACAATTTTTTCCAATGCGACCAAATGCTTTTCAAAGGCTGTTCGGCCTTCCAAGGTGATGCTGTAACGGGTATTCGGTTTTCGGCCCACGAAAGATTTTTCCATTTGGATGTAGGCCAGATATTCCAGCGCACGGGTGTGCCCGGCGAGATTGCCATCCGTCACGTCGAGCAGTTCTTTCAAGCTGTTAAAATCAACATAGTCATTGACCGACAGGGCCGACATGATGCCCAACCGGATGCGATTTTCAAAAGCCTTATTGAATGACTGTATGGGATGTTTCATGACTTTCGCTCGTATTTCCAATACATCAATATGCCGTAAACAATGTGCAGCACGCCAAAACCAATGGCCCAAAAGAAAAGGCCCTTACCGGGCAAAAGCGCCGCCAACAGACCGATCACAATTTCGGAAATACCCAAATTCCGAATATCGGTGAAGGTGAAATTACCCGCATTCAATAAAGCCAGTCCATAAAAAAGCAAGGTGGAGGCTGCCAACAAACTGTAATAGCCCCGGTAGAAAAGGATCAGGACAAATACGCCGCCTGCCAACATGGGGATGATGAAATTGATCGCCAGCCGGATCGCTGTTTTCGACCACAGCCTTTCGCCTGCTTTTGAGGCTTTTCGATAATTCAACCACAAACCAGTGCCTGCCGAAAGCACAAATACCGCCACCGCAATGGCTAAGAGCATCAGCAAGGCAGCTGAATAACCGCCCTCCCGAATTTGTTCATATAGTACCGCAGGCGAATAATACACCCTCCAATACACAACTCCAGCACCTGTAAGCGCATAAACACCCGCCATAATAGCTGCCCAAGGGCTCAGGGAAAGGTATTTTTTGGAACGCTCCATGATGGAACGAATCTGGGAAAGGTCGTCTAAGGACTTATTGGCATCCATTGTAAAGTACTTTAAGCCGCAAAGTAAAAGGAAATATTTTGAATTTGCAACTGCTGTTGTAAAAAAGCGTGGCCCTTGTGGCTAAACAAGCTCCGTCGTTTACTCAATTGAGCCCGGCGTTGGTCACCCGCAGCACCCTGGCTATTCGACACGCAGATACATTTGCCGCGCCCTCCCCACATTCATCCATAAATTCCCTACATGCTCCAAGTACTCCAGCAAGGGTTCTTCGCGCTGTAAAGCCATCCTTTTTTCACCGATTTATTTTCAAAACTTTATGAAATTCTTGATCAAACCCATCCTCTTTTGGGCCATAACCTTATTGGCCCAAACCAACGTCTCCGCACAGGAATGCGGAACAACCCCTACCCCGCAACAAATTGAATACCTGACCCAAACCAGAAATGCCCGCCAAGCTTTTGATATGGGGCAAATACCCGCAGACCGCTTTGGAACGAGCATCTATTGGATACCCGTTCAGTTTCAGGAGTGCCTCCCAAGCAGCAATTCACTCAGGGGACTCAGCGAACAGAGCATCAGCACCTGGATGGGCGAGCTGAATGCCATTTTTTTGCCCTACAAAATTCAGTTTTACGAATGTGGGTCTTACTCGGTGTTTGTCAACAGCACCCTGCATTTTTTTGACTATACGGAAGAGCCCCAACTGGCAGCCTACGACATTCCAAATGTTATCAATATTTACGCCTTTGGAACGGTAACCATCAATGGCAGCTCGGTTGCCGGCTAAGCTTACTTGCCACCCAGTGCCGACCGCATCATTTTGTCGACAGCAAACGGTAAGCTTTTCGACAGCAAAGTAATGATCCATGAAATGGGCCATTACCTGGGCTTGTACCATACCCACGGTAAAACAAATACCGGCACTACGGATGAATTGGTGAATGGCAGCAATTGCCTCATCGCTGGCGATGACGTATGCGACACGCCTGCTGATCCGAATTATATATGCCAGCAGCAATTTAGCATGTGTCTACACGGGCACTGCGCTAGATGCCAACAACCAGTATGTGCCCGCGCAGGAAACATTGATCGCGCCCGGCATGACGGAGTACCCCAACCCGTCGACGGGAATGTTTGAGCCAAGAATGGACGAAGGCGCTGTGTGTGAACGCGCTGAAATATTCAACGCCACAGGCCAGCTGATACGGCAGGAAACGACCAGTTCTTCGCTGCTCAATTTCGATCTTTCAGATCAGTTGGCAGGTTGTTATTACCTTCGCGTGCAATCTGGCGGTGCAGTGCAGGTGTTGAAGCTGTTGGTGCTACGGTAACGGAATACTCAACCTATTCACTCAGCCTTAATCCTTAATCGAAGTTCTTGCGCTTTAGGGGGTAAGAACTTCGAAAAGGGTGTCTTTGTTTTCAAAAACTCGATGACTTGTGTTGTCTGCAGACATAGACCATTTGCACTTCAAGAAAGCCTGTTTCTATAACATTGTTTTATTGTTTCTATGCAAATCACCTACCACCTGCACGGCGTAAAAAGCCTACTGCTGCCCTTACTGTTCCTCACGAGCAGCCTTGCCGCCCAAACACTTCCCGAAATTGACGTGCCCGTTATTTCAAAAAACTACTTTGAAATATGTCAGCAACTGGATGCCTATTTCGCCACAGAATACGTGGAAGAGACGGACTGCTGGGACAATAATTTCGTAAAATACGAGCGCTGGAAATGGTGGTGGCGCGATCGGGTAAACGCCGATGGCTCTTTCCCCGAACTGCGGGAACAATGGCTCGAAAACCGCCAGCGATTGGCTGCGGAAGCACAAAACCGCAGCGAGCAACCCAACTGGCAAAACGAAGGCCCTAAACACAACCCCAACTTTGGATATTGGGGCATGGGTCGCACCAAAAACCTGGCGTTTCACCCTACCAACCCCAACATCATGTGGGTAGGAACACCCGATGGCGGTATTTGGAAAACGAGCGACGGCGGCAATACCTGGACTGCCCTTGGCGACGGCTTGCCCTACCTGCCCGTCAGCGTGATACTCGTCGATTATCAAAATCCGGAAACCCTTTATATCTCCCTGGGCGACAAAGGCGGCTGGTGGATGTGGAACCTTGGCGTGTACAAAAGCACCGATGGTGGCAATACCTGGGCACCTACAGCGCTCGATTGGACGCTCACCCAAGAAAATGTGATCTACAACATGGCGATGTCGCCAAGCGATCCACAGACCCTTTTGGTTGCTTCCAACCGCGGTATTTACCGCACCCAAAACGGAGGCAATTCTTGGGAAAATATGCGCACAGGAGAATACACCGATGTGAAATTCCAGCCGGGCAATGACAGCACCATCTACGCCGCACACCACAACTACTGGGGCACCAGCCAAGTCGTTAAAAGCAGCAACGGCGGCGATACCTGGACGCAAATATCCGCTTTCCAGGTGTCCGAAAACGACCTCCGCCTGGCCGTAAACCCACTGATGCCCGATTGGCTGGGCGTGCATTTTTCCAGGGGCAAAAAGTTCTTGCTTTCAAAAGATGGGGGCAATTCTTATGTCGAAAACAACGCACCCGACGATGACTGGGGTATTTTTTGCTTCTCTCCCAGCGATACCAGTGTCGTGTACCTATGCGGCGTGGTCGTGAGTCGCTCCGTCGACCAAGGCGCAACCTGGGAGCCAATTACACATTGGTACAACGATGGTGTGCACGCGGAGGTACACGCCGACGCACACGACCTGCTACACAGCCCGCACAACCCCAACGAAGTTTGGTACTGCAACGACGGCGGCCTCTACCGATACAACGAATCAACGGAAACCTGGACCGATTTTTCAGATGGCTTGGCCATTGCACAGTTCTACCGCATCGACGTTTCGCAGGTGGGTGAATTGAAAATAGCCGCAGGATCGCAGGACAACGGCGGTTGGTTGCGCACGCAATTTGGCGGGTGGCGCCATACCAACGGTGGCGATGCCATGTGCCAAATCGTGGACCCCGTGGCCAACAACATCATGTACACCGAGTACTACGGCGGAAATGATATTTACCGCACCACCAATAATTACTTAACTTCAATCAACATTGCTGATAATATTCCCGACAACCCTTCCGGCGATTGGGTCACTCCTTTTATCCTGAACCCGCAAAACGGAAAAACTTTCATCGTGGGCCTGCACGATGTGTACCGCTCCTTCGACCGCGGCGATAGTTTTCATAAAATCAGCGAGAACCTGACAGGCAACGTTGATAGAAAAATCCGGGACGTTGCCATGTCGCCCAGCGATACCAATTTCATCGTCGCCACCTGGTCGAACAAGCTTTACAGGACACTCAATGGCGGACAAACATGGACACAACATTTTGTCTCCACCACGGAGGATATTACCCGTGTGGCCATTCACCCCACCAATAAACAATTGCTGTGGGCCTGCAAAAGCGGGTATGCTGCGGGCAAAAAAGTATTTGCCAGCACCAACGGCGGTACTACCTGGCTTAACCGCTCGGGCAACCTGCCCAATGTGCCCGTCAACTGCATCATTTTTGATACACAAACCAACTACCTCCTCGTCGGCACCGACATTGGGGTGTTTTATTCTGATGCCGATGTGATCAATTGGAAACCTTACGGCATGGGTATGCCCGCCGTCTATGTATTGGACTTGAAAATCCGCCAATCGACCCGCCGTTTGTACGCCGGTACGCATGGGCGCGGCGTTTATTCCGTATCCCTGGAAACGCTGGTGGGTACACTGGACGCTGAAAATGAACTTGTGTCCCTTGCTGCTGTTTACCCTAACCCTGCACATACCCAGTTGTATTTCAAATCCAGTTCCAGCGAAATTTTCAATGGAAACCTACAGCTTTACGATGTCACGGGCCGGATGATATTGTCCAAAACAAACAGCACCATGCCCCTGCGTGACATGGTTTTAGATGTTGCCACCATTCCTGCCGGGGTGTATTTTTTGCAGGCAAAAGACCAGACAGGGAAAGTTGTTTTGAGTGAGAAGGTGTTGAAGCGATAAGAAAGCAAGCGCTTCGTGCATGGGGCACCTTGATTTTTGTGGAAGGAAAAACTGGAATGAATTTGAGGGTTTGTGTATACTTATTGGTCAGACGAAGAAAAATCGTCAGACCAAATTTCCCTGGAGTTGCGTGAAAAGTCAATTGTCCAAGTTGCCAAAAACAGACTGCCAAACTATATTTTGGCATTGAGTCAAATTTGTCAACTTAAAAAAAAGTTGACAAATTCTCACTCCGCTCAATCCAATACTTAGTTCTTACTTGGGCAGGATTTTCCCATTGAATCACATTGATTGCCAAGCTGTTGTATTATTATCAAATTCCCTAATTATCACATTAAAAACTATGCTCTGGAAACATCCTGCCACCCTTGATGGCCTCAACAACATGAACGAGAACACGATGGGCAGCGCTTTGGACATCGTGTTCACCGAAATCGGTAACGATTATTTGGTGGCCACGATGCCTGTAAATGCCAAAACCGTGCAACCTTTCCGCATCCTGCACGGCGGCGCCAGTGTCGTGCTGGCGGAGACACTGGGTAGTGTTGCCAGCACCCTTTGCATCGAAGATTGGGCCACGAAAACTGCCGTTGGGTTGGAAATCAATGCCAACCACTTAAAAAGTGTGAAAGAGGGTGGAATGGTGACGGGTACGGTGCGTCCGATCCGGGTTGGGCGGCAGATTCATGTTTGGCAGATCGAGATTCGCAACGAAAAGGGCGATTTGTCGTGTGTTAGCCGACTAACTGTCTCTATTGTCACCCGGGGATAAACAGCGTGTCGAACGTGTTTCTACTTTTGTCCCCGCTCCTGCCAAAAGAAGCTGTTCCGTTTCAACTTATAACTTTAGATGAAAAATTTTATCAAATTTCTGCTGTGTGCAGGGCTAGCCTTCACACATACACCCGCTTTTTCTCAAAACTATAACCTCCAACTCCGGTCTTCCCTTACATTTCCAGGTCAAACCCTTGCCAATATTTGTGGCTATACCCAAAATGGGAAAGAGTACGCACTTTTGGGCGCTTCAAAAGGCTTGATTATCGTGGATGTGACCAATCCCGCGGCACCCCAGCAAATCGTACAAATCCCAGGCCCCGACAATCGTTGGAAAGAGATTAAGGTGTACGGTCATTACGCTTACGTCACTTCAGAAGGCGGTCAAGGCCTGCAGATTGTAGACATGAGCGCCCTGCCAAGCCCCACCGTGAGCAGCCACTTTTATACAGGCGACGGTGCCATTGCTGGACAATTGAATAGAATTCACGCCCTGCACATCGACGTAAAAAAAGGCTTTTGTTACTTGTTTGGCGGTGGCCAGGCAGTCATTAGCGGCGCAACAGTGCTCGACCTGAAAAACGACCCGTACAACCCTACCTACGTGGGCAAGTTCGACCAACTGGGCTACGTTCACGATGGTTTTGCTGAAAACGACACCTTGTACGCCGCACACATCAATTCTGGTATCATGTCCATCGTTGACATGTCGGACAAAAGCAATCCCGTAGTGCTTGGCACAGTAGAGACGCCTGGCAAGTTTACCCACAATACCTGGCTGTTAGACGACCACAAGCACATTCTGACGACCGATGAAAAGTTTCCTTCTTTTTTGACCGCTTATGATGTGAGTGACCCGGAGGACATCCGCGAACTTGATCGTATCTCTACGAACCGAACCGGCGCAAATTCTATTGGCCACAATACGCATGTATTGAACGATTGGGCCATTACCTCCTGGTACACCGATGGCTTTAACATTGTGGATGCACACCGTCCTGAAAACCTGGTAGAAGTAGCGCGTTACGATACCTGGGCCGCACCCGTTAACCTGCAAGACCCTTTTGACGGTTGCTGGGGCGTCTATCCATTTTTCCCCTCTGGCACCATCGTTACTTCTGATATTGATCCTGGCATGTTAAATGTTTTCACACCCACCTACGTGCGGGCTTGCTATTTGGAAGGAAAGGTGCTCAGTGGCTGCGATGGCAACCCACTTTTTGGCGCTACCATTGAAGTAAATACGCCTGAAGTGCGGGTAAATATGGCAACAGCCTTAAATGGCACGTACAAAACTGGGCAGGTTACGCCGGGTAATTACACCGTTAAGATCAGTAAGCCCGGCTTTGCAAGCCAAACCATTCCTTTCACTTTTGCTACGGCGCAAGTAACGGAAGTTAATGTCACATTGTTACCGCAGAGTGTTACAACCGTGAGCGGAACGGTAACAGACGCTTCCACTGGATTGCCCATCAGCAATGCTGCTGTGCAGATATTTTCTGCAACACAAAGCTTTGATTTGCAAACCAATGGCAATGGCCAGTTCAGCAAAAACTGCATCGCTGCCGATAATTATCAGGCAACTGTCGGCGCTTGGGGATATTTGACAGAAACGAGAACTTTCAGCGGCTCTACACCACTGAACGTCAGCTTGACACGTGGATATTATGATGATTTCCAAATTGATTTGGGCTGGGAAGCTTCGTCGACGGCTACTTCAGGTGATTGGGAGATAGGCGATCCTATTGGTACTTATGGCAACAACAACATTCAAGTAAATCCCGAAAATGATGCCATCCAAGACAACAATGACCAATGCTATGTGACCGGAAACGGTGGTGGAAGCCAAGGGGGTGACGACGTTGATGGCGGGACAGTAACCCTCACATGCCCTGCTATGGATCTTGCTGGCTACAATAGCGCAGTGTTGTCGTTTTACTACTGGTTTTACAATGGCGGTGGTGCTGGTACAGCTCCAAACGATAATTTCAAAGTAAATCTATTAATTGACGGCCAAGCAGTACCCATCCTTACCGAAACAGTTTCGGCCAGCCAATGGCGCTTTTCGGGAGACATTCCGCTGCCCGCTGCGGCCCTTGCAAGCAACAATGTAAGGGTGGAGTTTATCGCGACAGACAATGATCCAGGCCATCTGGTTGAAGCAGCTGTCGATATCTTCAAAGTGGTACTTGGTAGCAATGTAGGCACCTTTAGCCCGGACCAGACAGCATCCATCAGCGCAGCGCCAAATCCTTCTCACAGCAACTTCCTGATCCGTTATGATTGGGAAAACGCGGCTTCTTTGCCAATATTTGAAGTGCGCAATATGCTTGGTCAGGTCGTTTTTGCCCAAAATATGGATGCCAAATCGGGTGTTGTTTTTTGTGGAAACAATTGGGCACCAGGTGTGTATTTCGCAACGCTGCGCAGCGGAGGCACACAGGCTGTTCCGGTGAAACTGGTAAAGCAATAAAATCTTTTTTTTAAAACACACACACACATAGACACGTAGGGACACAGAAAACATAGGTTTTGAGTACGTTATGCTATGTTTTCTATGTTCCTATGTGTCTATGTGTTTTTAAAAAAAGGGGGTTAAAGTTCTCGCGCCACCAAACCGAACGCGCGCCATTATCAAATTATCACATCCCTAATTATCACATTCCTCCATTAACTATAATTAAAATCAGGGTTCAGTTTCGCGCCCCGCATACCTATTTTGAATACCCCATACGTGCAATTCTCAAAGGGGTCGTCGTAGTTATCGGCCAATAAATCTGCCTCAGAGACAGAAGTCGGCACCAATTTTCCATAAGACGTGTAAAAGTTCGCATCCGCATTGGCCAGCAAAGCATAGTCGCGGCCACGGGCGATGATGCAAAACCCCGGGTTTAGGCAGCCCACTTTCACACGCGGGTTTCCACCAGAAAAATCCTCCTTGGCCATTTTACTGAGGGCCAGCGTCAAGGGCCTGCTTTTAAACAGCACCCCGGTGAGGTCGTCGTTGAGTTTGTTCAGCAACTCATCTACCAATCCAATGGCCGTTTGGCCGATGGCCGGGAATCCAATAACGGAAGTAAGCGCTTGCCCGGTGCCCGATTGCAGGAAGCCAAACACGCGCTGCCACCACTGTGGCTCCTTGTGTTTTACCACCTCAAAGGTCATGCGTGCCAATCCGCCTGGAATTTCGATGGGGCGTTTTCCAAAAGCTTTCGTAAAATCAGCTTTCAAATCCTTGCTTTCGGCGGGCTTGCCTTTTGCCTGGTCGTACAGTTTTAAGCCGGCTGCAATGGTCCAATAAGCCGTGTCAAAATATTTGTCGCGGGAGTTTTCGTCTTTCCCGATCACCAGGCGCATGGTGGCCCGCGTATCGTTGGGTATGCCTTCGTCTTTTCCTACATGAAACGCGATCATTTCGATGCTCATTTGCACATCCGGAGCATCGTCGCCACCAGCAAGGGTAGGCGTGACGGTGGAGGTTTCTAGCACCGTACCTCCGGTTTCTGTGTTGTTGAGTTGGAAAACAATGAATTGGTTGGCAAGGTCGTCGCTGCCCGTTGATTCGAGACCCTTTGCCGTCATTTCCAATTGGCGGATCATGTCGGCATGCGACATGGGTTGGCTCATTTGATCATTGAAAGGTAGATTGTTCATCTTGGTTAATGTGATAATTTGATAATGAGATAATTTGATAATTATGCCAGTTCCGGAATTTGCGGGGGTGGAGGCGGGCGGCATTCTTCAATGCTTTCAACGAGATGCCAAAAACATGAACAAGCCCTTCGGGGCTTCACCTTTGCAGCAATGTCCGAAAATACAGCACCCATTCCAGCGGTTACGGCATCTTTGCAACCCAAAAATACAAATAACCCTCGGTATTCAATCAATCACGATACAATTTAATATAAACACGAACAGTGTCCGACATTAAATACGGTGTATCAGCTTCAACCAATAGCGGCGCACCCAAGGCTTTCCGAACCAGAATCGCCAATGCTTCTGCCTTGTTGGCGCAAGCACCCATTTCAGGTGCAATGCCGACAGGCGTACCAACGACCCGGCAGCCATTCATCGCCGCTTCCAACAGCACATAGCCCTGAGATTCAAAACTGGAAGTATGCAACAACACTTTGGCTTCCTGCATTTTTTCCAGCACCTGTGGCCTCGACAATTCTCCGGCAAACTCCACGATTTTGGACAATCCCAATTGCTGGGCCCTGCTTTCCAGCCGCTGCTTTTCCGGACCGCTGCCCAGCAGCAATGTTTTTAATTCAGGATGGTTTTTTGCCAATACTGCTACAGTTTTCAACCATAAATCCCAATTTTTCAAGGGAATTAAAGAACCGGCCCCCAATATGTCGATTGGGCGATTTTGAGCAAATACTGCTGGAATTTCCACCGCGCTTACGCCCCAGGGAATCACTTGCGCAGCCTTATAGCCTGATTGATTTTCTAGCACCTCGTTTTGAAAATTGGATAATACCACGAGTCGCTCTTGTCGTTCCCTGGTA
>JBBRWA010000090.1:0-19010 GCA_038246345.1 Chitinophagales bacterium
ATTCTTCATCCGTATGGCATGGCACAGCGCAGGCACTTACCGCATCGCCGATGGTCGCGGTGGCGGCGGCTTCGGCACCCAGCGCTTTGCACCCCTTAACAGCTGGCCCGACAACGTGAACCTCGACAAGGCGCGTCTGCTGTTATGGCCAATCAAACAGAAATACGGCCGAAAACTGTCCTGGGCAGACCTCATGATCCTCACGGGCAACTGCGCCCTGGAGTCAATGGGCTTCAAGACCTTTGGTTTCGCTGGCGGTCGCGCCGATGTTTGGGAACCCGCAGAAGATATTTACTGGGGTGCTGAAGGCGAGTGGCTGGGCGACAAGCGGTATTCAGGGAAACGCGAACTGGAAAATCCACTCGGTGCCGTTCAAATGGGCTTGATCTATGTAAACCCGGAAGGGCCCAACGGAGACCCTGACCCAATCGATGCTGCCCATGACATCCGCGAGACCTTTGCGCGCATGGCGATGAACGACGAAGAAACGGTGGCGCTTATCGCTGGCGGACACTCTTTCGGCAAAACCCACGGTGCGGCTGACCCAAAAAAGTATGTTGGTACAGAACCAGAAGGCTCGGGCATCGAAGCGCAAAGCCTGGGCTGGAAAAACAGTTTTGGCAGCGGCAAGGGCGGCGACACCATTTCCAGCGGCCTTGAGGGTGCATGGACCACCACGCCAACCAAGTGGAGCAATAACTACTTCGAGAACCTGTTCAACTACGAATGGGAATTGACCAAAAGCCCGGCCGGAGCTCATCAGTGGAAACCAAAGGACAACGCAGGTGCTGGCTCGGTGCCGGATGCCCACGATCCAGCAAAACGGCATGCGCCCTTCATGCTGACAACGGACCTTTCCCTGAGAATGGATCCTGCCTACGAGAAAATTTCACGGCACTTTTTTGAGCATCCCGATGAATTTGCAGACGCATTCGCACGGGCCTGGTTCAAACTGACCCACCGCGATATGGGCCCACGTGCCCGCTACCTCGGGCCTGAAGTGCCAGCAGAAGTATTGATCTGGCAAGACCCTGTTCCGGAAGTTACACACCAATTGATTGATGCTCAGGATATTGCTGCGCTTAAGTCAACCATACAGGCTTCAGGATTGTCTGTGTCTCAACTGGTATCTACCGCTTGGGCTTCAGCCTCCACATTCCGCGGCTCCGACAAACGCGGTGGCGCCAACGGTGCCCGCATTCGCCTGGCACCACAGAAAGATTGGGAAGTTAACCAACCAGCCCAACTGGCCACGGTGCTGGAGAAACTGGAGGGCATTCAAAAAGCTTTTAACGCCGCACAATCAGGTGGTAAAATGGTTTCTATGGCTGATTTGATCGTGCTGGGCGGATGCGCCGGCGTTGAACAAGCGGCAAAAAATGCAGGCCATCAAGTGACGGTTCCTTTCCGCCCTGGTCGCGCCGATACCAGTCAGGAACAAACGGATGTTGCCTCCTTCGCAGCACTAGAGCCTGCTGCCGACGGGTTCCGCAACTACTTGAAGCCCCACCACCGGGCTTCAGCAGAGGAAATGCTGGTGGACAGGGCGCAATTACTAACCCTAACCGCACCAGAAATGACGGTACTGGTTGGTGGCATGCGGGTATTGAATACGAATTTCAACCATACCCAGCATGGTGTCTTCACCAAGCGCCCTGAATCGCTCAGCAATGACTTTTTCGTCAACCTGCTCGACATGGGTACTACATGGAAGGCGGTTTCTGAATCGGAGGATGTGTTTGAGGGCCTTGATCGTGCTTCAGGCGCCATCAAGTGGACGGGCACCCGTATCGACCTTATCTTTGGCTCCAACTCGGAATTGCGGGCGCTTGCCGAAGTGTACGGCTGTGTGGATGGTGAAGCGCAGTTTGTAGAGGATTTTGTTGCGGCTTGGGGGAAGGTGATGGAGTTGGATCGGTTTGATTTGAAGTGAGCTTAGGGTTCCGCTAAATTATAGAGGGTCTTCATCTGAAATGCTGTTTTTGGGCGATCAAGATGAAGACCCTTTTGTTTTCTGCTGTAACGTAATCGCAATAAATTCCGAGAGTCTCGAAACTGCGCTTTTCACACTAACCCGTATGATACCTTTCAGGATATCGACTGGTGTCGTCGTAACGCCAAGTTCTACTTCGATACCAGATGCGTTCCTTCAAAACAGGTATTCATCACTTGGAAATGAGAACGTATTTCATAGAGGAGTTTTTTGGGAAGGACTCGCCACAAAAGGTAGCAGCGATAAAAGTTCAACTTGAGCGACCCGAAGGCATCGTTTTTTTAGAAAACGGAGGAGACAAAGAAGAAGTGATGATTATAAATGAAAACAACCAAGCTGTGGTAAAACGGCTCGTTTTTTTACATAAGGATTCCCAGCAGAACGATCAGACGTTTGAACTTTGGCAGGAATCGGATGGTACCCGGCGCTTATTTGAGCTTGCCCCCGGCCTGTTCAAAGCTGTTTATACAGCATGCGTTGTCATGGTAGATGAAATCGAAAACAATATACAGGTGCTCTGCCAAAATATTGCTGGTGTTCCCCAAAGGAAGCTTTACGGGGTGAGACCTTTGTCAATTTTTAATTATTCCGTGTAGCCTGCCGGGTATACCCGATAAATGCGGGCACTTAAGTTGGCACCGGAACTGCCGAATTGGGGAAGGCGCTTTTTTCCTGGATGTAAACACCCGTGGTTGAAAAATCTTTGCCATGATTGTTTTTGTTTGGGTTGATGTTTGTATGCCCCTCGCGATCCATGCGAGGCTTGGTTGCAAATAAAGTCAACTGAAAGTAAAGGTAGACAAATGTGGTGCATGTGTAAAGGATGCAGGTAATTTGATGGTTTTTGGTCTGTGATTTGATCTTTTTTGTATTTCAAAAACCCAAAATCCCAAAATAAACCACTCCGATTTCTAAATTTAAAAAACTCCCCTTATATTTACAGCGAAAATTCGCTAACTTTGCAGCTCAACCAATTTTATACTACATTATGTCAGCAGTAATAGCCAACAACGATGTCCTGACCGGCGGTCAATTCCTCATCCGTGAAAGCCGCCCGGAGGATGTGTTTATCCCCGAAGAATTCAACGAAGAACAGTTGATGATCAAACAAATGGCCGAGGACTTTCTCAAAAATGAGATCGACCCAAACCGCGAAAAAATTGAAAAGCAAGAGCCGGGACTTACCCCATCCTTGCTTCAAAAGATGGGCGAACTCGGTCTGCTGGGTGCCCACATGCCCACAGAATATGGCGGCATGGAGCTGGACACGAACACGAACACCATTATTTCCGATGTATTTGGATCAATGGGTTCTTTTAGTGTGCCTTTTGCCGCCCATACGGGTATCGGGATGTTGCCCATTTTATACTTCGGGACCGATGCCCAAAAACAACAATTCTTGCCGAAGCTGATCACGGGCGAACTGAAAGCCGCCTATTGCCTCACCGAACCAGGCTCGGGCTCTGATGCACTCAATGCCAAAACCCGCGCCGACCTGAGTGCTGATGGCAGCCATTACCTGGTTAACGGCCAGAAAATGTGGATTTCCAACGCTGGCTTTGCCGACATCTTTATCGTGTTCGCAAAAGTTGATGGTGATAAGTTTACAGGATTTGTCGTGGACGCGAAGTCGCCCGGCATCACCCTTGGCAATGAAGAAGACAAACTCGGCATCAAAGGCTCTTCTACCCGCCAAGTGTTTTTTGAAAACGTAAAAGTACCCGCTGAAAACGTGCTGGGCGATGTGGGCAAAGGCCACCTCATTGCCTTTAACGCCTTGAATATCGGCCGCTTCAAATTGGGCGTAATGTGTATTGGCGGAAACAAAGCCGTAGTGAAGATGGCGGCTACTTATGCCAATGAACGCCACCAATTTGGTCAGCCCATCGGCAACTTCGGTGCCATCAAGTATAAGATCGCTGAAATGGCCATCCGCAATTTTGCCGCGGAAAGCGCCTCATACCGCTGCTCCCAGTTGATGCAAGACAAAAAAGCCGCTGAATCCGAGGCGGGAAAGTCCTTTGGACAAGCTACCCTGGAATCCGCAGAAGAATACGCCATCGAATGCTCCATCCTCAAAGTGCTTGGCTCCGAAGTCACCGATTACTGCGTGGATGAAAACGTACAGATCCACGGCGGCATCGGTTTCAGCGAAGAATATCCCGCTGCCCGCGCCTACCGCGACAGCCGTATCAACCGCATCTACGAAGGCACCAATGAAATCAACCGCCTGCTGATGGTCGATCAGTTGTTTAAACGCGCGCTGAAAGGAGAATTGGACATTGTTGGCCCAGCCTGGGCCGTCCAAAAGGAACTGACCGCCATGCCTTCCTTCGAAAAGCTAGAAGGTGAATACGCAGAAGAAACCAAAGCCATCACCGATTTCAAAAAGATCATCCTGATGACGGCCGGCGGTGCTGCTAAAATGCAGATGGACGGCAAGCTCAACCTAAAAGAGGAACAAGAACTGCTGATGAACTGCGCAGACATGCTCATCGACCTATTTTCGGCTGAGTCCATGTTGCTGCGGGTGAAAAAACTCACAACCATGGAGAAACCACAGGCACAGGAAGTGTACGATGCTATGTTGCAGGTGTATATCCATGATGCCACCGCGCGCATGAGCAAAAACGCTACCGATGCCATTGCATCTTTTGCAGAAGGTGATTTGCTCAAGACTTTCTTGCTGGGCTTGAAACGTTTTGTGAAATACCCGCCAGTGAATGTGAAGGAAAAGCGGAGGTTGGTTGCGGATGTGGTGCTGAAGAACGGAGGATGGTGCTTCTAGGCCAATGCCGTTGGTACATACTCTTCGCTTTTGGCGGGCATCAACATGGAAATTAAAGCGGAACAACTGCTTTGCCGATTGATTCCATCTAACACGGAACGCCCAATATCAAAGTAGTCGCGCCACTAGGTCATACCCTGCCACCAAACAACTGCATTTTGCCCAAACCTCCTCCCCAACCCCGTCGCCACCGCCTCCAAAATCCCCGCAGCACATAAACCCATGCTCCACCGGCCAGGATCCATCATGACTGATATTCCTGGCCGGTAACAGTAGGGTAGTGCGGCCTAGCAACTCCTCCTTCAGAGCCTTGTTGCGCTTCATATTTTCTTTTTCGTCCAACATTTGTGAAAAAGGATTGCTGGCCGTAATGATGACAAAGTTTCCAATATTTTCCTGGTGCAGAAAATTAATAAAAGCAGATTCTGTGCTGCCAATCGTGACAAAACTGCCGTTTTCATCTGGCCAGCCTATCCAATATTGCGTAGACATATAGGCCGCCAGCAGCCGTTGGTCGAGTGCTGCGGTAGAATCTTCTAGCATTCTTATGATTACGCTGGGTTTTGACATACTTTTGCGCGCCTTTTGGAGTGATGTAACCCAAACACTTGGTATTCAGGCATAAAATATAATGGAAGAGAAACAGAACAAATTTACAACGATGATCGGCATGGGGCTGATCTTTTTGCTCTTATACCTGTGGATGCAAACTTCTGCACCGCCGACTCAAACGCCGGAAGAGCAGGCTACTACCACCCAGACTGATACCCAGGCCACCCAAACACAACAGCCAGTCAACCAATCGCCGGTACCCAATCAGGCAGCCATAACGGCACCCTCCGCTGACGCGCTGAATGCCGTGGCCGTGGCACAATACGGCGTTTTTGCCGGTGCTGCTACCGGCACGGAGCAAATGGAGGTACTGGAAAACGACTTGGTACGCATCACTTTTAGCAGTAAAGGTGGCCGTATCAAGGAAGTTGTGGTCAAGAAGTTTGAAAAGATCAACACGGATTCTGTCGGGAATGACAAGCATTCACCACTGCGTTTGCTGGAAGATGAAAAGAACGTTTTTAGCTATGAACTGCCTGTCATTGGTGTGGTTAACGGCAAGGTAAATACCAGCGACTTGTATTTCAATACGGTCAAAAACGGTAATACCATCACATTTCAAGCCGATGCAGGCAACGGCATGTATTTCGAGCAGTCCTACACCCTGAGTCCCGACAATTACAAACTGGACTATAAAATTGGCGGCAATGGGCTGAATCAGATCCTTTCGCAAAACCAGTTGCGCTTTGTTTGGCACAACTACCTCGATAAACTGGAGCGCAACCAAACCTACGAGCGCACCATGTCGTCGGTGTATTTCAAAGTGGCCGATAAATCGAGCGATTATTGCAATTGCCGCGAAGACGATGTGAAAAGCCTGGGCGACAAACAACTCAAATGGTTCGCACACAGCAACCAGTTTTTCAATACAGCCATTATTGCCCAGGATTTTGCATTCACGGATTTTGTGGGTGAAACGAAGGTGTTTAGCCCAGCAGAAGCTGATTTGAAACTTTTGAAAACATCGGCATTGGTGACCCTGAACAACGGGGCGGCCAACATGACGATTTATACCGGTCCCAACGAATTTGAGCGCCTGAAAAAAGAAGGCAACTCCTTACAAGATATCATCCCCTTCGGTGCCAGCGTATTTGGCGCCATCAACCGTCGGATCATCCATCCTATCCTAGACCTTTTGTCGATGTTGTTCAGCAACAAGGGGATTGTTATTCTGATGCTGACGTTGTTGGTAAAGCTGATTGTGTACCCATTGACGTACAAAATGGTGCTCAGTCAGCAGAAAATGGCGGCCTTGAAGCCTCGGATTGATGCGTTAAAGAAAAAATTCGGCGACGACCAGCAGGCCATGAGCATGGAAACCATGAAACTTTACAGCGAGTTCCGGGTGAATCCACTGGGTGGCTGCTTGCCGATCTTCCTGCAAATGCCGATCTGGTTCTCCCTGTACCGCTTTTTCCCGGCGGCCATCGAATTCCGACAACACAGCTTCCTCTGGGCGACCGACTTGTCGAGCTTCGACAGCATCATGCAGTTGCCTTTTGAATTGCCTTTTGGCGCAGGTAGTCACCTCAGCTTGTTTACCATCATCTGGGTGGTGACAACGTTGTGGTACACCTGGTATTCCATGAAACAAATGGATTCCACCAACATGCAAAACGATCAAATGAAGGTGATGAAGTACATGCAATACACCATGCCGGTGTTCTTCATGTTTTTCTTCAACTCCTTTGCTTCGGGTCTCACGCTCTACCTCTGTTTCAGCAATATCCTCAACATCCTTCAAACGGTAGTGACCAAAGAGTATCTGATCGACAAAGATAAGATCATGCTGGGATTGGAAGCCAACCGCAACAAGCCCAAAAAGACGGGCGGCTGGCGGCAGAAATTTGAAGAAACAATGAAGGAGCAGCAGCGCGTGCAAGCGGAGAAAGAGAAGCAACAAGGAGCGGGGAAGAAGAAGAAATAAGCTCTCATTTTGATAAATCTACTGTCCGACACCGTTACCAAGCCTACTCCTGGCATGCTGGAAGCCATGGTGGCCGCTGAAGTGGGCGACGATGTTTTCCGCGAAGACCCTACTGTCAATGCGCTGGAAGCCAAAGCTGCTGCCTTGTTTGGCCATGAAGCTGCCTTGTTCTGCCCCAGCGGCACCATGACCAACCAGATTGCCCTCAAGGTGCATACCCGGCCTTTGGATGAGGTGATTTGTGATGAAATGAGCCATATTTACCAATACGAGGTAGGGGGCTACGCTTTTCATTCAGGTATTGGTGTCAATCTCTTACATGGGGAAAATGGCATTGTGACGGCAGAAATGGTGGAAAAAGCCATTAAACCGGAATACGACTGGTTGCCGCGCAGCACCCTGGTGGTGTTGGAAAACACCTGCAACAAAGGCGGAGGCAGCATTTATCCGATGGAAAATATCTGGGCAATCCGGCAAGTTTGCAGCAAACACAAGATGGCCCTGCACCTCGATGGGGCAAGGATTTTTAATGCTTTGGCTGAAACGGGGGATGCCCCGCAAAGTATAGGTGCTGCATTTGACAGCGTCTCCATTTGCCTCAGCAAAGGATTGGGAGCGCCAGTAGGCTCTTTGCTCATTGGCAACAAAGCATTTGTCGCAGCTGCCCGACGCGTGCGCAAGGTGATGGGCGGCGGTATGCGCCAAGCTGGATTTCTCGCCGCTGCAGGCATTTACGCGCTCAACAACCATGTAGAGCGCTTGCGCGACGACCACGACAATGCGCGACGACTGGCCACAGCCTTGAGCGAACTAGGGTATGTTTCCAATATAAGACCAGTGCAGACCAATATCGTGATATTTGATTTGCTGCCTCCTGCAACGACGACGCTTTTCCTGGCGTATTTGCTGGAAAATGGGGTGAAGGCTACAGCGTTTGGGCCTAATACCATTCGTTTTGTCACGCATTTGGATGTGACGGATGAGATGGTGGGTAGGGCGATTGAGGTGCTGCAGGGGTTTTGAAAATGTGATAATTCGATAATGTGATAATTAGGCCAGCTCCAGAATCTACGGGAAAACAATCGCTTATTTGCCTCCATTAATATGAATTATCCCTTATTTTTCCAAGACTTGTCATTTCGAGCGAAGTTGAGAAAACTACAGAAGCCTTAGTTCCTAAAAACCTGCCCAAATCTCCCCTTAAATTCCTTACTTTTGCCCCCCTTTTAGCAAAACAAAGCCCAACGCGAACGTTCAACGAACAACGATCAACGAACAACTATCAACGACCTCCACGCTTGTCAAATTTCCTTACAGAACTCAAACGCCGCCGCACCTTCGCCATTGTCGCCCACCCAGACGCAGGCAAAACCACCCTGACGGAAAAACTCCTGCTTTTTGGGGGGGCTATCCAGACTGCCGGTGCTGTAAAAAGTAATAAAATCAAAAAAAGCACGGTCTCCGATTTCATGGAAATCGAGCGCCAAAGGGGTATTTCTGTCAGTACTTCTGTGATGGGGTTCGAATACAGAAACTTGCAGATCAACATCCTGGATACGCCTGGCCACGAAGACTTTGCGGAAGATACCTACCGTACGTTGACGGCGGTCGACTCGGCTATTGTGGTGGTGGATGTGGCCAATGGGGTAGAAAAGCAAACAGAAAAGCTCACCAAAGTCTGTCGGATGCGGGATACGCCCATCATCTTTTTTGTCAATAAATTGGATAGGGAAGGCCACGATGCTTTTGATTTGCTCGATGAAATTGAGCAGAAGTTGGACGTGAAAGTGCGCCCGCTTTCCTGGCCCATCGGTATGGGACAACGATTTAAGGGTGTTTACAACCTCTACGAAAAGAAGCTGGTGTTGTTCCATTCCCATGGCAAGCAGGATGAGGAGGAGATTATTGTACTGAAAGACCTCTCCAGCGCCGAATTGGAAAAACATGTGGGTGAAAGCGCTGCACGTGAATTGCGCAATGACGTAGAGATAATTGAAACAGTTTACCCGGAATTTGACAAAGAAGACTACCGTAGTGGGAAGATATGTCCAGTGTTTTTTGGTTCGGCAGTCAACAATTTCGGTGTGAAAGAGATGCTCGATTGTTTTGTCGAGATTGCGCCGACACCGTTGCCGCGCCACGCAGAGGAACGGCTTGTGCGCCCGGAGGAGGATAAAATGACGGGTTTTGTGTTCAAGATTTTTGCCAATATGGACCCCAAGCACCGCGACAGAATCGCGTTTTTGCGGATATGCTCGGGCAAATTCGAACGCAACACCAACTACCGCCACATACGCCTGGGCCGCGACCTGAAATTTCCCGCCCCCACCATGTTTATGGCCTCAAAGAAGACACTGCTCGAAGAAGCTTATCCTGGTGATGTTGTGGGCCTTTACGATTCCGGTAATTTTAAAATTGGTGATACCCTCACCGAAGGAGAGATGTTGCATTTCAAAGGCATCCCTGCCTTTTCTCCGGAGCAATTCCGCTATGTGGAAAATGCCGACCCGCTAAAGACCAAGCAGTTTGTAAAGGGGTTGGATCAATTGATGGACGAAGGCGTAGCCCAGATGTTCACCCGCAAAAGCGACGGGCGGCGTATTATAGGCACGGTAGGCCAGCTGCAGTTTGAGGTCATTCAACACCGACTGGAAAGCGAATACAACGCCAAATGCCGCTATGAACCCGTCAATCTGTTCAAAGCTTGCTGGGTACATGCCACAGAACCGAAAGCTATGGAAGAATTCCTGGATCGCCGCAAACGCGACATCGCGCTTGACAGCGAAGGCGCTACAGTTTTTCTGGCTGAAACCTCATGGGTACTGCAAACAGCGCAGGAGAATTTCCCGAAAATAGAATTCCGATTTACGAGTGAATAATTCTTCGTTGTTGGTTGTTCGTTGATAGTTGTTCGTTTCCGAGCGTTTAATCCTATATTTGAAAGTAGCTATTCACCCCACAAAATACTCAGGTGATTTCAATTTTAAATCCCTTGGCCAAGTACCCCACAATAGCCAAACGCTCGGAAACGAACAACAAACTACGAACAACGATTACTCCACGGTAAGGTATGCAAAAGATGCCCGCTCCGGGAACGTGCTTGCCCCTTCTTCTCCTTCTGCCGCTATATAGTATTGCTTCATAATAGCAGCATCAATCATGACCGTAAAGATACCGTCTCCGGCAACAGCGTCACCATTGGCGCCATCATCGAGCATGGGCGTTCGTTTGAATGCAAAAGATTTATCGGTACGGTAGTAAAGCCAGGCACCCTTGGTTGCATCGGTAAGTTTCGCGGTGACTTTTATTCCCGCAGCTTCCTTACTATGCTTCACCGATTCTATTTTTGGTTGGAGCTTGGTGAGCAATGGATGGCTGGACAGGAATTCTGCCCGTTTCGACATGAGTTGTTGAATGCCGATTACATTGTCTGAACCAGATTTCATGGGTTTGTCCAATCCATTTTGGAATTCAGGGTACGAATACAGCTTTAATGAATCCAGCTTTACCCAAGGGTCTATTTCCTTGCTCATTTCTTTGGCACGGGTGTATAGCTTGCCGCTCGTCAGCCACTCATTGATGATGGTACGGTAGTGGGCCAGGTATATTTTCCGGTAGAAAGAAATGCGCAGGAGTTTGGCAATCAGGGGGCGCTTAGGGTTGTCAATTTCTGCCAATGGCTGATACTGGATCAGTTCATCGTCTTTCATTTCCTCAAAACTGAAATTGCGTCGCCATCCGCCAAAAGACATATTGAGGTCCCATATTAGGGGGTGGGCAAGTCCAGTAGTATCAAACCACAAATAATAGTTGTGCGACAAGGAGCCATTATAACTGTCGAGATTGATCATTACATTGTTGAGCGCAAGCATCCACAGGGTTTGGTCGACATCCAGCACCGATTCGATTTTCTCCGGTGTTTTATTCAGTACCTTGATAAGGTTGAGCAAATCTTTCCAGCCTGCCGGGTCATCCATTTCATAAAAAGCATCATAGCAGCCAATATTGTCGTTGAGGTAGGCCAATGAAGCATTTTCGCCTTTTGGACACCCAGATTGGCTCCGGGTGCGCTTCCAGTTGTCGGGGTCGCATTTTACGATAACCCCATTGTCGGCACCAAAATGTTTTTTTATGAATGGCTCGTCAATCGACTCAGAGTTGACATACACACCGTAATAAGTGTTGTTTATGTACAGCCTGGTGAAATTGCAAAGTGGAGCAGGCATGTATGTGCGCACGATTTCATAAGATAATGGCTCGCGCACAAAGCTTGGATCAAGGAAAGCGTTGGAAAGTTTGACGCTCGTTTGTTCCCCTTTTAGTTTTTGAGTCTTGACTTTATAATCAAGTTTGACGTTAAAAGGAAGCTTTTTGTAGGTGTCTTTAAGGGTACGGAAATAGGAGCTGTTGCCTTTAAAACGCACGCCAACGCTATCAAACCGTTGGCCATTCACAGTTGCTGAGCCCAAAGCACGTGCATCTGGATTGGCTTTTTTTAGCGAGTCAAGCGTGACGCTCCAATTTTTTTTCGGCAATTCAAGGCGCACCTCCTGTGTCCCTGAGCCGTAAAAATCTTGCCCGTGAACATTGGAAGTATAAAAAATGACAAAGCTAAGTAGGAGAATGAGTGGCGTTAATTTGATCATGTTTGTGTCGTAGTAATCGAAAAAGTTAGGCGAAAGAGGGGCAAGTCTTCCAGGAAAACAGCCAAACCAGTGATGGCTATTTATTCAACTCGCTCAACTTGATTTTGTATGCATGGTGTGTGTAATCAGCGGGTGAAAATCCGACAGTGCCGGCATTTTCCGTAATGATATAATAATCGAGCTCAGCATCCATGGTTTTAGCTTCCACCAAGGCGGCAAAACCTTTCATGCCCGATGGCATTTTACTGTTGTTGTCTTCACTCATGTGGATGGTCGTATATGGTTCTTTTTCGCTGAAGCGATAGCAGAGCAACATACGCTTCGGAAACCTGTCAGCTTTAGCTGTAACATTGAACGCATTCAGCGCCTGATTTTCAAATTTACCGCGACCAAGGACTTTTATTTCACTGACGGTGGAAGACAAGGAGGTCAACTCCGGGTGTGTCTTTAAAAACTTGGAACGCTTCGACAATAGTTCTACAATTCCGGGGATTTTACTTTTTTTGCCAACCGTTTCTTTCAAGCTGCGCGTAAAGTCATCCAGGCTGTAGGTTTTATATTTGTCGTCGTCAAAAGGTACGACGATCATGCCTTGAAGTTCCTGCGCTCTTTTTTCGTACCATCCATTCAAGAAATTTTCTTCATTGATTTGGCGGATATGTGCCAGGTATATTTTCCGGTTTAAAGGATCACTCAGCAGCTTGCTGATCAAAGGCTTATAGGGATTGTCGGCATGAAGCAAGGGATCGAGCGTTTGAAGTCCTTTCAAATCAAGGTCACTCCCGCTATCCGTATTTTTATAGCTGCCGAAAGCCAGGTTCAAATCCCAGTGAAGGGGCTGAAAAAGGCCGTTTGCATCGCGGCACAAAAAGTAGTTGATACTGTAGTTCCCTGAATAGCTGCTAAGGTTTACCATGACGTTGTTAAGGGCAAGCATCCATAGCGTATGATCCACATCCAGTACTTTTTCTACTTCTTTGGGCCCCTGTGCCAAAAGTCGGGTTAACTCCTGTAGCTCTGCCCATCCACTGGCAGAACTCATCTCAAAATTGCCCTTGTAGCACTCTATGTTGTCTTCGTATTCAAGCGAACCAAAAATGTTCTGCTTGCAGTCGCCGGCCAAATTTTCAGGTTTGTAATCAACACCTGCTTTAAAAAAAGCTATTTTGCCGATGGGGAAATTGGACTCCAGCATTTGCTTTTCTACATTTTCAAGGTTCACAAACACGCCAATATATTCACCGTTAACGAACAGCTTGGTGTAACAGGCTTGTGAACTGGGCATGTACTTGGCCGCAATTTCATGAAACAACACTTCGCGCACCATACTAGGGTCGCGCACAGCCGCAGAGAGCTTAAGACTGCCATATCCCTGATGGTTTTGTTCTGGATTAGTGTTGTTCAATTTAATGGTAAAAGGATTGCGCTTCAAGCCTGTAGCGTATGATTTGTCGCCGCGGAACCGTATTCCAGCGTTTTCATAAGACACTCCATCAATGCTGACGGTAGCATCCAACAAACCGCCGCCATAGATACGAAGGGAATCAAGGGATTCAGACCAGTTTTTGGTGGCGACTTTGATGCGGATTTCGCCCACTGTTTTTTTGTCAAACAATGGTCGAACTGGCTTTGTGGTGGATTGTCCCACAATCGCGAACGGGATAAAAAGTAAAAGTAGGTGGATAAATTTTTTCATAGTCAGGACTTGAACAATATTGAATGGGAACATCAAAAAAACGCTGCAATGTTACGAAGAATTTGAACGTTTAAAATATCAGGATTTGGTATTCTTGGTTGAAAACTGCCGGATCAGGTCGCCTATTTTCCAAATGTCTTCGAAAGAATTGTACAGCGGGACCGGGGCAAATCTAATAACATTGGGTTCGCGCCAATCGGCAATGGCACCATTATCAGCTAAGAAATTAAAAAGGTCTCGCCCCCGTTCATCGGTCAACAAAGATAGCTGACAACCACGGGCTTCCGGGTCTATCGGGGTGATGATTTGGAATTGTTTGGTGCCGAAATTGATTTCATTGAGTACAAACTCGAGATAACCAGTTAGTTGTAAGCTTTTGTTGCGCAGGTTTTCTATGCCGGCAGCATCAAATATTTTCAAGCTGGCCAAATGTGCCGCATCAGAAAATATTTGAGCGTTGCTGATTTGCCAACCTTCAGCGCCGTACATGGGCTTAAATCCTTTACGCATTTGAAAACGCTCGCTTTCATCATGTCCCCACCAACCTGCAAAACGGGGCAATGCAGGGTTGTTGGCATGACGCTCGTGTACAAATACGCCTGAGGGCCCGCCAGGCCCGGAATTGAGGTATTTGTAACTGCACCACACCGCAAAATCTGCGCCCCATTCGTGCAACTGCAGGGGCAAATTGCCGGCGGTATGGGCTAGATCAAACCCAGCGTAGGCACCAACACTATGCGCCACCGCAGTAATTGATTTCATGTCGTAAAACTGGCCCGTATAATAATTGACACCGCTGAACATCACCGTGGCGATGCTATCGCCTTCTTTTTTTATGACCTCAAGAATATCTTCCGTTCGTAAAATATCTTCACCCACGCGTGGTGATACTTCTATGATCGCTTCAGCAGGGTCAAACCCATGCCAACGCACCTGACTTTCCATGGCGTATTGATCGCTGGGGAAAGCGCCTGCTTCCATTACTATTTTATATCGGGAGGCTGTTGGACGGTAAAACGAGACCATCATCAAGTGCAGGTTCACCGTGAGTGTATTCATCACCACCACCTCATGCGGTAGGGCGCCCACCAAACGCGCAGAAGGTTCCGTTAGGAATTTGTGGTAATACATCCAGGGCAAATCGCCGCGAAAATGTCCTTCAACACCATGTTCGGCCCACTGATCGAGTTCGGACAACAGCGCCTCGCGAATACTTTTTGGCTGAAGCCCCAAGGAGTTGCCACAAAAATAGAGCACATCTGTACCCGCATGTTGTGGGAAAATAAACTGCTTGCGATACGATTGAAGCGCATCCTGACCGTCGAGTTTTCGGGCAAATGCAAGGGTGTTTTCGTAGAGAATGGACAAGATTGCGTATTTGATTGGATGATGTGGTGCTTCAATAAAACCTTGATCTTAGACACATATTTTTTTAAACACATAGACACATAGGGACATAGAAAACATAGGGGTGCCAACTTTTAAAGCTATGTTTTCTATGTCCCTATGTGCCTATGTGTTTAAAATTACGTACTGCTCCCATCTAGGAGTATAGGGTTAAATATTCGAGGCTAAACCTTATTTCAGTTTCACCTTAGCAGCCACCGAAGCCTTATTCTTTTGTTGCTCTTCGTCAAAAGGCTTGAGTTTGACGGTTAACGTATGGCCATCGTCCTCTACTTCACCAAACTTGTTGTCTGATTTTTTCACCTTGCGGTCAGGAAAGTGGTAAATCTGCTTGTAGCTCATGTCTGCAAGGAACATTTTCATCATGTCGGCCTGGCCTTCATCGTCTTCGCCCTCATCACCGCCGCCGGCCATGGCGTTTTTGATTTCGGAGCTCATGTCACCCACGTTCAGGCGCTCAAAACTTTTGCCGTTGAATTTAAATGTTTCTTCGTTCTTGGTTTCAAACTTGTCTTTCCCAACAATCTTTAATGCGCGGTTTAGGGCTGCGACATTGGCAAAATTAAAGGAATAACCAAAATTAAAGGTCGTTGTGTCCTTGATCTCTACAACGTTGGTAATACCATCTACTTTACTCAACAGCTCGGTCACGCCACTAAATTGATCGCTAAGGCCTGCCATTGGATCCTCTTCAGGAGCTGGTGCAGGAGGTGGGGTGAAATCACCGCCGTCGGACATATTCGTCGAATCGCCGGTTTCAGAACCAGCCGCATCACCGCCCATGCCCTTCATCATGTCCATCATGCCTTTCATCTCGCTCATGTCGAAGGTCATCTTATAGTTGCCGCTGCCGTTGTTGCGGAAGGTGGCTTCTTCAATAATATGGAGACAGCCAGTCAGCGCCGTCGCAGCAAGCACGAGCGACACCAAAAAAAGGTTTTTCAAATTTTTCATTAATACGAATTGATTTAGAATGGTGTGAGTTTGTATTTAGTTTTTACTTGAGACGCATTTTGTATTGGAAAGGCACTTTCCTCGTTTACTCGATAATTAAATCTGTTTCAACAGCGGTGCCATCCTTAACCAACGCAAAGGTATATGCTCCTTTCCTTAGATAGACCTTTCCAGTGTCAGCTTTCTCCAGCTCAAACGCTTTTTTCTTGTCTTTTTGTGCCGCTTGCAGTGATTCTTTGTATTTTTTTACCGCAGCGTCCTGAATAGACAGCGAATATTCAAACTTGTTTAGTCCCTGAACACAATTTAGCACCCCTTCGTTCAATTCCTGACCGGACTCTTTTTCTCGGACACTCCATTTCACTTTGCCTACAGAAGACACATAATAATCGACCGCCTGGACGGGGTCTTTTAGCGTTTTGTACGGCTGCTGCTTCCCCCAGTTCTTGTTGTATTTTCTTTTTGAAATGTCAAAGACATGAACGGTTTTAGCCAATAGCTCGGCATCAAGTTGTTGCAGCAATTCAACATTTACTTTAAACATCGACCTTCCGTGGGTACCAATCACCAACTCTTTGGCGCTGGCTTGTACTGCCAAATCATGCACCGGTACGTCAGGGAAGGCTGGGTCTATAGTTTGAAAGGTCTTTCCACGGTCTAGGGAAACGTACAAATTGTGGTCAGTACCAACGTATAACAGGTTTGGGTTGCTGGGGTCTTCAATCACGACATTAATGGGCTCTGCGGGCAGGTCGGTGCCAATTTTTTGCCAGGTTTGGCCATAATCTTCTGACGTATAAAGATAAGACCCAAAATCATCCCAACGATATCCATTCAGGCTTGTGTACACGCGGGAGCGCACATGAGCAGAGGCTTGTACCCGTGACACCCAAAGGTTTTGGGGCAGGTTGTCTGAGATTTTGGTCCATGTTTCGCCACCGTCGCGGGTGACATGGATGAGGCCATCATCGGAGCCGGCGTACAGCAGCCCAAACTTGAGCGGGCTTTCATGGATGCTCGTCAAGGTGCCATACGGGACATTGCCAGGTTTGCCGCCCAGGGTCAAATCGCCGGAAATAGCATCCCAGTCTTGGCCTTGGTTGAAGGAGCGATACAATTTGTTGGCACCCAAATACAGTACATCCTGTTGGTGTCGGCTCAAGTAAATTGGGGTTTGCCAGTTGAAACGCAATGGCCTTTCTCCCAGGTCGTGTTTGGGTGAAATCGCAACGGGCCTTCCGTCGGATCTGTTGACCCTGAAGTAGTTGCCAAATTGGAAGCCAGTGTATACGGTGTTGTTGTCGCGGGTATCTACTTGAATTTGCATGCCATCGCCGCCCATGATGGATTTATAGGGGTATTGGCCCGACTGGTGCCAATCGTCAGACGGCTTGTAGTTGGAGCTTCCTTTCCATACGCCATTGTCTTGCGCGCCACCATATACATTGTACGGTTTTGCATCGTCTGTAGCAATGGCGTAGAACTGACCCACGGCTGGGTTATTGCATTTTATCCAGGATTCGCCGTTGTCCCAGGAGATGTTCAAGCCGCCATCGTTGCCATTGATGATATGGCCCGGGCGTGCGGGGTTGAGCCATAAAGCGTGGTGATCTACATGTACATTGTCGCCATTGATGTTTTTCCAATTGTTGCCACCGTTGTCAGAGCTGATAATGTAGAATCCGATCATGTACACTTTGTCGGCATCTTCCGGCATACAGCGCACATTGGAGAAGTAGTAGCCATAGGTGAAGTGCATCTGTTCAATAGGGTCTTCGTGGGTTCTTTTCCAGGTACCGCCACCATCCTCGCTACGGTACAGCTCCGCACCGATGTAGTCCGTTTCAAACAGGTTGTTGTTGGCATCTTCCAGGTATTCCACCAAAGCAATTGGCTTGAGTTTGTCTTTCTCCACCAGGCCTTTGACTTTTTTGGCGTTGTATTTCTCCGGGAAACCATTTTGTTCCAGGTAGTCGGCCAGCGTTTCCTCTGAAAGTTTCAAAAAGTCTGCTTTTGAAATACTGCGCAAGTCGTCTTTGCTCAATACATCTTCTTTCGGGCTGTCTTTTTTGGGTTTAGAATTCTGGTTATCCAGGCAGGCGTAAAGCACTGTTTTGCCATTTTTCTTGCCCGCGGCAAGGCCAATTCTGCCAATTTTAGCCCCGGTGGGGAAGCCACTCGCGACGGTGTTGGACTTTGCCCAGGTGTTGCCTCCATCGGTACTTTTCCAGATACCCGAGCCTTCGCCTGCGCCCTGAAAATCCCAGGCTCGGCGGCTGCGTTCCCAAGTAGCTGCGTATAGGGTGTTTGGGTCATTGGGATCGAGCACGAGGTCGATGCCGCCGCTGTTGTCGTTTACAAAAAGGGTACGTTGCCAGGTTTTCCCTGCGTCGGTAGTTTTGAAAACACCTCGTTCTTCATTTGCCGAATACAAGTGCCCGAGCACGGCTACCCAGAGGGTGTTTGGATCCGTTGGGTGTAAAATAACCCTTGAAATATGGTGGCTTTCCAGCAAACCGCGCTGCTCCCAGGTTTTACCGCCATCGGCACTGCGGTACATGCCCGTGCCAGCATAAGAGGAACGGCTACTATTAGCCTCACCAGTGCCCACCCAAACTATGTTCTTGATCCAATCCACGGCGATGTCGCCAATGGTCATACTTGCTTGATGGTCGAAAACAGGGCTGAATCGGGTGCCATTGTTTTTGCTATACCACAAGCCGCCGGAAGCATAAGCGACATACATCTCCGTAGGATCGCTTGGGTTGACATCCACATCGGTAACCCGGCAGGAAAATATGCTGGGGCCGATATTTTCTGCGGTTATTGAAGTTAACAATGAATTTGATTTCAAGGCATTGCGCTGCTCAAATCCCGTCATCCGAAGTTCAGCAGGCGTTGGTACTGATTGGGCTGACACCAAATCAGGACTCCAAAAAAGGAGCAAATTGGCAATAAATAGGGTAGAGTAGAAAAGGTGGTGTTTC
>JBBRWA010000091.1:0-18918 GCA_038246345.1 Chitinophagales bacterium
AGGCTATCGCTGTTTTCTACCATAACGCCGTCCCCGGTTTCGATATAACAGCCATTCGAGAGCAACAACAAATTGCCGCTGGAATCACAGATGGAAGCGTTGGATTCTGTGAGCGACATCGGCTTTGATTTATATTCAATGGTCAAAGAGTCGTTAAAATGAAAATAAATACCGTTAGCTACGGGCTGGGTGGTATATCTATACCCGAACACCCAGGTCAGGTCTTCTTTTTGTGCAAAAGCTGATATTGAGCAAAACATTATCCATATAAAAACCAGGTAGTTTTTCATGTTCGTAAATAGTAAAAGGGCGGCTGCAACGTGTCCGGGACGCTACAGCCGCACTATGAAAATAAAATTATTTCACAAGTGAAACTTTGCCGTTGTACAACAGCTCATTGGCCGAGGTAAGAATCTGGAAGTGATACACCCCCTGCGGCAATGCATTCAAATCCAGATGGCTATCGGTCGTTTTTCTCGTGATTTGCAATTGACCGAGCGCGTTGAATATCTTTACCGTAACAGGCAGGTCTTGAGAATTAGTCCAGAAAACATCCCTGTTTGTCGGGTTAGGATATAATGCAATATCGCTTTTCCTTGAAATGTCCCCATTCCGATTACGGGCATATCGTTGGCCGGTATTACAAAGTTCGTAGTCGTCGAAGTCTTCCCCTGTGCGGTAGGCTATTATGGCGCGGGCTTCATACACCGCATCTCCGCCTTCGAGCGGGCACTGTTCGGCGATAAGCGTTATTGCAGCAATATCCGTGGGTGCCCATTCTACATCATTGGCAAGCATGGTCAATACGATGACGTTCAAGGTTTTATGATTGGCTGCTGGCACACTTCCGGTCGTTGAAGCGCCTGCGTTGAATTGCAGCAGGGATTGAATCGTTTGCTGTCGTGCCGTTTTCAGCCCTGCAGAATACTGGTCGTATTGTACCTGTGTGTCAGATCGTTGCAGCAGCAGGGAATTGTACGCGCTTTCATTGATGGTATCGCCTTCCTGCAACTGGATATCAAGGGCAAGAATGTTGGCCATTTGTTGCCGGACAGTGACCCGGTAGTTTTCGAGGTTCGTGTATTCCGTGCCGGTCATATCGAAAAGTTTAGATTTCTGTTCGGCAATATAAGCCATTTTTCCGGTCGAAAGGTTCGTGTTCGCAGCCTTGAAAATTGCGTAGGGAGCGCCGTAGTTTTCGATGGCTGGTCGGCGCAACATCTTGCGGTAAAGCCTGTACGCGCCTTTCCAGTTTGTTTCATTCGCCCAGCCATCGGTCGGCAGCGCACCGCTGGCGATCATCTGATCGAGTAAGGTCGGCACATCTCCTTCACCGCTAAAAGGCGTGATAGCAGCTGGAGGGATGCAAGCATTGATGCAGGAATAGGATTGTTCAGGGGTAGGATCTTTTTGAAACCACTCATCAGGGTCAACAGTAGGGCTCAACGCCCCGCCCTGCTCATTAGGATCGACAAAGAATTTAGAAGCGCTAATAATTTGAGGCGAACCACCCCAATGCACCCCGCCAAACCCACTAGGCGGTATCAGTGCCAAATTCCATCTATTGCCGGTATGGTATTGTGTGCCGATAAATACATTGCCTTGTACATCGTCGCCGAGCTGTAGGCCCGTGTCGCCATGGTCATTAATATTGTTTCCGCGTACAGTGTTGGTGTAATCGGCCATGTCGTAAAACTGCATGCCCACACCTGTATTCGCAACGCAGTTGCAATCAAATCCGTTGGCGAAGCCGGCAGCGGAGTAGATGGCGTGGGAGGAGGATGTGCCTGCGGTGGACGTCGATTGTGTCACATCATTGAAATTTACCTCCGTGAACCCTGCGCCCAGCACCCGGATGCCTTTGTAAGGCCCGCCAGGCACAGTGCCACTGTTGTTGACCGTATTCCCGATAACATCACCGAACAGGCCATTGCGGTACGATATGCCATTACCGCCTTTTTGCGTGGTAATGGTATTGCGTGTGAGCAACCAGCCTCTTCCAGAGGTTCCTGAAAGGCCGCCTTCTTCCATTTCTATACCGCTCACGGGCGCTGTGCCGGAAGCCAGACCGGTAATGGTCACGTTGTTGTTGTTAATAACACTAATGTCATGAACCGGCTCATTCAAAAAAGACCGGACACCGACCTTGCTTGCTGTGATTGTGTTTCCGTCGATCACAATATCCCTGGTTTGAGAACGTGAAAGGTCGATGCCTACATCCACGTTTGTCATTGTCACATTTTCTACATTGAGGGCATGGCTGGCGGAGTATATGCCCGTCTTGCAATTGTTGAAAGTCATATTGGTCCAGAACTCATTGATATTGAACCAACGAGGCCCGCTGCCTTTGCCTGTCAGGTAAATTCCATAACCTTTCAAGGGATAAACTGGAGTGCCAGCAGACTGGATGTCATCAAAGGTCATATTGCCGAGGTTTCCCGTGGAATTGTAGGCGATGATACCGTTGGCAAGCATGGAGAAACTGTTGCCTCCGGACAAAGTGCTCCCGAACACATTGAAGTCCAGGTATTTGTTAAGCCAGATTCCAGCGTAGCCACGCGTTTCAAGGGCTTCGGTCATTCCTTTATGCGCAGGTTTCAATGCGCCATCCGTCAAAAAACTATTGCCGGTAAATCCGTCGATCCTGACGCGTTCTTGACCAGTTGCAGCACCAGCCATGTCCAGTTTGATGCCGATGTAGTTGTTCACAAAATCGTTGTTTTCCAAGCGCAAACTTGAATTGGGCTTGGCCCGGATTCCGAAACGGCAATCCTGGATGGTTGAATTCGTCATGTTCAATTTCGTAAGGGGTATTCCCGCCGCCCCTCTTGGGTCAACTACAATTCCCTCCGCCAAATCCGCGCCGGGACAAGTATGAAAATTTGTAAATAAAGCGAAAAGATTTGGTTGTAGCCCTGCTCCGGGATTCTCCGATGCTATACGAATGCTGGCGCCAGGCATAAATGTTACATCCCGAAAAATATTGGGATCGCCAATGAATGACGCAGGCACATCAATCACCAATTCATCGTCAATGAGCAAGTTGGGCAAGCTTCCATCTCCCCCAAATGGCGAAATAATTTGTTGCGCGAGAAGGTCACTTAATAAGGTTGCGGATACATGCCTCAAATCTACAAATGGATCTGTAAAAAACACAAGTGTTTCTTCTTCGATATAAACCGGGTTGCAATCCAAATCCTTTACTTCAATGGTAAAATATTTCGCAATAGCGAAAGAACCATCCCTGTTAAATGTCAAGGTATGCGTTGTAACTGTGGCATCGTTCGGGGGAAGTGGTGGAACTACAACAGAAACCAGATCGCCTGCGACTTTTATTAAGCCGCTCGGTTGGGGGGTGTAGGTGACATTCTGCAAGGTTCCGTCATCTAAATAACTGAAAGCACCAACCTCCGTAAGGAATTCTACCCTGTATGTATGCGATTCCGGATAATTGTGGACGATCCTTATCTCCGTTGTAAAAGTGAAGTTACAAATTTTCAAGTTATTATTTGGCATGGTAATAAGCACTTCATTCGTTTGACAATCTGCATTTTTAGGAGGGTCGATTGACGATGCTGAAACGGGCTGTGCAAGGAAGGCTGCCACACAAATTATTAGCCACCGGAGGGTTGGCGAAATTCTGGAGAATTGGGATGTGGGGGGGGGCGAAAACATTTTCTTTTTTCATAGGTATAAATGATTGTTTTTGATGAATAAATGAATTTTACATTTACCGACTCTGTGTGACAATTCGGGATAATTCACACATTAAGCAGGTGCATAAATGTACGATAATAAAAATGCATTTATGGTAACCTAAGTGTTAAATTGTAAAACCGTTGTCTGAATGCGCCCGATATTAAGGAATTCCTGTCGTTTGACTGAGTAAACAATCACTGGGCGCTGTGAAGCTTTAGGTCTTCTGGAAAGAGGTTTTTCCCCACCTTGCTTGGTGCTGTCATCAAGCGAAAAAGTACAGCATGGTGCCTAAATATGATTGGATACCCTGAACGTGAGCATTAAGAACTTAATTGATTTTGCTTCGCGAATAATGGATTTTGCTGATGCCTTACCGTAGCATTTTGGGGTCAGTATTGAGGTGGTGTGGGCATTGCGCGGTACTTTTCTGCTTGGTGACAACTCAAGCAGGGCGGCTTGGGGAGGGTTCGGGGTGCTTGGCGGGAGGGGTGGAAGACCAGGCAAGGCGGAATCTACTACAGTGCCGACATCAAAATCGCTAAGTCAACGACATTGGGCAAAGTGCAGTGCTTAGGCCGGAATTAGCCGCCGCGCTCGGATTTTTTTAAGTTTGGAGCAGTATTGAGGTGGTGTGGGCATTGTGCTGTACTTTTCTGCTTGGTGACAACATCAAGCAGGGCGCTAATATCAATGCCTGTATTGGCAATGCCCTGATATAGCGATTAATGTTTGTATACATTAAACCGTGAGTATGTCTTTTACTCTATTTGGCCAAGCCTTGGTTGGATCGTAAAACAAAGTACGAACCCCAAGACGATGTAAAGCATCTAAAGCGTACTCTTCAATTTCATTACTTTCCGTCTTGTGAAGAATCAATTGAGCGTTCATCTTAATGTAATTCTTACTCAATTCGTTTTGATAGCAAGCCAATTGGAATGCGCCTTTGGCGGCCTGAGCTAAAATATTATTGGTATTGGTGCTTTTTATCTCAAAAACATTCAAGCTATCTTCCAAGCTGTACATCAAATCAATGGAACCGCTTTCATATGGAATTATCCCACGGCCGATTAAAAACTTCGAAATGTCTTTGAGCATTTCCTGATGAATTTTTTCCGCATGTTCCGTTTTGTTAAGAGCTTCTTCTAAACCGATGAATCTTGAATCTATAAACAGAAACTCCCTAGCGTAGATATTATCCGGCTCGATTTCAGTGAATTCGATATCAACACTCGGTGGTTTTGATTTATCAACCTTACCAAGAGAATGATCCTTGTGTGCTATTTGTCTGAATAGAATAGACATAGGATCAAAAGTCTTCAACTCTGTAACCACCTCAGCGGCTTTTTGACTACTCTTCTTTTTAGCAATAATAGAATAGGCAAAATTTGCAAATGCTCCTAATTTGTCTCCAGTACCATTCGCCCAGACTTGGTCTAACGTCAAGTGCGCCGTAATTGTTCTGATAGCAGCTTTGGCCAGTTGCAAGCGATTATGTGGTAACAGCTGCAAATCTATATCAGTAAAAAGTTTTTCAGGAATTGAAGTTAACTTAATTTGAATGGTACTTTTAACAAGCAAGCGAAACGTTTCTGATACATCGAATTCTATCTCGGATATTCCTAAACTCAAGGTTCGCGTGCTTAATACCTTGTACTTGGTTGCAGATGAATAATCAGAAACGAGCTTGAATGATTCGGTAAGCTCTGCTGATATAAGAAAGTCGTCTGAATGGTATCCTTCAAGTATTCGCTCAACTTTTTTAATTTTTATGACTTTCAGTAGTCGGTCATCATTTCCGCGCAAAACAATCCAAAGAATATTACCAGCTAACAACCGCTGGTCAACAACTAGGTCGTTTTTAGGAACTATGTAGTTGCTGGAAACACCTTTATTTCCGAAAAATGAACCTTTTCGGTTATCCAGAATCCAAACCAATTCAGGCATGAGAATTAAGTTCGCCCAGGGCGTCATCAAGTGACGTCGGCCAAGGTATGTGATCGCTTAGTAAGTCGTGTTGTCGCAATTCTTTCCCTCTCAATCGGATTATTTCGGTTTCTTCAATAGTATTTTTACAAACTAAAAGGTAATAGTTGACTTCGTCGGCGACCTGGCCCCGTCGGTGAATTCTGTCGAGTGACTGAAGATAATGCGCCGCTTGATTTGAATATGACACATATACAGCATCATATGCGGCATGTAGGGTAATACCTGCTCCCGCAGCGGCAGGATTACCGATGAACAACATCGTAGTTGCGTCCTCCTGAAACGAACGAACCGCTTCTCTTCTTGAAACCGACGATGTTACTGAACCGTCTATTCTAACCGGATTGTACTTTAGATACCTCTCCTGAATTTCATCCAGGCTCTTCTTGTAAAAAGTCCACAAGACAACTTTCCTGCCTTGCGAAATCAATTTTTCTAAAAGTTCATCGAGTGCGACATATTTGACCGGTACGTCTGAAATCGTCGGATCGATAGCGCCTGGGCACGAACAGATTTGAAGCAATGCCGCACGTCTCTGGAAGTAAGTCGTCAATCGTTTTTTAAACGTCTCGTTGTTGAGATTTCGTAGCTCCAATTCTAAATCAGCACGAGCCTTGTCATACATCAAGGCTTGTTTGCCAGCCAACTCTATTCGTATAACATGAAAATTTTTATCCGGCACATGTTGTAAAATTTCAGGTTTTAACCTCCTAATGAACAGTCCTTTTGCTTCTACTAGCGAGGCGATCTTATCCCAATCTTTAACAGGCTCGTTTGTTTTTTTGAATCCGCCAAACGTATATCCAATATCCGCTAAATCAAATTGATTGATCAGGTCATGAGCGGAATTGGGTGCGGGAGTACCACACAAAACAAAACATCTTTGACATCCAGCCCTTAGCCGAGTGGCTGTCTCTGAACGTAACGATTCGCTGTTTTTCAAATAGTAAGATTCATCAACTACGAGTAGATAACGACGAGTAGATGCTCTGGCTATTAACGAAACCAACATTGTCTCTACTCCTTCGTAATTCGTTACCAAAACGTCAAATTCACTTAGCCCTGCTTCGTATTTTAATCGACGGGCGCCATCGGCAACTACTATGGTATATTTCTCATCAAGAAATCTCTTTATGTCTTTCGGCCACTCACCAACCATACTCTTAGGACAGACAACGATCATTGCATCAATCTCTTCTAAATCCCTAAGTATATCGAAGGCGGCAATAGTCATTACAGTTTTCCCACTCCCTTGTTCGTCAAATAAACAAAGTCCAAGCAGGCCGGGAATAATCATGGCTTCAACGGCGGTTGCTTGCGCCGGTTCGAGTATATCGTTCCATATACCGGACAAAGAAGCCTGGTTTGGGTTAGCCATTATTTCCAAGGCTTTCGTTCTGGCAGTTTCATGTAACTCAAATCGGTGCAACGCCTCCTTTACAAGTTCCTCAACTTCACTTTTATCAATCAGGTCTTCGACAAGCGGAAGAGAGGACACGGGAAAAGAGATAAAGTCTTTTCCTGACACCAGCATTGAACCGATACGTTGAGAAATTTGAGTCTTGAGTTTCAACAATTCGAGACCGATACTGGCTATTCGAACTAAACCGTTTTCAATCCTTACTTTCATTATTATTCAGATGCGACTCTGCTCATTTTAATTACTAACTCTAATGCCTGCTCAAGATTGGCACGTGTACTTGGGGGAATTAATTTTATTTCAGTAGCAGTCATTTCCCGTAGAAATTTAACGAAGGTCTCGATTCTTCCGGTCGCCTCATCCGTGCTTCGCACTATCCGACTATTATAATCAAGGATGGCTTTTGCAGATTTTGCGGCGGATGGATCGGATTGCAATAGGGCCGCTCTGGCTTCAGGGTGGTTCCAAGCAATATGTGCTATCCTAACTTCCGGAAAACTTGAAAATTTTCCTTCGTGTACCCATTTGTAGAATTGAACCTTAAAATCGAAGTCGGTTTTGAGAGGGTCAAAAAAAGATTTTTGCGCCTCGTTAAAATATTGATAATTTTTAGCGGCAATTGTCTCGGCCTCTTGTTCAGAAATACCGAAGCCTCCGCCAGATTCGTCTTCCTGATTTACCTCGCTAGTTGCAAATGTTTTAAATTCTTCTATCAATTCATAGATTCTAAGCGTTTCATTAATCTTACTTTTTGTCCAGTTAAATTTCTCCGCAATTTGCTTTGGGGTCATTCCTTCGTCATGGGCTTCTACTACTTTCATGGCCTTAACGTAATCCGGCCATTGAATTTTTAATGATGGAGAGAAGTTTTCTTCAACCAATACATGAAGTTCATCTTCTTCGGTAGTGTTTTCGGCAAGAATATATGCGTCTATTGATTCTAAGTCTTGACGGTTTGGATCGGACGAGTTCATGCCGTCTAAGGCGTACTTAATGGCGAAGAATCTTCTATTACCGTCGAGTAACTTTCCGTTATAGGATAATACAAGTGGCTCTCGTAATCCATTTTCCAAGATGTCGTCTCTTAAATCTTTCAGCTTAACCTCTAATTCATTTTTCATCAAATCAAAAATTTCATCCTGAGTAAGCGGTCTGCCACCTACGCGAGACAAAAATTTCTTTTTGGCGAGCTCTATTCTTGGGTTATCAAGCCAGCCATCAATTGCGGAAATTTTAACTTTACCCTCCCAAACAATTATCCTTCTGCCTTTGAAGAGTCTGTGTTTAATTTGGGGGGTAGGGGCATCTAACAAAAATAGTGGTTTGGCAGACATGTTAAATTCGTTATAAGCGTTAATACTTTATTCTATATTCACTTAAAATCTCCTCTAGGACATAGATTCGATTTATAAGTTCTGTTTTATTCATTTGAGTATAAATTTTATTCCCATCCGGGACATCTTCAATAAACGAATTCACAAAAAGAGAATGATGGTCAATGAATGGAGTATCCAAGTGATGAGCCATGATTTTTTCTTTTTCAAGTCTTGAAGTCCAATACTCTGATAGTTTTCTCGTGAACCGTTTTCTAATCTGTTCATTGATCGCCAAAATTACATCTACGGTTTCATCATCCCACTTACAATCTCGGCAAACAAAAATAGCCAAATCCAAAAATGGAGTTGGGTCTTTTACTTCTGACAATAATACCGGAAAGTTTGACGACCAATTATCGTGAAATTCTACGCCCCACTTTTTCTGTGTTGCAGCAAGACCCATTTTAAGCAGCGGTGCGGATGGGCGACGAGGGTAATAATAAGGTTCGGTTTGACCCGAAGCTTTTTTTAAAGGCACAGTAAAAAAATTGGAGGAAATTCTTTTTTCGGGGTTAGCCCCGCCGACATCGATTTTACCTAGTTCGGCGACTTGCTTAAAGGTACTGTTGTCGTTTTCTACTAATACGAGTTTAGTGAATTCAAGCTCAACCTGTTTCCGATTATTTTTGCCCTCCAAACTATCTGGATTTAAGTCCAGCCCTTCGACTGCGAAGTGCTTGCAAGCGGCATCGATGGATAGAAAAAACATGAGTACCGAAGTGCGCTCTTTAGGTGTTTTTCCTATGCGTTTTCTGGAGGATAGTCTTTTGAACGAGCGACTGGTAAGTTCAGGATTAAGATACTTAGCCATATTGTTTTGATTGTGTTTTCCATTGGTTTATACTCTGGGCTTTTCTTCCGAAAAAACCACATCTCTATCGCAAGCGCGTAGGGGCTTTTTTGAGCGAATAAATTGATCGTAGGTAATATACCCAGAATTGTTTCTAAGGTCTTCGCCGTTGAGTACAGACTTAATTTGGAGTGCCACTTCATAGGCCAATCGAGGAGGTACTGCATTGCCTATTTGTTGATATTTTGACTTAATCGTCCGTCCTTCAAACTTGAACCAATCTGGGAAAGATTGAATTCTGGCGATTTCTCTAACGGAAAAAATACGCTTTTGTATGGGATGCCAAACACCCGCGTTCTCAGGTTTGAAGGATGCCGTAATTGTCCCCGCAATTTCATCGCGATGGAATCGTCTGTAAAATTTAGGCCACCGGTAACGCTCTATGTTATCCGATATTCTTTTGAGTCGATCAGGAAGCTTTTCATAAGGTATGTCTTTCCAAGAACCCCCTTCGGGAACCATTGCACCAATAAGTATAGCTTGTGGATTTAATTGCATTAACTCGGTTTGGTTTTGAATACTATCGTCCAAATCGAGAATAGTATGCTTCAAACTCAAATCGTTTCTGTCAACAGGGCTAGGGAAAGAAAAATGTCCCATCGTGCTTGATTTTTCCACTCCAACAATCAGCAATCGTAACCTTTTCTGAGCTACGTGATGACGAGAGGCATCAATCAAACTGAAAACTACGCTGTAACCTAACTCATCGAGTTGTTCACAAATTTCTTCAATCAAAAGTCTTTCGCCGTGCTTAAATGAGAGAAGTCCTCGAACGTTTTCGAAAACTACGCATTTCGGTTTTAAAGTACGCACGAAGTCTAGTGCAGTTTCATATAAAGTTCCGCGATCATCGGTGATTCCTTTTCTTGATCCAGCATTTGAAAATGGTTGACATGGAAACCCCGCTGTCAGGACATCAGGACGAACAGGCAGTGTAGGAATTTTAATCGTGCGAATATCTTCATCAAAGATTTCTCCGATGTTTTCACGATAGGTCAGACAAGCATTGGGGTCGATGTCGTTTGCGAAAACAGTTCTAAAACCAGCTTGATGGAATCCTAGATCAAATCCTCCACAGCCGGAGAATAAACTTACATGAGTTAGATCGGAAATATCTTCATTCGATGAAGGTTGTGTAAACACATCCCAAGGGCGATTTGAAGCAGCGATTGCGGGTTGATTGTTTGTTTCTAAAGAAGGAAATAGTTGATTATATAATGTAATCTGTTTCTCATCAGTGATCTCAATTAAATTGCTTTCCGCATTAATAACGGTTGTATTTATACCAATTCGCTTCTTTTGAGTAGTCTGAGACGACCCAATAGATTCGGCGCGATTTTGCCCATTTTTCGATTTTCCTTCCGTAAGGATTTGCATTTATATTTTTGTAAAATTAGGCAAAAGAGAGTGTTTCACATCAGTTAAAATAAAAATGTTTTACCGGATCACAATATATCTTAGTAAACATAAAACGAACCTCCAACGTAATTGGGTGCAAGATATGGGAGAAGAATCTACAAAACAAATTAAAACGAATTGTTTATTTTTTTTTGTTTCATGAATTTCAAAACTCATATCCACACAGACTAAGGCTTATTACTTAAAAATCATTTGCCAGCCGTATCGATTCACCCAGTGAGTTTAGGGTTGCACTCCTTTGTGATTTTACCAATTGGCATTCATAAGAAACTAATACATTCCAACCCAGTTGTACTTCGCCGCCGCCAATGGCGAAAGCGTTGAACGGGTCGGGCGAGAACACCACGAAACGGGCGCCGTCATAGCGGTACAGCCCATCTTTGACGGAAAGCGGGGTCACGCTTGCCGCCGTTTGCGCAGCGAGGGGGTAGGACAGCAGGATAAATAGCAGGATGGCGATGGTTTTCTTCATCAATACTTGCTAATTGTGTACGGGGTGCAAGATAAGCGTTTAGGTAAGAGAATATAACGCCGTGTTTAAATCACGAAGCTCGGGATTCAGACAATGCGTAATGGTCTTTCTGCTGTACTTTTCTGCTTGGTGACTGAAAAAAATGATAGGTTTTTAAAAAAGCTTTCAAAACCTTCGGATCGGACAAGGTCTGCAAATCCCGCTCGATGAGCTTGACCTGTTTCGCCTTTCCCCCAAAAAAATAAAAATAATTCCTAAAATTTGGATGCCTCCAAAACTAGCGTACATTTGTCGTATGTTTAAACATACTCGCTTGCGCTTATGAAGATCGATACCGAAAGCAAAGCGCCGCTGCACAATAAGGTGGAGCGGATGATGCGTGAGTTGATTGAACAACCTCATTATCAAAATGGGGAGCTGCTGCCGAGGGAAGTAGACATTGCTGAAAAGCTCGGAATTGCCCGCAATACGGTTCGCCATGCCATCAGCAAGTTGGTAAATGAGGGCTTGCTCGTCAGGAAAAAAGGCTTTGGCACAAAAGTCGTCGGCAAGCGCATACCAACGAAACTGGACAGTTGGTGGAGTTTTACCAAAGAGATGCAGGCGCAGGGCATTGAGGTCGTAAATTTCGAACTGGAGGTTCAAAACATAGCCGCCGGCGAGGAACTGGCAACGGCTTTTAACATCAAAAAAAGCATCAAATTAATCCGAATGTCCCGCTTGCGGGGCACTGCTGCCGGACCAAGTTTATTGACGATTTCGTGGTTTCACCCGCGCTTAAAAATGTCTGGTCAGGAAGATTTTTCCAAGCCTCTGTATCAAATGCTGGAAGAAGATTTTGCCGTTATCGTGGCATTATCGAGAGAAGAAATCAGCGCCATCAGGGCTGATGCGTTCCTTGCCCTCAAATTAGGCGTTGAGATTGGCGCCCCTTTGCTGTTTCGACAACGGCTCGTGTTCGACACCGATGGCCGGGTGATAGAGTTCAACAAGGTGTATTACAAAGGTGATGGGTTCAATTATGCGATAGATATTGAAAGAAGATAATCCCGCGGGCCACAAAGTAGCTTTCACATCCAATTATTCATCGATTAACGTCAAAAAAAATGGGACGATCCTTACTCCTACTCTTACTGTTCACGGGCTGTTGTTTCGTTTCCCAGGCCCAACAGATCACCGGGAAAATCACTTCCGCAGAAGATGGTTTTCCACTTCCCGGCGCTACGGTCGTCATCAAAAACACAACCAAAGGGACGTCTGCGGATAACAGTGGCAATTTTGAACTGAGCGCCGAATCGGGGGCTACCCTGGTGATCAGTTATGTTGGCTTTGAAAAAAAGGAGCTGGTGCTCGGCAGCGAATCGGTGTACAACATCGCGCTGCTTCCCAGCGCAGGGCTGATGAAAGACGTTGTGATCGTGGCTTACGGCACGGTAAAGAAAAGCGACCTGACGGGCTCGATCTCCTCCATCTCTTCCGAAGATTTGAACCGCACGGCGCCGGTTTCACTCGATCAGGCATTGCAGGGGCGCGCAGCCGGGGTACAAGTGACCCAGGTAAGCGGCCGGCCAGGCGGCCAAACATCCATCCGGATTCGGGGCAGCAGCTCCATCAATGCTGGCAATGAACCCTTGTATGTTATTGACGGAATGCTCATCACCAGCGACAATGGCGAAACCAATGCCGGTGGCACCGCCGGCTCGGGCCTGAATGGCTTGTCAGCCATCAGTCCGGGCGATATCGAGCGCATCGAAATCCTGAAAGATGCTTCTGCCACCGCTTTGTACGGCTCTCGCGGGTCGAATGGCGTGGTGCTCATCACCACCAAAAGGGGCCGGGCGGGCAAATCCACCATTTCGTTCGATACCTATTATGGCATTCAGAAGGTTTCCAAGAAGCTGGAAATGTTGAACGGGGAGGAGTTTGCCAATTACATGAATAAATACAGCGAAGATTCCGGATTGCCGTTCGACGTGCGGTATTTGATACCAGAGAATATTGGCAAAGGCACGGATTGGCAGGAGGCCATTTTCCGGACAGCACCGATGCAAAGTTACCAGTTGAGCGCAAATGGCGGCAGCGAGAATACGCAGTTTTCCATCAGCGGCGGGTATTACCAACAAGATGGGATTATCCTGAATTCCGATTTTGAACGCTTCAACCTGCGTTCCAATCTTGACCAGAAAGTTAACAAGCGGGTAAAGGTTGGCAGCAGCATCAGCCTGAGTAAAATCAAATCAAATGGTGTACTAACCGGTGCGCAAAGTTCCGGAACAGGCACCCTGCTGCCAGGCGCTACCTCCTCCGCGCTGCTGTTCCCGTCAACGTTGCCGGTGCTCAATCCGGCGGTAGCGGGTGGATACACCTTACAAGACGACCGTGGCCGGAACATTGGCAACCCGGTAGCGGATGCGCTGGAAACCGACAACGTGACCAACAATCTGCGGGCCATTGGCAATGTTTATGCCATTGTAAACCTGGCGAAAGGATTGAATTTTAAAGCCAGTGCCGGCGTCGACGCTTTTTCGGTAAAAGACAATCGCTTTGTTCCCAATTACATACTAAGATCGAAGCCGAACAATGGCGATGCTGTTGTGGCTACGGTAGATGGCCAAAGCTGGCTCACGGAGTTTACCCTGACCTATGCCAATACCATCGGCAAACGCCACACCTATGACCTTTTGCTCGGCAATACCTATCAGGGATTTCATTCCGAGCGATTGTTTGCTTTCGCGCTCGATTTTCCGGACAACCGCACCGGCTGGCATAGCCTGGGAAGTGCCCTCAACCCGCAACCTTCTGGCACCAGTGAGTCGAACTGGGGCATCAAATCCTACCTGGGGCGCATCAATTACAGTTTTGACAACAGGCTCCTGCTTACTTTTACCGGCAGGGTAGACGGCGCTTCCAAGTTTGGTAAAAACAATAAATACGGCTTTTTCCCTTCCGGAGCCATCGCCTGGAAGTTGCATGAGGAGGACTTTATTCAAAAACTCGGCTGGTTTTACTCCCTCAAACCGCGCTTCAGCTACGGTGTGATCGGCAACCAGGACATATTCCCCTTTGCTTCGCTGGCAACTGTTGGCGCTGTTGGACAGGGTGTTTTTAACAATACCCAGGCATACATTGGGCAAGAGCCACTGCGCTATCCCAATCCCGACCTGAAATGGGAGCGCACCACACAGGCAGATTTTGGTTTGGATATGGAATTTGCCAAAGGCAGGGTCGGCGTCACCTTCGATGTGTACCAAAAGCAAACGACAGACCTGCTGCTTTTCACTCCATTGCCCGCCACGACCGGCTTCACCGGGGCTCTTTTCAACATCGGGGGATTGCGCAACCGGGGCCTGGAACTTGCGCTCAACACCGTCAACCTGGCCGGCGCGTTTTCGTGGCAAACAGACCTGAATTTTTCCACCAACCGCAACGAAATCACATCACTTGCGCAAGGGAAAGACATTTTTGTGCCCGGTGTGTTAACCGTACCTGCAGGATGGAGTATTCTTCGGGAAGGCGAACCGGTTGGAAGCTTCTACGGACTACTTTCTGACGGGCTATTTCAGACAAACGAGGAGGCCATGACCAGCCCGCACCTGAAAGCGCAATCGCCCAAAGCGGGCGACCGGAAATACAAAGACATCAACAGCAGGGATACACAAGGCAAATTGACCGGGCAGCCAGACGGCATCATTGACGAAGCCGACCGGACGATCATTGGCGATGCCACGCCGGATTTCATTTGGGGTTTGACCAATAAATTTTCCTGGAAAGGCATCGACCTGTCTGTCTTTATCCAGGGCGTACAAGGCAATCAAATCGTGAATGCCTATTTGTTTGAAATTGGCTCCCTGAATGCAGAAACCAATGTGCTGAGGGAGTTTTATGACAACCGCTGGACGCCGGAAAACCCCAACAACATTTATCCTAAGGTCAATCCTTCCGAGCGCAACATTTTCAGTGATGCACAAATAGAAGACGGTTCTTTTATCCGCTTAAAGAACATCACCATGGGGTACACCCTTCCCGTGAAATGGCAGCAGCGGATGAAAAGCAACAATTTCCGAATTTACGCCAGTGCCAACAACCTGAGGACCTTCACGAAATACCGAGGCTATGACCCGGAGGTAAATGCATTCGGACAAAGCAGCCTGCTGCAAGGGATCGACTATGGCGGCTACCCCTTGGCCACCTCCTTCATCGGCGGTATTCAACTGAACTTTTAATTTCCTGATCAACTAAAAGTTATGAAAAAGATATTGTTTCGCTATTTGCTCCCTTCTATACTGCTGTTATGCGGCGTTTTGGCCTGTAAGAACCTGCTGGAGGAAAATCCGCAAGACCAGGTTTTTATCGACAATTTTTTCGAGACGGAAAATGACGCCACGGCTGCGGTCAACAGTGTTTATGCCATTTTGAATGCGACCAGTTCGGCGCCCAATTTTGGCGGCGTTTATTTTAGCGCCTACTGGGTTACGACCGGGCTTGCGTCCGATGAGATGGCAAACAGACTTGCTTCGCCCGACTTTGATCAGTTGGCAGATTTCAGCTACCGTCCGGTGAACGGGGTTTTGTACGAGTTCTGGACGCTCGCCTACAAAGGCATCAACAACGCCAACTTTGCCATCGACGGTATCCCGAAAGTAAAAGCGGCTGATGCCTTTAAAAATCGGCGCATTGGCGAAGCCAGGTACTTGCGCGGCATGCTTTATTTCGATTTGGTTCGCTGGTTTGGCGACATTCCGCTGGTGCTGCGCCTGGGTGGAGCGGTGACGCCATCGCGCAATTCCAAAGCAGAAATATACGCGCAGATTATCAGTGATCTGGAGTTTGCAGCGGCCAATTTGCCTGAAAGTTATGCCGCCAACGATGGCCTGGGCAGGGCGACCAAAGGTTCGGCAACGGGCCTTTTGGCAAAAGTGCACCTGACAACCGGAGCCTGGCAAAAATCTATTGACGCCTGCAACAGCGTCATAAGCTCCGGCAAATACGGGCTGTACAGTGATTTTGCAGAAGCGTTTCGTGTCCCCAATGAGAACGGCAAGGAAACCTTGTTCAGCGTTGGTTTCGGCACGGCAAACAACAGTATTTCTTTCTGGGAAGAAGGGCAATTCAACGTTCGCCTGTTGCCCAGAAAACTCAGCGGGCAGATACCAGGTGTGAATGCCCAGGGCTGGCAGGTGGCTACCCAGAACCTCTATGATAGTTATAACCCACAAGACCGGCGCCGGGCAGTGACGCTGTTGACCATCATCAATAACGTGGATGGCTCGACGACCACCGTGGAGCCGCACATCCAGAAATATTGGGACAGGGTGAATGAACCGCTTGCGGGCAATACCAGCCACGATTTTCCGTACCTGCGCTACGCGGATGTGTTGCTGATGAAAGCCGAGGCCTTAAACGAATTGAACAACGGCCCAAACGTCGACGCCTACGATGCCGTCAACCAGGTGCGCAAGCGTGCCCGTTTCAACGGGACCACCGAATTGCCCATTCTGCCGGATTTGCAAGGACTGGCGTACCAATCATTCAAGGACGCACTCTTGCTGGAGCGCCGGCATGAATTTACCGGAGAAGGCCATCGTTGGTTCGATTTGGTGCGCTTCCAAAAACTGGAAACGCTCGTGCCGATCGCCAAGCCGGGGGTACAACCACAGCCCTTCCACTATTTGTTCCCGATCCCGCAAGGAGAGCTTGACTTGAACCCCAATTTGTTGCCACAAAACATGGGGTACTAACCTCGTCACACATTTTTATCCCACAACAATGGCAGTTATCGCAATAGATCTCGGTGGTACGAGGATAAAATTCGGTCTGGTAGCGGACGGACAAATGCGCGCATCTGCGACGGTAGAGGTCCCTTCAAGCGACAGCTTTGCTGCGGTATTGCCGGTGATTGAAAAGCAAATTGGAGAACTGCTGCAAGAAACGGGGCATACCAGTGTCGAGGGCATCGGCATGGCATTTCCGACCATTGTGGACAGTGATCGAATGCAGCTCTTGTATAAATACGTAAAATACAACGATGCCAACGACCTCAACATGAGTGCCTGGGCGCAGGAAAAATGGGCGGCCCCCTTGGTTATGGAGAACGACGCGCGGGCGGCTTTGCTGGGCGAATGGCAATATGGTGCAGGCATGGGCACGGATCACCTCGTCATGGTCACCATCGGCACGGGCGTTGGTAGTGCGGCGTTGGTCAATGGCGTATTGTTGAAGGGCAGCCACTATTTAGCGGGCAATCTCGGAGGCCACCAAAATATCCGTTTCGATGGCGTGCGTTGCAATTGCGGCAACGTCGGCTGTTTGGAAAGCGAGGCTTCGTCCTGGGCGTTACCCGCTATCATGCAGCGGACGCCGGGCTTTGCCGAAAGCCCCTTTGCCAAAGGTGAACATATTGATTTTGAAGCGGTATTTCGCCACGCAGCAGCCAATGAACCTTTCGCACTGTCCATCCGGAATCACTGCCTGGAAGTCTGGGCCGCGGGCATCCTGAACCTCATTTTTTCCTATGATCCGGAGCGGGTGGTCATTGGCGGCGGCGTCATGCACAGTGCCGCGGTGATCTTGCCTTTTTTACAACATAAAATTGATCAGGCTTCCTGGTTGCCGGAAAATGCCGTCAAATTAGTTGCCGCGCAGCAGCCAGATTGGGCAGGTGTGTTGGGCATGGCTTATTTGGCGGCCAAAGCCAATACCCATTCAAACAATAAAACCACAACAGTTTGAAATCGAATTACGACAAATTTCCCACGGTAAAGATTGCTGGTTACGACAAGGAATGTTGGGCTGGTTGGCCTGCCATTTTCGAAAAGATACAAACTGAAATCGCAGATCAGCCAAAGGAACGAACCGTGATCGCCGTGGAAACCTACCCCGGCGTGGATGATGCCGCGCTGATACAAGCGATGCAAAACGGGCTCCCGCAAGCCAGTTTTTTTCACGCAAGCGAGGCTTTCCTCGACGAGGCTGCGATAGACAAACTGACGTTCCCAGACGTCACGGATGACCGTGTTTTTGGATTCATGACGCGCTTAACGATGGCGCAGTTTTTTGATCCCCGGAAATTGCAGGATATGCAGGCACAAATTCGGAAGACAACTGGAACCATCCTCGTGTACGGCACAGGCGCCACCCTGGTGGCAGAAGCCTGGGACCTGCTGCTGTATGCCGACATGGCCCGTTGGGAAATTCAGCGGCGCATGCGCCAGCAAGCGGTATCCAACCTGGGCGTCCGGAACCACACGCTGGAATTCAGCCGCATGTATAAACGCGCCTACTTCGTGGATTGGCGCGTCGCAGACAGGTTGAAGCGAACACTGCTGGACGGCATCGATTTTATACTGGACACCAATGCAAAAGACCATCCAAAAATGGCCACAGGCGAAGCCTTCCGGGATGCCCTGCGCCAATCTGCACAGCGACCATTCCGGGTAGTGCCGTTTTTCGACCCCGGTCTTTGGGGCGGACAGTGGATGAAAGAAGTTTGCGACCTCGATCGGTCCGCAACCAACTATGCCTGGTGCTTCGATTGTGTGCCAGAAGAAAACAGCCTGCTGCTGGATTTTGGGCCCATCACAATGGAAATCCCCGCGATTGATTTGGTGTTTTTTCAGCCAAGACCATTGCTTGGAGAGAACGTTTATTCCCGTTTTGGCGCTGAATTTCCCATTCGGTTCGACTTTTTGGATACAATGGA
>JBBRWA010000092.1:0-18811 GCA_038246345.1 Chitinophagales bacterium
GGTTATGGCTTGGAGGTGGTGGAGAATATCGAATTGGTTGCTAGTTGATTGTTGTTGGTTGTTCGTGCTCATTCACTCAATTCTCGCTTAGCATCCTGGTCGTCTAGGATTTGTTCGATAGTGGGTGAATGTGCCATTACATCGTTGACGTAAAGCGAAAGCGTCCGACCAAGTCTCCTTCCCAAGCCCAAGCGTTCGGAAACGAACAACTATCGACGAACAACTATTTTGAAATCGAGTGGCCAGGCCCCCGTCGAGCGAATGTGAACAAACAACTATCAACGAACAACTATCAACATAAAAACAACGATGACCAAGCCCGAAGACAACGAACAACAAACAACGAGCAACGAACAACCAGCAACCAACAACGAACAACAAGCGTTGGCGAACGAACAACCAACAACCAACAACGAACAAAGGGTACACCGTGCTGGCTTCGTCAACATCATCGGCAGGCCCAACGCTGGTAAATCCACACTCATGAACGCGTTGGTGGGTGAGCGTATGAGCATCATTACCCATAAGCCGCAAACTACCCGCCACCGGATTATAGGCATCCTTACGGGCGAGGATTTTCAGATTGTATTTTCCGACACGCCTGGCTATGTCAAAACGCCGAATTACAAAATGCACCAAGCCATGAACCGCTCGGTGGAAGGCACCGTTGAAGATGCCGACCTGATGTTGTTTGTTTTTGACCTGACCGAAGAATTGGAAGATGATAACCCGGTAATTGAGGTTTTAAAAAAATCGGAAGTGCCGATTCTCCTGCTGCTCAATAAAAATGACCTGGTAGCCGAACAACGCGCCCAGGATGTAACGGGTTGGTGGCGCAAACGCATCAATGTTGCCGATGCCATTTCCCTTTCTGCTTTGAAAGCGCCGAACGCCGCCAGTTTGCTGGATAAAATCACCTCCTACCTCCCCGAAGGCGAGCCATATTATCCTCCCGATCAGTTGACTGACCGTCCGGAGCGTTTTTTTGTCAGCGAAATCATCCGAGAAAAAATCCTTGTGCTGTTTACCGATGAAATCCCATATTCCACTGAAGTCGTGGTGGAAGATTTCAAGGAATCAAAAACCAATGCGGGGGAGGACATCGCCCGCATTCGGGCGTCCATTTTTGTCATGCGGGAGACACAAAAAGCCATCATTTTGGGCAAAGGCGGTGCTGCTATCAAAAAACTTGGCTCCCATGCCCGTATGGACCTGGAGCGCTTTCTGAAAACCAAGGTTTTTCTCGAACTCACGGTCAAAGTCCGCGACAACTGGCGCGACGATGATAGCGCGCTCCAAAGGTTTGGATACTGACCTAAGCATAGGAATGAAAAATATCGTGCCCCTTACGTAAAAAATCTTACACCACGCCACAACGACCACAACGTATTGGTCCCTAGAATTATGGCCTTTTTATAATGTCACCGCTACGCGGTTTTTCGCCTGAATCAAGCACATCTTAATCGCTCGTCTTTCTTGCCAGAAGACCAAACGCAGCGCCAACCTGAAACCATGAAACCCTGAAACCTGAAACCCTGAAACCTTGAAACCTTGAAACCTCATTTCCCCAAAGCTTCCATCATTTTATTATAGATTTCCGTATTCTGATACGTGCCCAAAAACAGTTCTGCTTGCGGCCCATAAGCATATACAGGCACCATAGCAGCGGTGTGCAAGCGGGTTGAAAAAACAGCTTCGAATCTTTTTTTGCCCTGTGTTTGAACCAGCGCCAATCCCCCACATTCGTGATCGCCGGTAACGATGACCAGCGTTTCGCCATTGGAAGCGGCAAATTCCAGGGCATTTCTGACCGTTTTATCAAAATCCTCCATTTCTGCGCGCAGGTAATTCCGGTCATTGGCATGGCCGGCCCAGTCGATTTGGCTGCCTTCCACCATCAGGAAAAAGCCCTTTTCACTGCGCTTTTGCAAGTATTCGCAGGCGATTTTTGTAGCAGGTGGCAGGTAGGTGCGGCCAGCGGATGCCGTTGGAGGTTCGTTTTCAGCGGTAAACACTACGAATGGTTTGCTTCCGCCCAGGGGGAGTTTGTTGAATGCGGTGCCCCGACGAATCACGTAGCCTTTTTGCCTGAGTGTATCGACCAAGTTGATTTTGTCGCGCCTGTTTTCAAAATTTGAGGCACCACCAGCAATGAGGCAATCGAATGGGGTCTTCATAAAGTCCAGCGCGATTTCATCGGTAAATGCCCGCAATTCACGGTGGGCGATAAAGGATGCGGGGGTGGCATGGGTGGCAGTACAGGTGACCACCATACCGGTGGCAAAACCATCTTTGCAGAGGTCTTCCAAAATGGTGGGACATGGCTTGTCCTTGGGCGGTACCACGGCAATGGCACCATTCGTTGTTTTTTCACCACAAGAAAAAGCAGTTGCCCCAGCAGCGCTATCCGTTACCAGTTCCCGACAGGAATGGCTTTCGTGAAATCCGACAACTTTGAATTGCTCGAAAATCGTTTCCCCAACACCTTTCCAATAAATATGCGCTGAAACCTGTGGCAGCGCCATCCCATCGCCGATGAGCAGGATGATATTCTTGGGCCGCGCTGAAAACTGCACGTTCTGCAAATCAACTTTCGGCTGCCGATTGACAGTACAAGCAGAAAAAAACACGACGAGAAGCAGCACAATCCAGTGCTTGGACGTTTCAAGCATTGAAACGTTTGTTTGGGGAGAGAAAAGCCTTTTCATCATCAAACCAAAAGGCCATCTTTCATTTCCAAACAACGGTCGGAAAGATCGGCGAGTTCTTTGTTATGGGTTACAATCACGAATGTCTGCTGATAATCGTCACTCAATTGGCGAATCAATCGGTGCATATCTTGAGAAGCAGCAGAATCGAGGTTGCCCGTTGGTTCGTCGGCAAAAATAACCGCTGGTTGGTTGATCAGCGCCCGTGCAATGGCGACGCGTTGTTGTTCGCCGCCGCTGAGCTCCGTCGGTTTGTGGGTCAAACGCGCCGATAAGCCTAGGTAATCAAGCAACTCCGTGGCGCGTTTTTTGACCACAGCTTCCGACCTATTCTGGATAAAACCGGGAATACAGACGTTTTCAAGGGCTGTAAACTCGGGAAGCAGGTGGTGAAACTGGAAAACAAAGCCGATGTTACGGTTTCGAAAATCGGCCAGCCCATTGGCTTTTAGGGACTTGATAGACGTGTCGGCAATATGTAGATTGCCCTGATCAGCCGAATCAAGTGTGCCAAGGATGTGTAAAAGTGTACTTTTGCCCGCCCCAGACTTGCCGACAATGCTGACGATTTCGCCGCGCTGGATGTCAACATTGACCCCTCTGAGGATTTCAAGCGCGCCGTACGATTTATGAATGTTTGTTGCTTGGAGAACCATAAGGCACAAATGTCTGAAAAAAGTGAATGATTATGCGTATTCTTCAATTGTGTAATAAATTTCCCTACCCCTTAAAAGACGGGGCGGCCATTGCCAGTACCTACCTGGCGAAGGCTTATGCCGAGCTGGGGCATGAGGTGACGCTGCTGTCGATGAATACCAGCAAGCACTGGTTTGACACCAGCGCTTTACCCAAAGATTTCGCGCATTACGAGACCATATACACCATTTTTGTCGACAATCGCATCCGGCCCATACCCGCATTTTTCAACCTTTTTTCCGAAAAATCTTACCACGTTGAACGTTTTGTGGATGCTTCTTTCTCTTTGAAATTGAAAGAGATTCTGCTGAATAAATATTTTGATGTTGTCCAATTAGAATCGTTGTACCTCACACCGTATATTCCAGTTATTCGGGAATTTGCGCCAGAAACGCAAATCGTGTTGCGGGCACACAATGTGGAACATGAAATTTGGGAACGTGTTGCGGACAATTCAAATCCCTTGAAAAAATGGTATCTGAACCAAATTACGCCAAGGCTGAAAGACTATGAAACCGTACGGCTCAATGATTGCGACCTGGTGGTAGGCATCAGTGCGCGTGACGTTGCTGCATTTCGCAGCATGGGCCTTAGCCAGCCAGCTACCGTTGCGCCAATCGGGCTTGACACCCGCGATTACCACCCCGACAACAGCAGTTATAAAAAGCCATTGAGTTTGTCCTTTATTGGCTCCCTGGATTGGATGCCCAACCAGGAGGGTTTGCTCTGGTTTTTAAACGAGGTTTGGACACCTCTGCTCGCACCGAATTTCCCGGAACTTACCTTCCACATTGGTGGGCGCACGGCCCCGCGTTGGTTGCGGGAATTAAAGATGGAAAGGGTGACCTTTCATGGTGAAGTGCCTTCTGCACCTGATTTTTTAAACCAACACTCGGTTATGGTAGTACCCTTGCTTTCCGGCGGCGGCATGCGCGCTAAAATTCTGGAAGGCATGGCAGTAGGGAAAGTAGTCGTTTCTACCCGCTTGGGTATGGAAGGCATTGATGCTACTGACAGGGAAGAATGCCTGCTGGCGGACAGCCCGGAAGCTTGGCTAGAAGCCATTCAGTGGTGTCAGCAGCAGGGCGAAAAACTTGTTATGATGGGGCAGAAAGGGCGTTTGTTTTGCGAACAGAACTTTGAGAACCTGGAAGTTGCGCGGCGTTTGGTGGAGAAATTTGAAGGGGTGAAGTTGGAAAATGTAGAGTCTGTCTCACATTGAGGCACTTTTTTGAGCTAACAAACCTCGCAGGTCTAAAACCTCAGAACCCTTCCCAAAAAACCAAGGTTTTTTGGGAAGGGTTCTGAGGTTTTAGACCTGCGAGGTTTTTACCACGAAATCTTTGTTGTAATGTCAAAAAAAAGGCCACCTGGTCCAGCAGAACGGTGTCTTCTATACGTTTCCACCCCAAATGATGTTCTCTCCTGAGTTCTAATATGACTCCACTCGCCCTGTGTTGTTAGCTTCACCACAGCTTTCAGGCCAAGGGTTATTCATGTAAGCCCGTAATAGGATAAGTCAATTTGCAAGCGGAGAAGAAGGAGCAGGTGAAAAATTGATTTCCAAAATTGAAACAATGAAAGATTTAGAGCGAAAACTATTATATTTATCATACTTTTCGCTCTTAAATTTATACCATTGCAGCGAAAAGTAGCTACAATCCAATACTTTTCGCTCAAAGAGCATTCTATCTTATGGAAGTTCCATTTATCGGTCGAGAAAAAGAAAAGGAAATTCTACTCAAAGCCTTGCAATCACGCGAGGCGGAAATGATTGCCGTCATCGGCAGAAGGCGAGTAGGGAAGACCTTTTTGATAAAAAACGCCTACGAAAAACAAATCGTTTTCAGTGTTTCGGGTGAACTTGGCACGCCCCTAGATGAACATTTGAAAAAATGGTCGTATGCCATCAAGGAACATTCGGGCTCGCCATTGGCACTCGCCGTTCCGAATTCTTGGCTGGATGCTTTCATGTTATTGATTGACTATCTTAAAACCCTCGACCTAACAGAAAAAAAAGTCGTTTTTTTGGATGAATTGCCCTGGTTGGCGGGCAAGGATGAGGGTTTTATGCGCGGGTTGAGTTTTTTCTGGAACAGTTTCGCGGTTGATCAAAACATTGTGGTAGTGATTTGCGGGTCGGCAGCCTCCTGGATGATGCAAAATTTGGTCAACAACACAGGCGGACTGCACAACCGAATCACCAGAAGGATTTTCCTGAAACCCTTTACACTCACCGAAGCCCGTCAATATTTCCAAGCACAAAACTTCAATTTCACCAACTACGAACTTGTAGAATTGTACATGGCTTTGGGCGGAATTCCGCATTATTTGAAGGAAGTAAAAGGCGAAAAAAGCATCGTCCAAAACATAGACAGCCTTTGTTTTTCGGAATCGGGGCTTTTGCGCGACGAGTTTTCAAAACTCTATTTGGCTCTCTTCGAAAATGCGGAAAAACACATCGCAATCATCCGAGCCCTTTCCACTAGCAAACAGGGGCTGCCCCGCAAAAAAATCGTTGAATTAGCTAAAATAGCCGAAAATGGCAATACCTCTAAAGTTTTGAACGAACTGGAGCAGTCGGGTTTTATCACGTCCTATTTTCCGTTCGGGAAAGTGAAACAGAACATGCTATACCGGCTGACCGATGAATATTCCCTTTTTTACCTTCAATTCATTGAGAAAAAAGCCCATGACGGAAGCGGCACCTGGCAGCATCTCAGCCAGACACCCGAATACAAAACTTGGTGCGGTTATGCCTTTGAAAGCATTTGTTTGAAGCATATCCCGTCCATCAAAAAGGCCTTGGGCATCAGCGGGGTTTATTCAGTTTCTTCATCGTTTTACCAAAAAACAACGACCGAAATACAGGGCGCACAAATTGACCTTTTGCTTGACCGTGCAGACAACGTTATCAATGTGTTTGAAATAAAATTCTTGAACAAAGAACTTATGCTGACAAAAGAAGTGGCGGAAAATTGGCGACGGAAACTTTGGGTTTTTGCCGATGCCGTCAAAACACGCAAACGCCTTTCTATCACCTTGATAACGACTTATGGATTGAACCAGAATGTGCACAGTTCAGGTTTGGTGGAATCGGTGCTCGGGTTGGATGATTTGTTTTTGAGCTAACAAACCTCGTATGTCTAAAACCTCAGAACCCTTCCCAAAAAACCAAGGTTTTTGGGAAGGGTTCTGAGGTTTTAGACCTACGAGGTTTGTGTTACACAACCCAAAGCGCTACGCCAATAGGGTGAGCAGGGAAAAAAGAAAGAGGTGTCGCATAATTATGTGGTTTAGTTTGTTGGAAAACGAAGCGAGGTGGGTTGTGTTTTATGGAACAGTGCTAAGCAATCGTTAGATAAAATGCGATTGATTGATGGAATTTTGAATGAAAGAACTTCCATTTCAGGCATTTTTCCCACCTTTGCGGTCTTTTTGAGCCCTAACCCGCTCCAATTACTCAACCCACTCACACATCTTATATAATGCAAGAAGATTTGTTCAAGCGCATCGTGTCGCACTGCAAGGAATACGGATTTATTTACCCTTCATCAGAAATTTATGACGGACTAAATGGTGTGTACGACTATGGCCCGATGGGTGTGGAGCTGAAAAACAACATCAAAGAATATTGGTGGCGTGCCATGGTGCAGATGCACGAAAACATCACGGGCCTCGACAGCGCGATTTTTATGCACCCACTGATTTGGAAAGCCAGCGGCCACGTAGATGCTTTCAATGATCCCATGGTAGACAACAAAGACTCCAAGAAGCGCTTCCGGGCAGATGTGCTGGTGGAGGGAGAGATTGACAAAATGACGGGCAAGGCCGACAAAGAAGTAGACAAGGCCGCCAAGCGTTTTGGCGAGAGCTTTGATGAAAAGATGTTTCGGGAAACAAACCCGAGGGTGTTGGAATACACCCAAAAAGCGGCTGTGGTGGAAAAACGCTTGGCAGAGGCACTTAAAAATGATGACATGGCTGATTTAAAGGCCTTGATCGAGGAGCTTCAAATCGCTGAGCCAGACACGGGTTCGCGCAACTGGACGGAAGTGCGTCAATTCAACTTGATGTTCTCTACCCAAATGTCGAACACAGGCGACGATGGCAAACTGTACCTGCGCCCAGAAACAGCACAAGGCATCTTTGTCAATTTTCTCAACGTGCAAAAAACCACCCGGCAGAAAATTCCTTTCGGAATTGCCCAAATCGGTAAAGCTTTCCGCAATGAGATCGTGGCCCGGCAGTTCATCTTCCGCATGCGGGAGTTTGAGCAAATGGAAATGCAATATTTCGTGCGCCCTGGTACCGAAATGGAGTGGTACAACACCTGGAAAGCGCGCCGTATGGCCTGGCACAGTTCCATTACCCCGGCTGCAAAGCTGCGTTTCAAAGATCACGACAACCTGGCCCACTACGCCAATGCAGCTGTTGATATTCAGTTTGAATTCCCCTTTGGTTTCAAGGAACTTGAAGGCATACACTCCCGTACTGATTTTGACTTGAAGAGCCATTCGGAGCTATCAGGAAAAAAACTTCAATTCTTCGACCCTGAACTGAGTGAGCACTACATTCCTTATGTGGTGGAGACTTCTGTCGGTTGCGACCGTATGTTCCTTTCTGTGCTTTCCAATGGTTTGGTTGATGAAACCGTGCCAGATGCCCAGGGTGAAGACAGCACACGGACTGTTTTTCGCGTAGCACCTGCCTTGGCACCTGTGAAATGCGCGGTGCTACCGCTGCTGAAGAATAAAGAAGAGCTTGTGGGCAAAGCCCGTGAAGTATATGACAAGCTCAAATTCCATTTCCTTTGTCAGTACGATGAAAAGGATGCTGTGGGTCGTCGTTATCGCCGACAAGACGCTATTGGTACGCCTTACTGTGTTACCATCGACTTTGAAACGCTGGAAAATGAAACCGTCACCATCCGCGAACGCGATTCGATGGAGCAGATTCGGGTACATATCAGCGCGGTAGCTGGAATCGTTGCTGAAAAGACAGACATGCGCAAATTGTTGGAAACCCTTGCCTGAGGCAAAGTGCTTGAACTGCCAAAAAATGGCTTAGGAACGAGCTTTTTTGCCTTATAATTGGCCAGTTTTTTCCCAATTTAAAAGTTTTTATTTACAATTTGTTAATATTCCATATTATTCGCCCTGAATTCACTGATGTGGGTTCAGGACGCTCTTTTTTCCTTTCGGTTTTTGGAGCTAGTGTATTGTTATTCTTAACCAAATCAAATTTCTATCGTATGAAAAAAGTCCTACTAGGGCTGGCGCTACTATTTGTATGTGCCACAATCACCAACGCACAACGGGCTATCAAAGGCACCGTTGTCGACAAATCCGGAGAGGCGCTTATCGGCGCATCCGTATCTGCTCCGGGTACATCTGCAGGTACAGCTACAGATGCTACGGGCACTTTCAGGCTGGATCTTCCAGCGGGTGCCACCACCCTGAAAGTTGCCTACACAGGCTATGAAGCCCAGGTGGTTACGTTGACGGCCAGCAATGTGTACGACATCACCCTGCAACAGGATGAAGCTGTGTTGGGCGAGGTTGTTGTTGTGGGCTACGGCACCCAGCAAAAACGCAGCATCACCGGAACGATTTCCAGTGTAAAAGGCGATGACATCGCTTCCCTGCCAGCACAAAGTTTCGACCAGTTGCTTCAGGGCCGTGCTGTTGGTGTGAACGTCAGCATTCCGAATGGCGTGTTGAACAACCCACCCGTATTTCGGGTGCGCGGTATTAACTCCATCAACCTGAGCTCATTCCCGCTCATCGTTATTGATGGTGTGCCAACATTTACAGGCGATTTTGGAAACTCAGCGGCGAACAACCCGCTTTCCAACATCAACCCGAACGACATTGCAACCATTGACATCCTTAAAGATGCCTCTGCGACAGCTATTTATGGCTCACGTGCGAGTGCCGGTGTGGTACTTATCACCACCAAACGCGGCCAAAAAGGCCAAACCAAAGTGAATTACGACGTATGGGTTGGCTCCACCAGCGCTACCCGCGTTCCAGAAGTGCTGAATGCAGCACAGTATGTAGAAATTAAGAATGAAGGCGCTAAAAACGCCAATGTAGGCGGTGGCGCTCCGCAGTTTTTCCTGGACTCCACCAATGGCCAACAGATTGATACCCGCTGGGCAGATCTTATATATCGGAATGCTTTTCAGCAGAACCACGCTCTGGGCTTCTCCGGCGGCAGCGACCAAACAACCTACCACATGTCACTGGGCTATACCAAGCAGGAAGGTATGATTGTTGCCAATGATTTCAATCGCCTTACAGGCCGTATGAACCTCGACCACAAACTCAACAAGCGCATCAAAATTGGTGGCACCATCGGTTACACCAAAAATGAAAACCTTGCACCCAATACAGGTTCATTGAATGGCCAGGCCTTCAATACTTCCGGTATCGGTCGTTTGGCTTTCGTAACAGCACCGAACGTCAGCCCATTCGTATATGATGCAAATGGTAATTTGTTGGAGGGTACTGCGAAATACAATATTACTTCTACCAACCAATTGGGTCGCGGCAAAAACCTGCAGCAAGTAGGTTTTGCCAATGTTGCTCCAATGGTTGATTTGAACCGCAACATTTCTGAGGCATCTCAATTGCAGGCATCTGTTTATGGCCAAATCGAAATCCTGGATGGCTTGGTGGCAAAAACACTGTATGGCATCGACAATTTGGGTGTCACCAATGAAACCTACCAGACGCCTATTCATGGTGATGGCTTCGGCGCCAACGGCCTTGCGACGCAGGTTTACATTGAAAACAAGCGTTGGAACTGGCAGAATATCCTTTCCTACGACAAAGTATTAGGCGATCTCCATTCGGTTGGAGTTCTTCTTGGTAACGAACAACAATACACCGAGACGCAAGGTTGGGGCGCACAGCGCACCCAGGTAGCAGATCCATTCTTTACCACCTACCAGGGCAACTTCACCACCATCAACCCTGCAGGTACCTTCCAGGGGGAAAACTACCTGCTGTCTTACTTTGGACGTTTGAACTACGAATTCAACAAGAAATATCTCCTCACCGCCAATGTGCGCCAGGATGAGTTTTCTGCTTATGCTCCCGGCAACAAAAAAGGTATTTTCTGGGGCTTATCTGCTGGCTGGAATATTTCTGAAGAGAAGTTCTGGAGAACAATGGGTGCAGACCAGGTATTTAACTACTTCAAGATTCGTGGTAGCTACGGCACCGTGGGCAACGCCAACGGTATCGGCGATTTTGCTTCTTTGAGCTTGTTCAATTCTGGATTGTACGGAGCATCTCCTACTTTCTTATTTAACCAGGCAGGCAACCGCGAGCTTTCTTGGGAGTCAAGCAAGAAAACCGATATCGGTGTGGTATTTGGATTATTCAATGATCGCGTGCAAGGTGAATACACCTACTTTAACAATGATATTGATGGGCTTATCCTCAATGCGCCACAGGCACCTTCAAAAGGTATCCCCGGCAACGTCATCGCGATCAACATAGGCGCAATGCGCAACACAGGCCATGAAATGGGCCTTTCTGCCACGGTACTGAAAAAAGGCAAATTTACATGGAACAGCAGCGTGAACGTCACTTTTATGCAGAACGAGATAATCTCTCTTGCAGAAGGTAATTCAGATATCCTGTCACAGACTGCTGGACTTGAAACGACCAGCATCATTCGCGTTGGAGAATCAGTGGGCAGTGTATTTGCCGTAGAAACCCGTGGTGTCAACCCAGCAAACGGACAGCGTGTTTTTGTGAAAAAAGACGGCACCCTCGTACAGTACAACCACGTAGTTGCCGCAGGCCAATCTCGCTGGACACTTGTGTCTGACGGTTCTGCTACTTCTGCTGTATCCCTCATTGCCGACGGTAAAATTTATGGTTCAGCTTTGCCGACCTGGTTTGGTGGCTGGGACAACACTTTTACCTATGGCCCAGTTGATTTGAACGTCCAGATGAACTATGCTGGCGGCAACTATATCTACAACGGTAGCAAAGCTGGCCAGCGTGACCAGCGCTTCTGGAACAACCATGTTGACGTATTGGATCGTTGGACAGAAACCAACACCGATGGCAGCATTCCACGGGTAGTATTTGGCGACAACGTTTCCAACGGTTCTGCTATTCCGATTTCTGAAAATGTTGAGAAGGGTGACTTTTTGCGTTTGCGCAACATTACCTTGGGCTACCGCTTGCCATCAAGCTTGTTGAACAAAGCCTCTATTGCCAGCTTGCGCGTGTTTGCTACGGTGAACAATGCTTTTCTTTTCACCAACTATGAAGGTACAGACCCAGAGGTTTCTACGAATGGTAACACCAACCAAACACCGGGTGTAGACCGCAACACCGTGCCGATGGCACGTACCTTTAGCTTCGGCCTTAACCTTGGATTCTAATTCAACTTCAAATTCATTCACAGTCATGAAAAATACCATGCTAACTTATAAAAAATATTCCGTCCTGGTCGTGATGCTGTTGGCGCTGATGCTGCCATACGCCTGCCAAAAGGACAAACTCACCACAGCACCAAACAACTCCTTGTCTGATGCCACAGCTTTCTCCACTCCAGACCGCTTTGTGAGCCTGGTAAACGGCTTGTACGATGCCATGAAATCGGGCGCTTTTTACGGTAGCCGCTACATTGTGTACGGTGATATCCGTGCAGAGGAATTCCTCAATGAGACGACCAACGGTGTTACCGGATTTGGTGTTTGGAACCATACCCTCATCGAGTCTTCCATCAATGATGTGAACAACCTTTGGAATGCTGTTTATTACACCATCAACAGCTGCAATATTTTCATCGAAGGCGCTACAGTCAACAAAGCTGTGGTAAACGACGACGCGAAAGTGAATGCCTACATCGGCGAAGCACGCTTGATCCGTGCCATCTGCTACCACAGCTTGTTGTCGCTCTATTGCCGCCCGTATGCTGATGGCAATGGTTCCAACCTTGGTGTGCCGCTCCGTCTGCGCGCTGAAACGGGCCCAAGCAACAACGACCTGGCACGCAGCACCGTAGCAGAGGTTTATGCACAAATTTTGGATGATTTGAATTTTGCGGAGCAAAACTTGCTGGCGACTCAAGCAAATGCTTTGTTGAACACCACCCGTGCGCACAAGAATACTGCCATTGCTTACAAGACGCGTGTATTGCTGAACATGCAGCGTTATGCCGATGTGATTACAGAAGCGAATAAAATTGTTCCAGCCACAGCACCGTTTAAAGCAGCCACTGGGGTAGCCCATGAATTGCAAGCGAACGTAAAAAACACGTTCTCTGCGCCGTACACGACTACGGAGAGCATTCTTTCCATGCCATTTACCAGCAATGACCTGCCTGGCACCCAAAACGGCCTTGGAAGTTATTACAATCCTGGCCCACGGGGCATTGGTGATTATTCTTTCAACAAAGCGGGAATTATTGGGGATTCTGTGAACTTTACAGTGGCTGACGCACGCCGTCAGTTTGTGTTCCTGAACACCAACAGCAAATTGTACCTCAATAAGTTCCCAGCCGGTGCAGAGCATCTCGATTACGCGCCGATTATCCGTTACGCTGAAGTATTGCTCAACCTGGCTGAGGCTGAGGCTCGGGTGAACGGTGTGAGTGATCGTGCGATTGAACTACTCAATGCCATTCACGGTCGTTCTGATGCAGCAACTGTATTTGTTACAGCTGATTTTGCAGCGGGCAGTGATTTGGTCGACAAAATCCTCATCGAGCGTCGTATTGAGCTGCTGGGTGAAGGTTTCCGCTCACAGGATTGCATGCGTTTGCTGGTGCCAATTCCAGGCAAAGCCAATGTGGCAGCGGTGCTTCCTAGCGTTCGTGAATACATTTGGCCTATTCCAGCTGGAGAATTGGCAGCGAACAAATTGTGTGTTCCGAATCCGTAAGATCTAGCAGGTTTTAAACCGCACAGGTATTAATTCATAGAGCCCGCCTCGAAAAACACTGGTTTTTTGGGGCGGGTTCTTTTATATTATGAGTCATTCCTACTTTTCGTGAATTCTTGGTATTTTTAGATGGAAGGGCTAGGTGAATCGGTTGCATTCGTTTTAACTTATTCGAGACCACGAAAAGTGGTCGGACGAGGGTCATTTGGTCTGACGATTTTTCATCGTCCGACCAATAAGTATACACAAACGACTTAATTTATACCTATTTTTTTCTCCCAAAAAATAAATAAGGGATACTCATATTTATTCAGGGCGCCTTCAACTGATTGATTATCCCCAGCAAATCCAACTCCTGCCAGCTCCTTTTGATTTTTGCATGATCCATTTCATACAGTACAATGCCGGTAGAGATGATCTTTTTCCCCGTTGCAGGAATGCCAAATGCGTCGCCGATATGTACCGCTATTACATTATATCGATATGGTTTGGTAGCAAAGTTTATTTTGTAGGGACGTTTTTTCTGGAATTGACCAAAAATATGAACCTTGCTGCTTTAAATTGCCCTACATTTGAGCAATTGTTTTTCTCTGCACCTTGCATTACACGAAGCCTTTTTCATAATTTCGCGGTATGACATTTGTCCTCAATTTACTGCGACTAGGGATGTGGTTTTTTTGGCTGCCCAAGTTGAAATATGTGCCTAAGGACCGATCGAAGCACGTATTTAGTGCTATTCGGCGGCTTAGATCAGCCGTTTATTTGTTGGCGATTGCTGTATTAGTTGGCACCCTTGGGTTTCGACTGATTGAGCATACCAGCTGGTTTTCCTCTTATTACATGAGTTTGGTCACCCTTTCCACCGTAGGATTTGGAGAGGTTATTCCCCTGAGTCACACGGGAAGAGTTTTTACTTCTTTCCTGATATTGTTTAATATTGGTTTCTTTGCTTATGCTATTTCCACCATTACCAGCATTTTTGCGGATAATGATTTAGACGACTTTTTTGCAGAATACAACATGATGGAACAAATACAGAAATTAAAGGGGCACACCATTGTTTGTGGTTATGGCCGACATTCCAGTGAGGTGTGCGAAGAATTTGTAAAGGAGCAAGTGCCTTTTGTGGTCATTGAGATCGATGCTAAAAAAATAGAGCTGATGGAGCAGGAAACCAATTACTTGTTTCTTGAAGGAGATGCCACAGATGATGAGGTGTTGTTGGAGGCGGGCATTTTGCGTGCAGCTGCGCTGGTGGTTACGTTGCCCCAGGATGCCAACAATCTTTTTGTGGTGCTTTCAGCCCGCCAGATCAACCCGGAATTGAAAATAATCAGCAGGCTCAACAACCCTTCCGATGAATTAAAGCTACGTCGGGCAGGTGCCAATCATGTGGTAATGCCAGAACGCATCGGCGGTTTTTACATGGCGATGTTGGTCAACAATTCAGATTTGGGCGAGTTTTTTACCCTGATTTCGAATATTGGTGCCCGACGAGTAGTTTTTGAAGAAATAGCAGTGACACGCCTCAAACCAGCTTTTCAAGGTCGGACGATGGCGGAGAGCAGCATTCAACTGGTTTCAAAAATTCCGATTTTAGCCATCAAATACCCCGATGGTCAATACCAACTCAATCCCAATGAAGATGTGCTGCTGACACCAGAAATGCACATTGTTGTATTGGGCGACACCAATCAAATCGACCATTTTACGACCGCGGTATTATCTGCTTAAACAACTAGTTTCACCATGAAAAGAACACAAGTATTCTTTTGTGTAGCCATTTTTATGGCATTTATTATGGTATTGTGGTTAAATGGTCCCGTGCCTCAGGATCCTGCGTATAATAATTTTGCCGACCAGCGCACCATACTTGGAATCGACAATTTTTGGAATGTCATTGGCAATGTGCCAATGTTGTTTCTAGGTTTGTATGGATTCGTGCTGGCACTTAGAAATTTGAGCAAGCGCGCTGATTTTACGGCGCAGTGGATTCCAGTGGTTTTAGTTTTTGGCATTTTTATTACCAGTTTTGGTTCTGCCTATTATCCTTATGCCCTTGATAATCAAACCCACGTATGGGATCGACTGCCCATGACTTTGATGTTTATGCCTGTGTTTTCCTTGTTGATCTACGATTTATTGAGCCAGGATGGGTTGAATGGGCTTTTTTGATCAGTGTTCCACTTGGGATTTTTAGTATTTGGTATTGGCATTTCACCGAAAGCATTGGGGCGGGGGATTTGCGACTGTATACTTTTGTGCAATTTTTTCCCATGCTGCACCATAAAGCATCTGATCGGGGCGTTTAGCTTGTACTATTTATTGAAGCTAATTCAAGCCTGGGATGCCACTTTTTCGATGTCCAAATGAGTGTAAATATGGCACTCAAGATAATGTGGAACGAATCTTGTTGTAGCTTAATTTATTCCCGTGTTTTTCAGTTTTCCCATGATTTGACATACATTACAATCTCTTTTTAATTCAAGGGTTTAAGGTTAATCCAGCTTCAGATACGCTGCCGTGAAAGCACCAAAATGCATTTAATCAGCTATCTGACCAATCTCACCACATTTTCTCACCATTTTCTCACCGATTATGAATAACAAGATACTACTATTTTTTTTGCTTTTCATTGCCACCTTAGGTCAGCGCTTGGAAGCGCAAGGGCTATTTGCTTGTCCAGGCGGGGCCACCTCATCTAGTACATGTGCCACATCCTGCATCAACTGCGACTTAGACGGGATTACAGGAATAAACAATATTCTACTGCCGCCCGGGTCACCTGCTTCACTTTGCCAAGGCACTTTAGTGCTGAATAACCCGCGTTTTTTTGGGTTTATCGCGGGTAGCTCCAGCATTTCTATTGCCGTTTTTCCGACCAATTGCCAAACAGGCCAAGGGCTTGAGGCGGCATTGTTGGACAATTGTAATAACAACCTCGTATGTGAGCCAGGACCGAATGCCTTGAATAATTTTGGTGCATTCACCGTTCAAGCGGACAATCTAATTGTTGGCCATCCTTATCAATTTGTTATTGATGGCTTCAACGGTGATATATGCAATTTTTCCTTTTGGGTATATGGGGGCAGCACACAAGGTCCGCCGCTTGGCTCAATCAGCCCGATTCAAGGCCTGTCTCAAGTTTGCCCGAATGCGACCACCACATATACTATTCCACCTGTTGACAATGCTGTCTCTTATACCTGGACGAGTCCTGTGGGCTCCTCCATCAATGGTGGCGGCAATGTGCGGGTGTTCCCAGCAGCAAGCAACAATTCTGTAGAGGTCGCATTTGGAAATGCAGGCGGCAATATTTGTGTCACTGCATCCAATGCATGCTCTCCTTCGGTAAATACTTGTTTTCCTGTGTCAAATGTGCCTTTGCCGATCACCCAACTCCCTGATTTAACGATATGCAACAACGAGGTCCCTTACCAATGGCTTGAGGAGCCATTCAATGTTTTGGGCGGCCCAGGCACTTACAACCTGACTTCCACCCCTTACACCTCTTATTTGGGTTGTGATAGTATCATCAAACAAAAACTTGTTTTGCTGCCATTCAACCAGAGAAACCTGCCCCTGCGATACCTCTGCAAAAACGAGTGTTTTGAGATCAATGGCATTGAGTATTGTGAAACGGGTACTTATCAGGAGTACTTAACTTCTTATAAGGGATGCGACAGTATCGTAAACTTTTCCCTTTTTAAAATACCCTCAAGAGCAGTTATTGCAGCGCCAGACACCATTACATGCGCGGTCACCTCTGTACCCCTTTCAGGCGCAGGATCTACTACCGGAAACAGTGTGAGTTATGTGTGGCTAAACCCTGCCGGGCAGGTAATTAGCAATGCCATTACGGCTACGGCCAGCGAGCCTGGACAACATGCTTTAATCGTTACCAACATCGTCGGTGGCAATGCCTGCAAGGACACTGCGTTTGTCAATGTTCCAGGCAATTTGACGCCTCCCTTGGCTCAAGCCGGACCAAACATGGTGCTCACATGTGTCGTGACACAAGTGCAATTGCAGGGGACGGGCTCCTTGGGCTCGAATTATTCCTATTTTTGGAAGGTGCTTTTGGGCGGCAATATTGTTTCTGGCGTAAATACCTTGACACCAGTTGTAAATGCTCCCGGGACCTATTCGCTGCGCGTTACCAATATCCACAATGGCTGTACCGCTGTTTCGAATGCTGTTGTCTCTGCAAATGTTGCACCACCGGTGATCACCACTGCAGGCGGTACTTTCACCTGTGCTGCACCCAATATCACCTTACAAGCGTCAACGAATGCGCCTAATCCAAGCTATGCCTGGACGGGGCCGGGAGGCTTTACATCTACAGCACAAAACCCTGTGGTAAACGTTGCGGGTACTTATACCGTGTTGGTTACCAATGGTGTTTCTGGTTGTACTGCGACCTCCACTGCTATTGTAATTGCAGGCAACGATACGCCGCAGGTAACGGCAACCGGCGGCGGCATTACCTGCGCTCAAAGCACTGTTACTTTGGGCGCAACGTCAACTACCCAAGGCGTAACCTACAGCTGGACTGGCCCAGGCGGCTTTACATCCCTAATATCCAATCCTGTAGTATCAGTGGTCGGCAGCTACCAGGTAGTGGCGACAGCACCCAACGGTTGTACTACTGCTGCAAATGCCGCCGTAATCCTGAACAATACACCGCCTGGTACGACCCTTGCGTCATCGGGTAGCTTGAATTGCAACAATACATCGGTGAATGTACTGGCAACCAGCTTGGGCAACCCTTCCAACCTGACCCATTCCTGGACTTTGCCTGGCGGTGGAACGCAGAATACAGGTGTTGTAGCCTTCTTGGCAGCAAATGCACCCGGTGTATACGGCGTACTGGTGTCAAATACCGCAACAGGCTGTACCAGTTCTGCTTCCTTTACGGTCGTTCAATATACCAATGTAACCGCAAGCATAGGCAATGTTGACAATGCCAATTGTTTTGGCGGAGCTGATGGCAGCCTGAGCGTTTTACCGGCTGGTGGAAACGGTGTGTACACTTACCTCTGGAGCAATGGTGCCACCACGGCATTGAATGAGAATCTTGGTGCAGGTACTTACTTGGTAACGGTTTCTGACAGCGAAGGCTGCACCGCCACCTTAACTGCTGCCGTCACCGCACCTACAGCCATCGTGACCAATGCCGTGGCAACGGGAGAAACGGCGCTCGGCGCTGCTGATGGAACTGTAACAACGAGCCCTACTGGCGGAATCCCTGGATACACCTATTTGTGGAGCAACGGAGAAACTACCCAATCCATCAATGGCCTGGCAGCAGGTTCTTATTCTGTTACTGTTACCGATGCGAATGGATGTACACGCGTGCGCACGATAAACGTCAACCAGTTTGACTGCACGCTGGCAACAGAAATCCTGTCGACAGACATCAGTTGTTTCGGCGCAGGTAATGGCACAGCAGTGCTTGAGTTTATGGGCGGCGCAGCGCCGTTCACTATATTA
>JBBRWA010000093.1:0-18513 GCA_038246345.1 Chitinophagales bacterium
CACTGGGGTGGGCTTAGACCTTGGATTTACCTGGGCAAGCTTGAACACGACCAATGAAAATGAATACAACTGGCGTTTCGGGGCCTCCATTGTTGATCTGGGTTTAGTGCGTTTCAACAAAACTTCCGAACGCCACCATATCACTTTTGACACCTTGTTGACGGTCAGCGATGCCGATTTCCCAACCCGCAACAATGCGGTGGAGGTGCTGCGCGATGCCAGTCAGGCTTTTTTAGGGGACCCCACTGCTTCTATTGTCGGGCAATCTTTTGCCATTGGCCTGCCCACCGCACTTTCCCTGCAATTCGATGCACAAGTAGCGCAACATTTTTATGTCGCCGGCCTGCTCCTGCAACGGGTGCCGCTGTTGAAATACAATGTAAAAAGGCCGAATACCCTAGCCGTTGTTCCGCGTTTTGAAACCCGTTGGGCCTCCTTTTCCATGCCCTTTGTGCTCAGCGACTGGCAATCCCTTCGCGTGGGAGCAGCCGCTCGGCTAGGCTGGCTCTATATTGGCTCCGACAACCTGGGCAGCTTTTTCACGAAGCATAAGTTGACGGGAGCGGATATTTACATTGGGCTGAAAATCAATGCCTTTTCGTTGAATTTCAATCGGGGGAATCGCCTGAGCAGGGAAAGTGGCGGCAAGCGGGGTCGGCAGCAGAGGAAGAAGATAAAGTGTTATGAGTTTTGAGAAACTGGTGGACTCGGCACTAGATGCCTGAACGATGCGCCGCAGCAGGGTTGCTCTCACTGGCTGCCAAACCTCAAAAACAACACAAAATATCACTTTGTTTGTGGGCAACCCTGCTGGTAGTATTTGGAACACGGATCGAACGGATTTGACGGATTAAAACGGATTAAGGGTGCGCTCTTGTAAATCCGTTTTAATCCGTCAGATCCGTTCGATCCGCGTTCCATAATGTCTTTCCAATCATTGGCTGCTACCTGAAGTTATGCTTGGCTTTTCATGGTCTTCTTGCCAGCATGCCCCCCTTCGTAGGTGTTCCTTATTCTTTCACAAACTTCCCTGAAAACATTTCTCCGCTTTCACTACGTGCCAAAGCAAGGTAAAACCCCTTGCACAACATTGAAATATCCAATTCCCCATTTTCGCCACCACCTTTGCGAAGCACTTCCCGGCCCTGAATATCCAGAATGCAAACTTGCAAGGCAGTGCTTTCAGGAATACGCACGGATATTGCCTGCTGTGCCGGGTTAGGAAATATTTCCAAGGCTTTTGAATCGAGCGCGAAAAGCCGTGATACCCGGTCACGTCCCCATTATTTGAGCCCATATAGCCGCAGGCAATATAGCCATCGCTGATTTCATGAATTTCACAACCAACGTCCAGGCCACTGCCGCCTAGGTTTTTTTGCCATTGGATGGTGGGTTGGGCGGAGAGTGGGTGGAGTGTAAGAAATAAGATGAGGAATGGTAGGATTTTTTTCATGCGAATGTCACATTGTCGCCTTGTCTGGCATTCACTTTTTTTATTAAAAGTACGCTGAAACGAAGGCTTTTGCGAAGCATTTCCGGCTCACATTCGCTCAATGGCTGTTTGGCCACTCGATTTCAAAAAACCCTTTCGCGCACGGCAACGATGTTAGACCAAAAGCTCGGAAACGAACAACTATCAACCAACAACTTTTAGCCGATTCGTCCCAACCACCCCTTTAATTCTTCTTCAAATTCATTAATCGGCAGCTTCAATCCCGCAAATCCGCGCGTTTCCCGCACCTGTTCCAGCGCCAATTCCAAGTCAATTTTATCCTGATGCTGCACTACAAACAGTTTTTGGTTTGAGAGATGATCAGCGAGGTATTCTTGCTCCGTTTGGCCAGGGGTGGGTATCAGGATGGCTGGTTTGCCCATGACGGCCAGATCCATGAGGCTGCTGTAACCTGATCGGCAGATGACTGTTCCGCTGGCTTCCAGCACTTCGTTCAATTCGTCGGAAGTGAGATAGGACACCATTTCGACGTTTTCTGCGGCGAAATGGTGTTCTTTAGAATGGGTTTTCCCTAGAATGAAAATGAATTTCTCCGGCAGCAGCATAGCTTGTTCCAGCAGAATTTGTTCCAAATAGGTACGCTGCGGCTCCGGCCCGGAAAGCACCACTGCCACATCGTATTCTTGTTCGGCGGTGTCGGATGCCGGAGTTGAACTGGACAACAGGCCAATGTAGCGGGTTTTAGTGCTGCCTTTGGCAGGGTGCGACAGTTCGCCGGAAAGTGTCGGTTCGGTTGGTGCGTCTGGCACCCATATTTCTTCAAATTTAGTGAGCGCGAGGCGTAGTGCCTGATTGGCGGCCCATTCGAGGGCTTTTTGTGGGACGCGCAGGTTGAGTTGGTGCGAGAGCATGACACTTTTTGCCCGTTTACTGAAACAGCCGTACCGATTGTCCGAAATTATTCCGTCAATTTTGTGGCGCTGAACGATGCGCTCTGTTTGCCACTGTTCGGCACGAATGGCGTACAACATCCGCGGGAACTGGCGGGCGATGTTGGTCGCCATGTTTTGGGAAAAATATTTAATTTTGTAAGAAGGCAGGGTAAGTGCTTTTAAATGCGGAAATTCAGCTTTGAGGAGGTGTAATGCCATGCCATCAGAAGCCAGCAGCACTTCTACACCCAGGCTTTCCAGCGCGCGAATAATGGGGATACAGCGTGCAACATGGCCGAGCCCCCAATTGAGGGGCGCAACCAAAATTCGCTTGGGGCTTAAGGGTATATCGTCCCGGGTCTCGGTGTCAGCTGGCATATTTGAAAGGTTAAATGGTCAAGGCGATTGTTATTTATCGCGTTAAATTTTCCTGGTCTCACAAGGATTTTCCTACATTCGCCTTTGTAAAAGTAAAAAATATTTCCGCTATGAAAAAAATCAACTGGTGGCGCGTCGCTTTCGTATTGCTCATGTTCGGCATGTTTGTGCTGGAAAGCTGTAGCCTTTTTAAGCCTAAGTGCAATTGCCCGCATTTTTAATCGGGGTATTGGTACAAAAATAAAGCGGCCACGTGATTTGAAATCGCGTGGCCGCATTATTTTTGAACCAATACCAGGCCTAACCGGTTGTTTCGCAAGTTAAAGTGGTGACTCTTAAACTTTTCGTTGCCAGAAAAAAAATTAAGATTTTCCATTTTCAGATTTTCCCTCAAAAAGTGCCAGGATAATATTACCCATGTACACCCCCAGCGCAGATTCTACAATGGTGAGGAACATCGTCATGTCCTGGAAATTGAGGAGGTTGGGCGCGAGGGCTTTTAAGGAGATCAAGGCTAATACGATAACAAAATGACCATTGACGAGCCATTTAACCAAGCCATTGATGGGCGCTTCGTTTTGAACCGCAAGGTTGGGTTCGGTAATACTTCGGCCTAAAAACCTGAATACCGCGCCTCCGTAAAGGGCGGTTATAGGCGCTAACACCCCCATAAGGGACGTAAACTCCTCAAAAAGAAAGCCCCGCAGCAAATAAAAGATACAGGATGCTCCGATGAGGACAAAATGGTAGATCAGGATCAGCCGGGCAATGCGCGTGCGCGGTGATAGCGGGGCGCTGGCGGTAACGGCAGGCCTGTCTGATGTTGGGTTGGTTGTCGCTTCGGAAGCCATCGTAGATGCCATGGTCGTTGTGTTGGCAGTTATCATCGGCGGAGATTGTCCAATAGTTGTTTGAATAGCCGCTTCTGGTATTCTTGAAGTTCGCTTTTATAATTCAAGTCGAGGTCTTTGTAGTCATTTTTTCGAGGTGGAAAAATAATGCCGGAGCCATATTTTCCCTGAAACTCCCAAGAAAGCTCTACATCGTCGTCCTTTTGGATGCCCTTCACATAAATTCTGTGGTATTCAAAATATCCATCGGGGCAAATTTCGTAGTTTAAGTGGGAAACTTCCAACACAAATTCGTCATAAGTTGTGTAAGAAGTGTCCAATTTTGCTTTCCACAATAAGGGTGTTCCCTTGTTTTTATAATAGTTAACGAGCCAAAGCCGTGCGTTGGTACATAAGACCCCAACGTTTTTTCCTTTGAAAAGGTATGTGTTTTCTCCGGTATTGATGCCTTGCAACGTTGCGGGAAGGTTTAACTCAATCATGGAACCCGAGCGGATGTTGCGCTCTTCCACCGGGACACGGCCATTTTTGCTGTACATTTTGGCCATGAAATGCGCTGGATCATGGCAGCGAACCACTACCTCGGCTTGTTCTTGGTGCACTTCTGCCAAAAAAGCCCATTTGTGCAGCAGCCTTTCATGAAAATTTTGGCCATGTGCCAAACGGTTCGATTTTTCGAGGCGTTGCCAGGCACATTGCAGGGAGTCGCAGGTATTCCGACCGGAATAAGTGGGCCGCAAAAACAAGGTTGCCCTATTGGCGCTAATGGAAATGCTATCGGCACGCAGGATATGACCTAGGTTATTGTCTTGCAACCACTGATTGTACTCCAACCGCTTTTTATGAAAGAAAGCCCTGTCGTTTCGCAAATCCTGTGCGGAGACGACAGAAAACAAGCAAATAAGGCCGGTAATGATGAGTACCCTAGTGGGGCGCAGTGCCATCGAGGAAGTTTTTGATATGCGGAACTATACGGATGTTAACAAGCTTATATTTTTAAAAGGTTCCGCTTTAACTATTTTTCAAACCCATTCAGTGCAATATTAACCATTTCGTTTGCCGTTGAACTTCCTGGAAGTTTTTAACTTCCTGGAAGTCGCGCTTTCAATCGTGGTTAGTGGACAATCACTTTTTTTATGGTCGATTGGCCGGTGATGCTGGTGATTTTCAGGAAATAAAAGCCATTTTCGACCCTCAAAAGGGAAATTGGGGTATCTACGTTGGACTGGAATTCGCCACTTTGAATTTGTTTTCCTGAAACGTCCAGCATTTCCCAACGGCCTTTTTCAATGCTTTCAACACGCAACGTCAGCAAGTAGCGCGCCGGATTTGGAAAAATTGAAACAGGCAATTCGTTCGGGGATGAAACGCTGCTGCTGTTTTGGAGGCGGAACAAGAACAGGCCATTTTGCATGTCACTACTAATAATAGTGCCCGATGCGAGCCAGGGATAGTTGCCCCAATTCCCAAAATAACCATTGTATTGGGTGTTTTCCGGGTGGGTATCGTAGTGGGCGATCAGCACAGGCTCCAAGCGATCGCTGATGTCGTACACCAACAGTCCGTCTTCGTATTGGGAGTCGTAGAGGTGATCGCCTTTGATGTACACGTTGTGGGGAATGGCGCGTTTGATACTGTCGCTTGGCGCTTGCAGGTTGTCGAGGAAACTACCTACGATTTCTATTTCACCCAGTGCCAGGTTTTGTAAATCAACAATACGAATCGGTCGACCTTGCGGGATTTCTTCTGCGTAGTAGGCGTATTTACCGTCCAGGGTGAGCCAACTATTGTGGTTATACCCTCCAGTCGATATTTGGGCCAGCAACACTGGATTTACAGGGTCTTTAAAATCAAAAACAAAGTAACCTTCATACCCTGAAGATGCGTAAACGGTATCGTTGCGTACATAGCAATCATGCACATAACCGCCTGGTAAATCCGGGTGGGCCAAAAATGTGGGGGCATCTGGATTTTGGCTGGCATCTAAAACAATTATTCCCTGCCCTGCATTGCCGCCATTCATGTAAATGTGGCCAGATGTGGTATCCAAGGCAATGGTGTGTATCCGGTGGAAAAAAGTGGTGTCCCAATACGTTCGAATAATTGTGTCCTCTGCATGGCTAAGGTCAAAAATCATTAGCCCATCGTTTCCGCCATCTGCTACGGCGTACACCCGATTTTTATAGGATTTAAATTCACGTGGCACCACCGTTGACCGACCCTGGAATTTGCCCACCAACTTGGGTATGGCAGGCACTGTTACATCAAAAAACAATACGTGTTGTGCACCGCCCATCACGGCATATTCGCGGTTATTGACTGTGAGGCCCCAGCAGCTGTTGTATTGCAGGTTCAAGTTGCCTGGAGATGAAACGGGAAGCGCATCATCGTCCCAATGCCCGAGCAGTTCCAGGTTAAAATTATTTTGAGCGTTCAAAAACGTACCAAGCAGGCACGCTACAGCACAAATAAGAATATTTTTCATGATTTTCAACAAATGAAAAGGTAAGACTTTATAGGAAGTTGAAACTATGCCTGATCTTTCGGCATATTGGGTGAGACAGGCAACCCGACATTGCGCCCGAACGTCATAAGCCAGCACGAAAGTAGTAAATTATGAAAAAACAACTCTTTGCGATTGGCCTATTGCTCATCCTGGCCGTTTTTCCCGCCTTTTCACAGAAATACAGCAACGAATTCCTTTCCATTGGAGTCGGTGGTCGCGCACATGGTATGTCGGGTGCGCAAGTAGCGTTGACTGACGATATCACCGCTGCGTATTGGAACCCGGCTGGTCTCACTCAAATTCAAGCGCCATTACAGGCCGCAGCCATGCATGCCGAATGGTTTGGCGGTGTTGGGCAATACGATTACCTGAGCTTTGGCAAATCGTTGAAAGGGAAAAACGATGCCTACCTGGCGTTCTCGCTCATTCGACTTGGCATCGACAACATTCCTTACACCATCAACCTGGTGAATGCAGATGGTACCATTAATTATGACAACGTAACCAGTTTTTCCGCGGCAGATTATGCGTTGCTCGGTAGCTATGCCCGAAAATTGAAAAATCCGGCTTTGTCGGTGGGTGGCACGGTAAAAGTGGTACGTCGTGTCATTGGAACGTTTGGGAATTCCTGGGGTTTCGGTGCCGACCTGGGCATCCAATACCGCAAAGGCAACTTGATGCTGGGTGCGCAAGGCCGAGACTTGACGACAACGTTTAATGCCTGGTCATTCAACCTAAGCGACCGGGAAAAGGAGGTTTTTACCGCCACGAACAATGAAATTCCGGTGAGCAACACAGAAATAACCCGTCCGAAGTTGATCATCGGCGCTGCCTACAAAATCAAGGCTGGTAAAAAGACTACCCTACTACCAGCACTCGATTTGGAATGGACCACTGACGGTCAGCGCAACGTGCTGATTAGCAGCAAAAGCTTCAACATCGATCCGCGTTTTGGCATTGAGGCCAATTATGACGGTTTTGTGCAAATCAGGGCTGGTGTGGGTAATTTCCAGCGGGTGAAAAGTGACTTCAATCCAGACAAAGAAAACCTTTCTTTGCAGCCCAATTTTGGCATCGGCCTGCATTTCGGGCGCGTGCAACTCGATTATGCCCTGACGGATATTGGCAATGTATCCGCCGTACAGTATTCGCATATTTTTTCCCTGCGCCTGGATTTCAAGGAGCGTAAAAAATCTGGCGTTCAAGAATGACAATTCTGTACGAAGACAACCACTTACTGGCAATTGACAAGCCCGCTGGCTGGCTGGTACAAGGCGATAAAACGGGTGATGAAACCCTCATTGACTGGGGTAAGGGGTATTTAAAAGAAAAATACTCCAAGCCCGGCGCTGTGTTTTTGACACCAGCACATCGCATCGACCGCCCGGTAAGTGGCGCGGTGTTGTTTGCGCGTACCGACAAGGCGTTGAGCCGCCTGACGGTGATGTTTCGCGATAAAAAAGTGCAAAAGACCTACCTGGCGCTGGTAGTATCCGCCCCACCTGACCTTAAAGGCACCCTGCGACATTTTTTGTTGAAAAACGAAAAACGGAATGTGGTGGAAGCGCGGCTCAAACCTTTCGGCGATGCCAAAGAGAGCATTACTACTTATGAAATTATTGGAACTGTGGGCAAGCATACGCTCCTACAAGTGTCGCCGATTACAGGCCGCTCGCACCAGATTCGGGCGCAGTTAGCAGCCGTCGGCAGTCCAATTATAGGTGATGTAAAATACGGGGCGTATGAGCCGCTACAGGATGCTTCAATTGCCTTGCATAGCTGGAAGATTGAATTGGTGCATCCGGTAAAATTGGAAGCGATGGTGGTGGAGGCGGGGAAGCCTTGGTGGACCTCACCCCCGCGGTTTACGCGTATCTGAAATAGACATTGGTGCACCAGCCAGGCGGCACAAAAAAGCCTCACCGTGCATTACGCCGGGAGGCTCCGAAAACAATAAACAGCAGGATAATTTTTTTTACGGTGGACGGTCGACGGTTTGCACAATATCCGTGGGAATACCCAGCGTAGAGATTCAGCACTAAAGCCAAATATATCACAATCCAGTTTGGGTGCTGAAACTCAATACCAAACACTCCCGCGGTTTTGTGCAAACCGTCGACCTTCTACCGTTAACCGTCCACCGTTTAGACGTTGCTAATCTTGCGCACCACCTTGTAAAGTCGTGTAGATTCGTTCACATCTTCTTCGAAAGGGTCGTTGTCGAAGTAGTTGGCCGAGATGAGTTTCATGCGCACCATGCGACCGCGGTTGTTGTATATCTTTTGAACATATTTTACCCAGACGTTGCCATTGGAGCGTACCGCATAGATTTCGTTGTCACGGATGTCATTGAGGTTTTCAACGGATTTGCAAACGACGATATCATTGTGTTTGATGACTGGATCCATGGAATTACCTTCAATTTGGAAAGCGACCAAGCCCGTACCGGATACTCCAGGGATGGAGAAGAAGGTATTGTCCTCTTGGTTGTCGGCACCGAGGGTGGTGCCCGCAAATGCTTTAATGTTGGTGAAGAGAATATTCCCAGGACCGCCAATGGAGTTGCGGTCGCCAGTGAGGGCATCTCCTGGGGCATCAAAACCGAATGGGTTGCCGATGCCGTGGAGCAGCCAGGCTTCATTTATATCGAAGGCGCGGCAGAAAGACTGCGCTTGTCCGTAATCAATCACGCGTTTGCTGTCGTTGTTGAGAAATGCCCGGATGATATGCCCGTAAGCTTTGTTGCCAAGCACTTTATCGGCGACATCGCCAACGCCCTTGCCACCGCGATCGTTTTTGACAATTGCGCCCCGGTCTTCCAACAATTTGAAGGCATGGATAAAGCGTTTGTTCAGGTCAATTCTATCTTCCTTGATCATAATGCTGAAGGTTTAACAGTAAAACTTATGATTGATTGGCGTGGAAGTAATCCACTGATGTTTATATGTTTGATGGTGCAAATTTAAAACAAAGAGTTTTTAAAAACAAAAAATGTCAAAGAATTTTTTTCTAAAAAACGCAATTATTTTTGTTGAACTGAAGTAAGGCGATGATAGTCAGTACTTTGCAAGCATTTTACAACTTGAAACAATTTCAAACAATCTTTGAGGCCCTTAGGGCATCTGTTTCGTTTTAAGGTGTATGTTTGAAAAAAATTCGTACTTTTGTCCACGCAAATTGCTTGTTTTGCAAACGATAATGGCTCTTTTGGGCCGCGACAATTTATGGGTACAATTATTTCACTGTTAAATCACAAGGGCGGAGTCGGCAAAACGACCAGTACCATTAATATAGGCGCTGCCATGGCAGAGTTGGGAAAACGGGTGCTGCTCATCGACCTCGACCCTCAAGCCAACCTGACCATTTCTTTGGGTATTCCGCGCCAAAAAATCACCGTGTATGAAGCTTTGCGCGGCGAAGGCGAACTTACGCCTTACACCCACAAGCCGGGCATGGACATCATTACGTCGTCACTCGACCTTTCCGGCGCTGAGATGGAGTTGATCAATGAAGCAGGCCGGGAATACATCCTGCGCGAACTGATTGCACAAGTATCAGACGACTATGATTATGTGCTGATTGACTGCCCGCCCTCGCTGGGTTTGTTGACCCTGAACGCACTCACCAGCAGCCGTTATGTTTTGATCCCTTTGCAAACAGAATTCCTTGCTGTTCAGGGACTTGCAAAAATAAAGCAGGTGATCGACAAGGTTCGGATGCGCCTGAACAAGAACCTCGACATGTGTGGAGTTATTGCTACGATGTACGACAGTCGGCGTGTATTGAATCGCGATGTTGTGGATATTATCCACAAATATTTTGGCGAAAAGGTATTTAAAACCTACATTCGTGACAATGTCGCCCTTGCTGAAGCGCCTGCGCAACGCAAAGACATATTTGACTACAACCCTAAAAGCCCGGGGGCCAGCGATTACCTCGACCTAACCAAAGAAATTATTGAACGTACCACTGGCCAATAAGGCACGTGTACGTCAACTGCCATAACCCATGAGCAAAAAGAGATTTTCGGAGGGTCTCGATGACCTGTTTAGCGACAACAAAGCCAATGTCGGCGGCCTGTTTGGCAATGACGCTGCCATTGTCGCTGCTCCAGTGGAACGCCGCGGCGGGCATAAGAATTTCATGTCCGACCTCGACAATTTGCTGCAAGAGGCCATGGAGGAAAGCTTTGAAAACCACGCGCACAGCGACGACTCCATTGCAAGCAACAAATCAAAATCATCCACCAGGGAAATGCGCAGCTCTTTGCCCCATGGCTTAGATGCCCTGATTCGCGAAACCATTGATATACAAGAGATTACTACAGACGAATCGACCGGAAAACGCCGCCTTACCGTGGCTGTTGATAAAACCAAAGTGGAACAGCTGAAAACGATCGCCAAGCTGGAAAACGCCTACATGAAAGACTTGCTCGTCGCCCTTATCGACGCTTATATTGAGGACTACAACAAAAAAAATTAAGCGTGCGGAATTGGGAATGCGGATTTGGGAATGCGGATTTGGGAATGCGGAATTGGGAATGCGGAATTGGGAATGCGGATTTGGGAGTGCGGATTTGGGAGTGCGGATTTGGGAGTGCGGATTTGGGAGTGCGGAGTGCGGAATACAGAGCCCTTGTCGAATGTGGATTTGGGAGTGCGGAGTGCGGAATACAGAGCCCTTGGGGAATGCGGATTTGGGAGTGAGGAGTGCGGAATACAGAGCCCTTGGGGAATGCGGATTTGGGAGTGAGGAGTGCGGATTACTGAGCCCTTGGGGAATGCGGATTTGGGAGTGCGGAATTGGGAATGCGGATTTGGGAGTGCGGAATTGGGAATGCGGATTTGGGAGTGCGGATTTGGGAATGCGGAATACAGAACTCTTGGCGAATGTGAAATTCCTAACCGAAGCAATTAGTCCATCGAGCTTGAACCTTTCTTGTATCCGCTTTTACTTCGTCAAACACCAAGTTCCTTGCCGACCAATTCTACAAGTGATATCCCAAGCATAACATTCCGAAATCCACATTCCGAAATCCGCATTCAACATGAACGGTGCTTACCACGATTTTAGGCTTTTTTACAATCAAACGATACATCCAGAGCTGTTGCACCTTGAACAGCGCCGGCTTCGGTTAATACGGCTTTTAAGCGTTTCAGTGCTGCTTTTGCTGTTTGTATTGGCACTTCAAGTTTACCTGTCCATTTTTGTGGTTACGCTTTCCCTGGCTTTGCTGGTAGGCTGCTGGATTGCTTATTTGGGGTTTAGGGTGCAGGTTTTTTTGAAGGAATTTAAGCCGCGTATCGTAGAGTTGTTGCTTGATTTCATTGACAACGACGTTAATTTCACTTTTGCACCTGGTAAAGAAAAGTATGACCCGAAAGGCTCTATTCCGGCTGAACGATTTTTTGAAAGCCGGATTTTCGTCAGCGGCGACGATTATCATGGGGAAGACCTGATCCGCGGACAAGTGCGGGAAACACCTTTTGAATTTTGTGAACTCCGGGTGCTCGAATTCAGCGCCGTACGCAGCCAACTCGACCGGGTTTTTAAAGGCGTTTTCCTAATCGGGGATTTTCAACGCTGGGATCTGCACGGGTCCGTATTGGTGCTTCCGGATGCCCACCGCAAATACATGAGCCGCAGCGAGCGCGCGTTCCACCTGATTGGAGGTCGCCGCGTCCGGGATAATTTATTGCCCGAATTTGAAGCGTTTTTTGACACTTACGCCACGCCTGATGTGCGGGTAAAGGATGTCATGTCAACCGATATGCAGCGGAACATTCTGCGTTTTCGCCGCCAGTTTCAACAGGTAAACCGCATGAAAGAGATTTACCTATCCATCATCGGCGACAAAATATACATCGCCCTTTCCCAGGATAAAGACCTGCTGGAGCCGACCCTGCTGCGCTCCAACGTCAGCTATGAAGTAGTACGGGAGTTTTATGACGACTTAAGGCTGCTGCTGGAGGTAGTGCTGGATGTGGATGCTATGAACTAAGGGAGGTTTCAGGTTTCAGGTTTCAAGGTTTCAGGGTTTCAGGGTTTCAGGTTGGGGTCGCTTTTGATGGTGGTTACAAAAATAAGGGTTGGGAATGTTTATAAGGCGGCTATTGCTGCCAAACTTTCCGCATCTCGCGCCACCCATGCTTTATTTCCCGCGACAACGATTGGCCGTTCAATGAGTATGGGATTTTCAACCATAATGTTGATCCATTCTTCGTCGGAGCAGGTTTTTCCCTTGAAATTTTCTAAAAAAACGGACTCTCTCTGACGGATGAGTTCTAGCGGTGTTTTTCCCAACAATTTTAGCAAATGCCGCAAATCGGCTGCGTCTGGCGGCGTTTTCAGGTATTGAACTACTTCAAATTGCTGGCCTGTCCCCTCAATCTCCTGCAAAGCGCAGCGGCTTTTTCCGCAACGAGCATTGTGGTATATTTTAATCATGATTTTCTAAAATTCCAAAACAAATCTCGTGCCACGCCCCGGCTCCGAATTTACCCGCAAATCGCCGCCATGCTGCTGCATGATCTGCCGTGAAATACTGAGGCCGACACCCGTTCCTTCTTGTTTGGTGGTGAAGAATGGAATAAATATTTCTTCCAACAAATCAGGCGCTATCCCACAACCGTTGTCTTCCACCTCAATGAATGCATGGCCCTTGGAATCGGCACCAGCACGCAGGGTAATGCGCCATTCTTTGGTGCCCTGCTCCGAAGCAGCATTCTGGATGGCTTCCCGGGCATTTTTCATCAGGTTAATCAAGGTCATTTCAATCTGCGGCACATCCACACTCAAGCTCAAGTCTTCGGGGCGAATGAAATATTCTACCTTGATGTCCACGGCCTTGTGTTCTACTGAAGCCAGGGAAACCACATGGTCGAGCAATTTTTTGGCAGAAATGGTTGTAAGTTTTGGATTGGGAATGGCAGTAAAAGACCGATAGGCATCCACAAAATTGACCAGTCCGCGGCTGCGTGTGGCTACTACTTCGAGCGCTTCGGTAAGGTCAGCGGAGGTAGCGTTTTGCGGCAAGTCTTTTTCCACAATTTCCTGCATGGTTTCCACCAGGGAAACAATGGGCGTAATGGAATTCATCATCTCGTGGCGCAACACCCGGGTGAGGTTTCGCCAGGCATCTACTTCCTTGCGCTGTAACTCCGGGTGAATATTTTGGATGGTGACAAGGTGAACCAATCGCCCTTGCAAGTTAAGGCGCACGCCCTGCACAGAGAGTTGTCGACCAGAATCGGGCTGGTACAACATCTTGCCTTTCCCAGTCAAATCGCGCACAAACTCTAGCAGCGGTGTATGCTGTACGGGTAAATCATGTAGGAGGTTGAGCCGGTATATCCCCAACTGTTGAAAAGCCGCGCTGTTGGAGACCAGTACATTCATCTCTGCGCCAAATGCCAAAAGACCTGTGCTTAAATGCTGCACCATGGTATTGAGAAACAACAGGTTAGCCTCTTTTTCAGCCCTGGTTTGACGAAATGCCTCCAACACTTCATTGAACTGCCGATTGACCGCCGCAAAGGACTCTCCTTTCTCTTGCGATGAGGCAAATCGTATGGCAAAATCGGAATAGCGCACACTTTCAAACAAACGCGCCAAGCGCCGATTGGTATCGTTGACGTAGTGAAACAATCGGAATGCAGCATAAACGCCCAATCCCAACAACACTACAGGCAATACCATGCCAAGCGCGTTGGTCGAGAACAAAATCGCTGAAGCCAACATCAACGCAAAAAGGATTGCGATACGCCAAGCTAGGTTCGTGGCAAAGGATTGGATTTTCACAGCGTTAATACTTTACGGTGGACGGTGGACGGTAGACGGTGGACGGGTGCACAACATTGGTTTTTTTCTTGGATTGGGTGTTTCAGCACCCTTAACCCCCATATTTTGGTTTAGAATGCTGAAACGCAATACAAAACCAACGCTCAAATGTTGTGCACCCGTCCACCGTCTACCGTCTACCGTCTACCGTCCTAACAAAAAGTATCGTATGCTGCCTTCAAGTTGTCTGCAATGACTTGTGCAGAGCGGCCTTCAATGTGGCGGCGCTCCAGCATGTGCACGACCTGGCCGTTTTTGAACAGGGCGATGCTGGGCGAAGAAGGTGGGTATGGTGCGAGGAATTCACGGACTTTTGCTACGGCTTCTGTGTCAACGCCAGCAAACACGGTGTATAGTTTGGCGGGGACTTTATCGTTGTGTAAAGACATTTTAGCGCCTGGGCGGGCCATGGCAGCTGCGCAACCACAAACGCTGTTGACAACAACGAGGGCTGTGCCTTCGTGATTTTCCAGAATTTGCTCTACAGAATTTGGATCGGAAAGTGCTTCAAAACCAAACGCCGTAAGGTCTTGCGCCATAGGAGCGGTAAGTGCTGGTGGATACATGCTATATACTAATTGAATTTTGTGAATGGAAAGGCGATAATTCGCCTGAAATGACAGCAAAGATAAACAGCTAAAGCCTTTGATTGTTGTTGCCTGGCTTATTAATGCACTTGTTTTCGGGCACCTATGGCAACTTTTTGATCATTTCCTGTGCTTCTTCGTAATGATCAGCGCCTGGTTCGATGAATTGCAAGTTGGATTTGCAGGCATTGTAATTTTTTTCTTTTAAATAGCTCAATGCTATGTACCAGTTGGCTTCGCTGCGCAAGGCAGATTGTCCCAACGCAATGGGTGACAAAGCTGCCCTTGCCTCTCCGGTGCGGTCCGTTTCAAGCAAACAGATACCCAAGTACAATTGAGCGGTGACATTGGCCGGGTCCGCAGCAATGACCTGTTCAAGTGCCGCCAATGCTCCGGCATAGTCTTTGTCTGCAAACGCCTTTTCAGCGTTGCTGATGGCCTGGTTAGCTTCACCCCGTACCGTGAGGGAAAGGGGTGCATGTTGGGCGTATTGGCGGTATTCCGGCAAACCCGATTGATTGAAAAACCAGATGGCTCCAAGCAACAGCACCATTCCCGCAGCAACGGCAGCAGCCCAGCGTTTCCAGTTGATTTTTGCCTTCATTGAAGGTCCTGCAGGTGTGGCTTCTGCCTTATTTTCCTGAAAAAAATCTTTTTCAACGGCGCCCAAGGTATCTTTTAAAGTTTTGCGCTTCGCCGCCCGGCTTGGGTATTCTGCCATGGCCTCACGCAAGGAAAATTCTTCGGCAAATTCGGGTTCTACAGCTGCACGCTTCCGCACCTTTTGGGCATCGGCTTCTGTCAGCAGGCCGTTGAAATAATTGTTTAATAGTGTATTGTCTCGCTCGTTCATGACTTTAATCGTTGACTTTGTGCGTTAGACCTCGGAGATATCCAACATTTGTAGCATTGATCAGACGTTCGTTAATTTGACCCATTGTTATGCATTAGCCAAAACAAGGCTGCGCCAACGTTCCGTACAAGCATTTTTACGCCTGTACAAGGTGTCCACACTGTTCATTTGGAGTTGATCGGCGGCTTCGCGGGGTGCTACGCCATTGGATAGCAGGCTGAGCAGCTGGCGGCACAAGTCGCTCAGCTGGGCAAAAGCAGCACTGAGGCGCTCCTGTTTTTGCTGCTCGGCGATGCTTTCCTCCGCAAGGATGAGTATGTCGCTGTCCTGTTCTTCCTCATATCGGCGTTCCTCTGTTTTCCTTACCCCCGAGTCTTTACCTTTTTGCCGGAGTCGGTCGATGTATTTGCGGGAACATATTACGTGCAGCAAAGCGCCAAGTGGACAAGTGAGCACGAATGCGTTGTTTTGCGCTTTTTCAAACAGCACAATCAGTCCGTCTTGAAATACATCGCGGGCTTCATCAGCAGAACCTCCGCGTGCCTGAACCCAGCGCAGTATTTGTACAGAATGCTGCTGGTATATTTCCCGGATCAGCCGCGCATCATTGCGGCGCAGGGCATCTATGTATTTTTGGTCGATGTGCATAGCTGTTGGTTGGAGGTTTGGGAAATGGAGCGGAAAGATAAAGAAAAGTGCGTAACCGCTCGGTGGGTAAGTGCCCACTTGTGGCATCTGGCTAATTTCATCATTTTTTGAGGCAGGGTTTAGAAGCTTATAATCGCACTTTTTCCTGATATTTGCCACAAATCACCGCTCTTACATGAAACAACTCACCGTACTCTGCCTACTCTTTTTGCCTTATCTTCTCTTTTCGCAAAAAAAACCTCAGCAAATCCCCCTGTCATCCGATGCGCCCGCTTGGATGAAGATGATGCAGGATGAAAATCCCAACGTGTTCGAAATTCAAAAAGCATATACCCGTTATTTTGAAAATCAGCCCTTTGAAAAAAATACCTACACCCAATATTTCAAACGTTGGATGCACTGGGCAAGGCCACTGGTACAAGCCGACGGCTCCGTCCACGAAGCTACGCTGGCGAAAATGGCGGAGCTGGAGGCCGCCGCCCGAGCCGCACGACCTGAACTCAGTACCCAAAAAGGAAGGCTACATGCTGCCCAAAAAGGTGTTGCTTGGACTTTCCTCGGCCCAAAACAGACCTTCGATACCGATGGCCTGAAAGAAGTGACCTGGCAAACAAATATCTACTCCCTCGACATATCTCTTTCCAATCCCAATATATTGTACGCCGGTGGTGAAGCGGGCGGTGCCTGGAAATCAACTGACAAAGGCTTGCATTGGGAATTGCTCACCAAAAACGTGTCGCATGGTGCTTTCGGCGCGATAAAAATACACCCGACGGATCCCAATACCGTGTATACCGCCACGGGTGGAAAAATCATTAAAACCACCGACGGAGGCCAAACATGGTCGACTGTTTATTCCGAAAACAACCTGTGGGTCAATGATATAGCCTTTAAAATTGACCAACCCGACATCGTACTTGCTGCCAGCGACCAAGGGCTTTTGCGCACGGGCAATGCCGGCGCAACCTGGACAAAAATGCATGCGCAGCAAACCTGGGCCGTGGAGTTCAAACCCGGCGACCCAAGCACTGCCTTCTGTATTCGGAAAAATGGCAGCGGCTCCGATTTTCGCCGCTCCACAGATGGCGGTGCAACGTTCAATAATTCCAACGTGGGCTGGTGGACACCTGGCACTGGCCAGTCTGTCACCGGCGCGCACATCGCTGTTTGCCCATCCAACCCCGGCAAAGTATACACTTATCTCTGTGGCGAAGGTGGCAACTTGGGCGGCTACATCGGCGTATTCAAAAGCCTTAATAGTGGTGCTTCCTGGAGCAATACCCACCCTTCCAATACCATCGGGCAGCCCTATTCCATTCCCAACCACACCAACCTAATGGATGCGAATGGCGTGGATTGGTTTACCCAGGGATTTTATGACATGGCCATAGTCGTAAACCCAAACAACGACAACCAACTCATTGCTGGCGGCTGCTCCTGGTTTAAAAGCAACAATGGCGGCCAAACATGGGAAGCGCTCGGTGCTTACGTTGGCGGGCTTCCCTGGAGTCACCCCGACCTTCAGGCATTGGCCGTGAGCGGCAATGACCTTTGGATCGCCAGCGACGGGGGATTGGACTATTCCAACAACTTTGGCCAATCCATAGAAGCACGCATGAACGGCATTTCCGGCTCCGATATGTGGGGCTTTGACAGCGGCTGGAACGAAGACGTGCTGGTCGGCGGGCGTTACCACAATGGCAATATGGCCTGGCACGAAAGTTTTCCTGAAGGCAAATTCTACCGCATGGGCGGTGCAGAAGCACCAACGGGTTATGTTAATCCCGGCGATGCCCGCAAAACCTACCATTCCGATATCGGCGGCTACCGCTTAAAAGGAGGTTTCCTGGATGGAGTGAGTTATTTCCCCGTCGGATTGTGGCCCACTGAAAGCTATGCTTACTACGCCAACTCTGAAATGGCCTGGGACCCGCGCTGCTGGAACATCGTTTACATGGGGTACGAGAATAAAATCTGGAAAAGCCTCGACGGCGGCACTTCTTACAAGGCTTTACACACGTTTCCGGGAAACACTGACAACTCGGTATATGAGGTTGAGGTGAGCCGCTCCAATCCCGATGTGCTGTACTGCTCTCAATGGGATGGCACCGACGATGCCCTGTGGAAAACGACCAACGGCGGCCAAACCTGGACCCAACTAACCAAGCTTCCCCTGCCCAATAACAACGACCGGGTGAAAATGGCCCTCAGTGCTGAAAACGAAAATGTGCTGTGGGTGGCCGTGACTTATGGTTCCAATGGCAAGAAAATTTACAAAACCCTGGATGGCGGTATCAGCTGGATTAACCTTACGACCCCACTGCTGAACAACATACGCATCGCCAACATCATGGCGCAGTACGGCACCGATGGCGGTATTTACCTCGGCACCAATGTGGGTGTTTTTTACCGGAACAACAGCCACAGCGATTGGCAGCCCTACAGCCAGGATTTCCCGATTTCCGC
>JBBRWA010000094.1:0-18468 GCA_038246345.1 Chitinophagales bacterium
CGGTCTTACGACTACAACTTAGTGGACAAGTCCACCGAGAAGATCGTAAAAACTGTGCGTGCGAGTGGAGCTGTTGTAACTGGCCCGATTCCGCTGCCAACCGAGAAAGAAGTGTTTACAGTCCTGCGGTCTCCGCACGTAAACAAAAAAGCTCGGGAGCAGTTTCAGTTGCGCACACACAAGCGCCTTATTGAAATTTACACACCGACGCAAAAAACGGTGGATGCTCTCTCCAAATTGGAGCTCCCGAGTGGGGTTGACATTCAAGTCAAACTCACCTGATTAGCGTCTCTGAATTAAACATAAGTCTGCGGTTTCCGGCTTAGGACAAAGTACCCCGTTTACTCGGGATAACTGCCTCGGTCGAAAGCGGTTCTGGTAAAACAGAGAGTCCGCTTTTGTCGTGTCCAAATTTTTGGAAGCTGTTTGAAAACAAACAGAAATCGTTCTAATATTAAATTCTGACTCACTGTGAACGGTCTGATAGGAAAAAAATTAGGGATGACCAGCGTCTATGACAAGCACGGTAGAAACGTAGCTTGTACCATTATCGAAGCTGGCCCATGCGTTGTAACGCAAGTGCGCACTGAAGACACTGATGGCTATACAGCCATTCAGCTGGCTTATGGTGACCGCAAAATGAAAAACACTCCAAAGCCTTTGATGGGGCACTTTAAGGCCGCTGGTCTTGAAGAACCATTGCACAAGGTGAAAGAGTTCCGCGACATGAACCTCGAAAAGAGTCTTGGCGATGAAGTCACCGTTGGTGAAGTCTTCCAGGAGGGCGATAAAGTAAGTGTTGTGGGCACCTCGAAGGGTAAAGGCTTCCAGGGTGTTGTTAAGCGCCACGGTTTTGGTGGTGTCATGCAGCAAACCCACGGTCAGCACAACCGTCTTCGTGCACCAGGTTCTCTGGGCAACTCATCGTTTGCCGCTAAAGTATTTAAGGGCATGCGGATGGGTGGCCACATGGGCCACGAACAAGTGAAACTGCGCCGTCTGCAGGTACTCAAAGTGTTCCCGGACCAAAATCTGATTTTGGTAAAGGGCGCTGTACCAGGACACAAGGGCGCTTATGTCTTCATTGAAAAATAAATCGGAGATGAAAGTTTCGGTCTATAATATCAAAGGCGAGTCTACGGGCCGCTCCATCGAACTCCCAGATGAGGTGTTCGGCATCGAACCACATGAGCACAGTGTTTGGCTCGACGTGAAACGCTACCTTTTGGCTCAACGCCAAGGCACGCACAAGTCGAAAGAGCGCAGTGAAATGAGCGGTTCTACCCGTAAGTTGCACAAACAAAAAGGCACTGGTGGCTCCCGTAAAGGTGACATCAACAGCCCGGTGTTCCGCGGTGGTGGCCGCATTTTCGGCCCACGCCCACGCAACTACGACATCAGCGTAAATGCTAAAGTGAAGAAATTGGCACGTCGCAGTGCACTCTCCGCTAAAGCACAAGCCGGTGCTATCATGGTGATCGAAGATTTCACTTTCGACGCACCAAAAACCAGCGCTTTCCTCGACATCCTGCGTTCCCTGAACGTGGCCGACAAGAAGCCGCTGACGGTACTCGGAGCTTATGACAAGACACTCTATATGTCTTGCCGCAACATCGACAAGGCTTCTATTGCTCCAGCAACCGACCTCAACACATACCAGATCATGAACGCGGGCACCGTAATTTTCACGGAAAGCGCTGTTCAAAAGATCACAGAAAATTGCGAATAACAAAAAAAAGGTTTCAGGTTTCAGGTTTCAAGGTTTCAGGGTTTACGGCCCACAACCTGAAACCTGAAACCAGAAACCCTGAAACCATAAAATAATGGCTAAGCAAATTTTGATCAAGCCGGTTATCACCGAAAAAGCGACGAAACTCGCAGACAAACGCAACTGCTACGCATTTGTGGTGACTAAAGGTGTCAATAAGATTGAAATCCGCAAGGCAGTTGAAAAAATGTTCAACGTCAGCGTGGATGCAGTAAATACCATGGTTATGCCTGGCAAACCAAAGTCGCGCAGCACCAAAACAGCCATCGTGAAAGGCACAAAGTCTTCGTACAAGAAAGCTTATGTAACCCTCACCCAAGGCGAAACCATCGACTTGTTCGGTGGAATTGATGAATAAAAATAACCCACGACTCACTCGCAACAGAGTAAGATATGGCAGTCAAGAAATTTAACCCAATCACTCCTGGCCAACGCTTTCGCGTAGCAATTAAAAGGGACGAACTGACGAAAGGCGCACAGCCCGAGAAGTCATTGTTGCTTTCTATTGGCAGCACAGGAGGTAGAAACGTACAAGGGCACCGCACCATGAGCCACCGCGGTGGTGGTCACAAGCGCCGGTACCGTCTCATCGACTTCAAGCGCGACAAGCAAGGAGCAGCAACGGTTCAATCTATTCAGTATGATCCGTACCGCACCGGCTTTATCGCTCTGCTGGAGTATGCTGATGGCGAAAAGAACTACATCCTCGCCCCAAAAGGTTTGGAAGTTGGTCAAAAAGTACAATCAGGCTCCGGCATCGCACCAGATACAGGCAACTGCATGTTGCTGGGCGAAATACCACTTGGAGCGATTGTACACAATGTTGAGATGCGTCCAGGGCAAGGTGCAATCCTCGTTCGCAGCGCCGGTACTTCCGCAACGATGATGGGCCGTGAAGATCGCTACGCAGTATTGCGCATGCCTTCTGGAGAAACCCGTCGTATCCTGCTCACTTGCCGCGTCACCATTGGCTCGGTCAGCAATCAGGATCATAACCTGGAGGTTATGGGTAAAGCAGGTCGTAACCGTTGGAAAGGTCGTAGACCACGTGTTCGTCCAGTTGTGATGAACCCCGTCGATCACCCGATGGGTGGTGGCGAAGGTCGCGCTTCTGGTGGCCACCCACGCTCACGCAACGGTATCAAGTCTAAAGGTCAAAAGACCCGCAGCCGTACCAAACCGTCGAACGCGTTGATCATCAACCGTCGGAAAACAGGAAAATAATTGTTGAGGTAGTTGAGCTTTTTCACTCATCTCTCATCAATCATAACTCATCACTTATTAATTAAGCAAATGCCGCGTTCACTCAAAAAAGGTCCATATATCCACTACTCGTTGTTGGAGAAAATGGCTAAGGCAAAGCAGAGCACACGCAAACAGGTGATTAAGACTTGGAGCCGCTCATCGATGATTATTCCCGACATGGTCGGTGAAACAATCGCGGTGCACAACGGAAAAACCTTTGTACCTGTATTCGTGACAGAAAATATGGTTGGCCACAAACTAGGTGAGTTTTCACCTACCCGGAATTTCCGGGGCCATGGCGGTAACAAAAAATAAAACTTGAAACTAGTTACTGGGAATTTGATACTAGAAACTAGATACATGATACTTGAAACTGGATATTGATCCAGCATCCAGCATCCAGCATCTAGAAACCAGCATCCAGCATCCAGGATACAGCATCTTATACAATGGAAGCAGTAGCAAAACTGAGAAATGTTCCGATGTCACCGCGCAAAATGCGCTTGGTGGTGGACAATATCCGCGGCAAAAACGTGATGGATGCCCTTGGCATCCTTAAATACACGAACAAAGAAGCTGCGGTTTGGCTTGAAAAATTGGTTCTTTCTGCCATCAACAACTGGGAGCAGAAAGCCGACCAGGAAGGTGCCGCAGACGATTACGGACTCTACATCAAAACAGCGTTCGTTGATCCAGGAAGCATTATCTATCGCTTCTTGCCAGCACCACAAGGCCGCGCATACCGCGTTCGCAAGCGTCGCAATCACGTGACACTTGTAGTGGCCAACAGGGTGCCATTTGTCGAAAAAGATTAAACCTAGAAACCAGCGTTCAATTACACCATCACTCATTCGTACCAAATATAATGGGTCAAAAAGCAAATCCGATAGGCAATCGTCTAGGCATCATCCGAGGTTGGGATTCCAACTGGTATGCTGACAAAGATTTTGGTCTCAAAGTGGTAGAAGACGAAAAAATTCGCAACTACCTCCGCGCCCGTCGTCCAAAAACAGCGACTGCCGATCCACGTGATCGTAACAAGCCAGTACAATACGGTATTTCGCGTATCGCCATTGAGCGTACCATGCGCCGTGTGACTGTCACCATCCATACCAGCCGCCCAGGCATTATTATTGGTAAAGGTGGTAAAGAGGTTGACCTTATCAAGGAAGAACTCAAAGTGTTGACTGGTAAAGAGGTGCAGATCAATATCTTCGAAATTCGCAAGCCTGAATTGGACGCAAACATCGTAGGCGAACAAATTGCGAAGCAAATCGAAGCCCGTATCAATCACCGTCGTGCTATTAAAGGTGCCATTCAGGGTACCATGCGTGCGGGAGGAGAAGGTATCAAAGTGCGTATCAGTGGCCGTGTAGGCGGCGCAGAAATTGCACGTACAGAAGAATATAAAGAAGGGCGTACGCCATTGCACACTTTCCGTGCAGACATTGACTACGCCTGGGTTGAAGCCCAAACCGTTTACGGTAAAATAGGCATCAAAGTTTGGCTCTTCAAAGGAGAAGTTTTGCAAAAACGCGAATTGACTCCATTTGCAGCAGCTGAAGGAACTGGAAGTGATCGCAGTGGAGATCGCAGTAACGAGCGCAGCGGTGGAGATCGTGGAGATCGCCGTGGAGGTCGTGATGGCGGTGGCGGCGGAGATCGTCGTGGCGGCCGTGATGGCGGCGGCGGCGGAGATCGTCGCGGCGGTGGTGGCGGCGGAGATCGTCGCGGTGGCGGCGGCACCGGCGGTGGAGATCGTCGCGGCGGTGGCAGCGGCGGCAGCGGTGGCGGCAACAACCGTGGAGGTGGTGGCGGCGGCAACCGTGGAGGTGGTGGCGGCGGAAGAGGTTAATCTCGGAAGTCAGCAAGATCAGCAACAATTCATTCAAATTCGAGTCAATAATATTGATTGACAGGCTTTTAAATTCATCAAACGATGTTACAGCCCAACCGTCAGAAGTATCGCAAACAACATAAAGGTCGCAACCGTGGCTTGGCACACAAGGGAAGCAGTATTTCCTTTGGCTCTTTTGCGCTGAAATCCTTGGAATTCAGCCGACTGACAGGCCGCCAACTGGAATCAGCGCGTATCGCACTTACCCGTAACATGAAACGTGAGGGCAAAGTGTGGATCCGGGTTTTCCCCGACAAACCCGTTACGTCTAAGCCTGCAGAGGTTCGTATGGGTAAAGGTAAGGGTGCTGTTGACCACTACGTTTGTGAGGTACAACCTGGTCGCATTATTTTTGAGATTGAAGGCGTAAGCGAAGAACTCGCACACGCATCTCTCCGCCTCGCGGCTCAAAAATTGCCCGTGCTTTGTAAATCAGTTACACGGCACGACTACGAAGGATAAATTTTTAGGTTAAAGGATGTGTAATTGACACATTATCAAAATATTGCATTCTTTAATTATCAAATTAAACAAACAATGGCAAAGGAAAAATTTGCACCTGCTGAACTTACCGACGAGCAACTGGGTACTGAACTCGAAGCTCAGGAAAAAGAATACCAGCAAATGAAATTCGACCACGCTGCGAAAGGCATCGCTAACCCGATGGAACTCCGTGACATGCGCCGCAATATTGCACGCATTCTTACGGAAGTTCGTAGCCGCGAGCTGGCCGCAATGACCCCTGAGCAACTGGCAATGCGTTCGAAGATTCGTGCGCGCCGCCGCCGCCAGAGATAAGCAGTACTTTTTAAGCAAGAAAATTTACATCGTCACAGATGGAATCACTAACAAGAAATCTTCGCAAACAAAGAACCGGTCAGGTTGTATCCAATAAAATGGACAAAACCATCACGGTTAAGGTGGAACGTCGCCTGATGCACCCGCTTTATGGCAAGTTCGTAAAGCGTTCCAACAAATTCTTCGCACACGACGAAGAAAACGCCTGTAATATTGGCGACTTGGTCCGCATCATGGAAACCCGTCCGCTCAGCAAAAACAAACGCTGGCGCCTGGTCGAAATCCTCGAAAAAGCGAAATAAAAATAGCAAGGTTGATGTCAAACGGCTTGCGGTTCTGGAATTAAAACTCCGTCCATCGTCCACCGTCTACCGTCTACCGTAAAAAAAAAGTCATGATCCAGCAAGAGTCTCGTTTAAATGTAGCTGATAATTCCGGTGCGAAACAAGTGCTTTGCATTCGTGTGCTAGGGCACACGCGTCAACGCTACGCGGGAGTTGGTGACACCATTGTCGTCACGGTAAAAGATGCATCTCCCGGCAGTGGTTTGAAAAAAGGCACAGTTTCTAAAGCTGTTATCGTTCGCACCAGAAAAGAAATTCGCCGTAAAGACGGTTCTTATATCCGTTTCGATGACAACGCAGTTGTGCTGCTCAATGCTTCGGACGAACCAAGGGGTACCCGTATTTTTGGTCCAGTTGCGCGTGAATTGCGTGAAAGAGACTTTATGCGTATCATCTCTCTGGCTCCAGAGGTACTGTAAATTTAGAACAAACTTGATTTGAATGTTTGACTTAATCGTCTGATTTTCAAAATCTTAGAATCAATAACAATGGCTACGAAAAATACATCGAAGCGTTTTGCACCAAAAATTCACATCCGCAAGGGTGATCGCGTGATTGTACTTGCCGGCGACGACAAAGGCAAAACAGGCGAGGTGATGGAGGTGATTCCGAGCAAATACCGTGCTCTAGTGGAAGGCGTGAATATTGTAAAAAAACACGTCAAAGCTACACAGAACGAAAGTGGTGGCATTACTGAAATGCCGGCTTCGATTCATATTTCCAATCTCTCTTTGGTAGATCCAAAATCAGGAGAGGCTACGCGTATCAACTATGGCATCGAGAACGATGTGAAAGTGCGCATTTCAAAAAAATCAGGCAACGTCATTAAGTAATGAAATACGTACCTAGACTCAAGACAAAATACACACAGGATGTGGTGCCTGCTCTCATGGAGCAGTTCAGCTACTCCTCTGTAATGCAGGTTCCACGTTTGGAGAAAATCTGCATCAACCAAGGCATTGGTGAAGCTACTGGCGACAAAAAGCTCATTGACACGGCTGCTGCTGAACTCAGCATCATCGTAGGTCAGAAAGCTGTTTCGACAAAAGCGAAGAAATCTGTGTCAAACTTCAAACTCCGTGAAGGCATGCCGATTGGTGTGCGCGTCACCTTGCGTGGCCAACGGATGTATGAATTCCTTGACCGTTTTATTTCTGTTTCGCTGCCACGTGTACGTGACTTCCGCGGCCTGAACGACAAATCGTTCGATGGTCGTGGCAACTACAGCATGGGCATCACCGAGCAAATCATTTTCCCTGAAATTGATATCGACAAAGTGAGCAAAATCACGGGCATGGATATCTCTTTCGTAACAAATGCAGGCACCGATCAAGAGGCGTTTGCACTGTTGAAGGAACTTGGTATTCCATTTAAAAAATAACGCAAGTCGTTCATTTTCAAGTAATAAAGAAACATGGCAAAGAAATCAGTCATAGCCCGCGAACACAAGCGCCAACGTATGGTTGCCAAGTACGCAGAGCTCCGCAAAAAGCTGAAAGAGGAAGGAGATTATTTGGCGCTGGATAAACTTCCACGCAACTCAAATCCCATTCGCTTGCACAACCGTTGCTTGCTCACCGGCCGTCCGAAAGGATACATGCGCAAGTTTGGCGTTTGTCGGATAAAATTCCGCGACCTGGCACTTTACGGTAAAATACCTGGAGTTACAAAAGCTTCCTGGTAAATTTTAATGCTGCTTGTTCCACTTAAAATTGGTACTCAAGCACATGAACCCTCCTTCGCTACAGCAACGGCGGGTAAACAACAACTATCAACTATCAACTTTTTGATAAAATGCACGTCACCGACCCGATAGCAGACTATCTGACCCGCATTCGCAACGCGCAAATGGCGGGACATCGTATCGTCGAGATTCCGGCTTCCAACCTGAAAAAGGCGATAACCGAGATCTTGTACGACCAGGGTTATGTCCTCAAATATACCTATGAGGAGAAGAATGACAAGAACAAGCAAGGCTTGATCAAAATTGCCTTGAAATATGACCCAGCTACCAAGGTTCCGGTTATCCGCGAATTGGTGCGTGTCAGTCGTCCAGGTCTTCGTAAATTCTCAGGTTCCACTGATATTCCTCGGATTATCAATGGTTTAGGTATCATGATCGTATCTACTTCTAAAGGTGTGATGACGGATAAAAAAGCCCGTGAAATGAATGTAGGGGGCGAGTTGCTCTGCTATATTTGCTGATCGACCCAGTTAATAATGGCGCTTGGCCATTGGTTTTGAACAAAGAAAAAAACTCCTGAAGCACAAGCTGAGGGACAAAAAATAAACGGATATGTCACGCATTGGTAAATTGCCAATTCCGCTCCCGGCAAAAGTGGAAGTATCGGTAGCCTCTGATAACACTGTCACAGTGAAGGGCCCAAAAGGTACACTCTCTCAGAAAATTGACCCTGATATCACGGTCAAGGTTGAGGATGGTGCGCTGAATGTAGCACGCCCAACCGACCAAAAGCGCCATCGCTCTTTGCACGGCCTCTACCGCTCCCTTGTGAGCAATATGGTAGTAGGTGTCAGCGAAGGCTACATGCGCGAAATGGTGGTCATAGGCGTTGGTTATCGTGTAGAAAATCAAGGCAACCTGCTCACGCTGACCATTGGTTACTCTCACCCGATAATGTTCCACCTTCCAACGGAGGTTAAGCTGACCACAGCCATGGAAAAGGGTTCTCCTCCGCTTATTCGCTTGGAGTGTATCGACAAAGAATTGCTGGGTCAGGTTTGCGCAAAGATTCGCGCCTTCCGCAAGCCAGAACCTTACAAAGGAAAGGGCATCATGTTCAAAGGAGAGGTCATTCGCCGCAAAGCTGGTAAAACAGCAGGAGCCAAGAAGTAATCTTTTTGAAGGACGCTTGCACACCTTGTTGTTTTTCAACGAGGTACAAAACAATAAAAATCGAATACCATGCTTTTCCGGTCGGTTATCGGAATTGTTAAAATATAAATACAGTAATGAATCGCACAAAAGAGCAAAGCCGCAAACGCCTCCACATGCGTATCCGCAATAAAATCAGCGGAACAACGGAGCGCCCACGCTTGAGTGTTTATCGCTCCAACAAGGCAATCTACTGCCAGCTGATTGATGATCTGAAAGGTCAGACACTGGCTGCTGCTACTTCACAAGGAGTAACAGGTAACAAAACTGAACAAGCCACAGCAGTAGGTAAACTTATTGCTGAACGCGCTAAAGCTTCTGGCATCGAAACAGTCGTTTTTGATCGTGGCGGCTATCGTTACCACGGACGTGTTCGTTCGCTTGCCGAAGGAGCTCGTGAAGGTGGATTGAAATTCTAAAATACAATTGTTTATTTGACCGCAGCGCCAGATTGAGGCACTACGTTCCGGTAATCAAACCAAATAATTATCAATAAGCTACGCAAAATGGCAAGGCAAGATAGAAAAGAAGAAAATTCTCGCACTTCTGAAGATTCAGGACTGAAAGAAAAACTCGTGTCGCTCAACCGCGTCGCCAAGGTTACCAAAGGTGGCCGTACCTTCAGTTTCGCTGCCGTAGTGGTAGTAGGCGACGGTCAGGGTCGTATTGGCCAAGGTCTCGGCAAAGCACGTGAGGTTTCAGAAGCAATCTCCAAAGCGGTAAAAGATGCAGAGAAGAACACCATCAAAGTTCCAATCTTCAAAGGTACCATACCACATGAGGCACATGGAAAATCTGATGCTGGTCGCGTGCTCATCAAGCCTGCTGCTCAGGGAACCGGTGTAATTGCTGGAGGTGCCATGCGCGCAGTTCTTGAATCCGCTGGTGTGCACGATGTATTGGCAAAATCGCAAGGTTCTGCCAACCCGCACAACGTGGTAAAAGCAACAATCGCCGCATTGGCAAGCCTGCGCAGCCCGTCTGACGTAGCCCGCCAACGTGGTATCACTATGGATAAACTTTTCAACGGATAAGTCATGGCTAAGATAAAAATCAAATTGGTCAAAAGCCCTATTGACAAGTCGAAGCGCCAAAAACTTACGTTAGTGGCACTTGGCTTCCGCAAGGTGAATCAGATCGTAGAACACGAAGGTACGCCCCAAATTCATGGGATGCTTCGTGTCGTAGGGCATCTCGTTCAGGTAGAAAACGCCTGACCTTTAACTTGAAAATTTGTGCATTGGGCATTTATTTGCCCAGCAAACAAAGTCAAAATTTATAACGATGGATCTTTCCAATCTTAAACCGGCTGCCGGTGCTGTTAAAGCAGGCAAGCGTATTGGTCGCGGCCAAGGCTCCGGTCGTGGCGGTACTTCTACACGTGGCCATAAAGGTGACCGTGCACGTAGCGGCTCGAAAGAGAAGCGCCACTTTGAGGGTGGTCAAACGCCAATGCAACGTCGTTTGCCGAAGCGTGGTTTCAAGAATGTCAATCGCCTTGAATATACTGCACTCAATATTGGTGCATTAGAGGCTATTGTTCAGAAATTAGGCATGTCAGTTTTTGAGCCTGCTACATTTGTTGGTATTGGCATCGCAAGGGCCAGCGACAAAATCAAAGTGCTCGGCAAAGGCATACTGACTTCTAAGGTAAACATCAAGGTACACGCCATATCGGCGTCAGCCAAAGCTGCCATCGAAGCTGCTGGCGGCAGTGTTGAACTCGTATAAAATCTATCCGGTAATGAAACTTTTTACCGTTCTCAAAAATATCTGGAGCATCAAGGAACTGCGTGAGCGGATTCTGTACACGCTCGGCTTGTTGTTGGTATACCGTGTTGGTACTTTCGTAGTACTGCCAGGTGTTGTGCCAGCCGCACTTGACAAAGCGGCTGCAAGCCGTGGCGCCAATGACCTTCTAGGTCTAATCAATGTCTTTACTGGTGGTGCATTCGACAACGCAGCTATTTTTGCGCTTGGAGTAATGCCTTATATCACTGCTTCGATCATTGTACAACTTCTGGGCTTTGCGGTGCCATATTTCCAGCGCTTGCAATCAAAAGAAGGAGAAAGTGGCCGGAAACGATTGAATCAAATTACGCGATTGCTTACAGTTGCAATTACCTTGGTTCAAGGCGGTGGTTACCTTCAATTGATTCGCAGCATTCCAGGTGGTGTTTCTCCAAGTATACCGGATGGTTTGTTCTGGTTTGCCAACATCATCATCCTTACCGCCGGAACCATATTTTGTATGTGGCTTGGTGAAAGGATTACAGATAAAGGCGTTGGCAATGGTGTATCGTTGATCATTATGGCGGGTATCATTGCACGATTGCCACAGTCGTTTGTGTTTGAATTCCAAAAACTATTCGGTAACAACCAGTTGTTGTTGTTCTTCGTAGAACTTGCCATACTTTTTGTCATCGTCATGGCTACCATCATGGTCATTCAAGGCGTTCGCCGCATACCGATACAGTTTGCCAAACGAATGGTTGGCCGTACAGGAGGTGCCGTGCCAGCAGCGAGTGCGCGTGACTTCCTTCCTTTGAAGGTGAATTCAGCGGGTGTAATGCCGATCATCTTCGCGCAAGCTCTGATGTTCCTGCCTGCTACTGCCATGCAATATTTGACAGGCGCCGAAGGGCAGGTAGGTGGTAGAATTCACGTGTTTAACGACATCTATTCGATTGAATACAACCTTGTGTTCTTCCTGTTGATCGTCATTTTCACCTACGTGTACACCGCATTGATGGTGAGCCCAACCAACTACTCCGATTATCTGAAGCGCAACAATGCCTTCATTCCTGGTGTTAAACCAGGTGAAGCAACTTCGGATTACATCGATAACATCATGACGCGCATCACCTTGCCAGGTTCAATCTTCCTAGGCTTTATTGGTATCCTGCCGTCCATTGCTGCTACATTCGGTGTCAACCAAGGTTTTGCACTTTTCTTTGGTGGCACTACCCTGTTGATTATGGTTGGTGTGGCACTAGATACGCTTCAAGTTATTGAAAGTTATTTGTTGACCCAAAAATACGACGGTTTGATTAAGTCAGGTCGTCTGCAAGGACGCGGCACTTCCGGCGGTGTTCAAATTGGGCAACCTTAAATATTAAACTTTTGATTGGCTGGCAGTTAGTTGCCGATCATCAAATAAGCATTGAAACATGGGCCTTTTTTCAAGCGATAAGGAAGGCAAGCGGATCTTTAACAAGACTGCTGCCGAAATTGAACTGATGCGCAACGCGAATCTGTTGGTTTCAAGAACGCTGGCACATGTGGGTTGGATGTTGAAAGCGGGGGTTACAGGGGCGGAAATTGACAAAGCGGCAGAAACGTTTATTCGTGACCACGGCGGTAAGCCTGCCTTCAAGGGCTATCACGGATTTCCAGCTTCGCTTTGTGTTTCATACAACGATATTGTGGTGCATGGGATTCCAGGAAAACGTGAATTTCTTGACACTGATATTGTCTCTGTTGATTGTGGGGTGGAACTGGAAGGCTTTTTTGGCGACGCAGCGTACACTTTTGCTTTTGCAAATATTAAGGATGAGGTTGTCGACTTGCTGCGAACTACTTACCGCTCTTTGTACCTCGGCATTGAAAAAGCCGTACATGGAAACCGGATTGGCGACATTTCTTTTGCGATACAAGAATATTGTGAAAGACAGCATAAATACGGTGTCGTTCGGGATTTAGTGGGTCATGGAATAGGGCGTGCATTGCATGAAGAACCCGAAGTGCCGAATTACGGACGACGTGGGAAAGGATATTTAATGACGGAAGGTCTGGTTATTGCCATTGAACCAATGGTAAATATGGGTGTCAAGGAAGTCTATCAACATACCGACGGATGGACGATTCACACCAAGGACCGGAAGCCAAGCGCTCACTATGAGCATTCAGTTGTGGTTAAAAAAGGCAAGGCAGATATTCTGTCAGACCACACGTTCTTGTTAGCGGCAATAAAAAATAATGCTGAATTACAAGAAATTCTGCCTAAATAGTTAGACCTTTGCAGCCCTAAATTCAAAAAGGGCTTTTATATGGCGAAAGAGGACTTGATTAAACAAGATGGCGTTGTTTCTGACGCGCTTTCCAACGCGAACTTCAAAGTACAATTGGAGAACGGGCACGTTATTTTGGCGACAATCTCTGGAAAAATGCGGATGCACTATATCCGAATTCTTCCGGGCGACAAGGTCTCCGTTGAAATGTCTCCGTACGATTTGGCACGTGGCAGAATCATCTACCGCTACAAATAAATTTGAAAAATTGAAAAACACTCGATGATATGAAAGTTAAACCGTCTATCAAAAAGCGTTCTGTAGATTGCAAAATAGTTCGCCGCAAAGGCAAACTGTATGTAATCAACAAGAAGAACCCAAGATTTAAACAACGCCAAGGCTAAATGGCGGTTGCTTGTTGCTTTGTATTTGGCACAATGCCATGCAGGTCAATGAACATTCAAATCAACGAATACTCAAATCAACGTTAATATGGCACGTATTGCTGGAGTGGATTTACCCCGTAACAAAAGAGGGGTTATTAGTTTGACTTACATCTTCGGAGTAGGTCCTTCCACGGCTAAGGCTATTTTGGAAAAAGCCGTCATCGATGAAAGCACTAAAGTAGACGACTGGACTGATGAGAACATCAAGGACATCTCTCGTATCATCTCAGATGACTACAAGACAGAGGGTCAGCTTCGCTCGGAAGTTCAGTTGAATATCAAGCGTCTGATGGACATTGGTTGCTACCGGGGGCTTCGTCACCGTAAGGGTCTTCCTTTGCGTGGTCAGCGTACCCGTACCAATGCACGTACCCGTAAGGGCAAGCGCAAGACAGTTGCAAACAAGAAAAAAGTAACTAAGTAATTTAATAATTCGATAATTTGATAATGTGATAATTCACGTTACACCCATTATCAAATTATCGAATTATCAAATTATCAAATTAAAAAATAATGGCAAAAGGAGCAGCAAAAAAGGTTGTCAAGCGGAAGGTGAAGATCACCCCTGATGGAATCGTCTTTATTCGGGCGAGTTTCAACAACCTTATCATTTCAATCACAAACAAGCAAGGTGAGGTGATTTCATGGGCATCAGCTGGTAAGGCTGGTTTCCGTGGTTCCAAGAAAAACACACCTTATGCAGCCCAGGTAGCTGCCAGTGATGCCGCTAAAACTGCTTTCGATGCAGGTATGCGTTCGGCTGAAGTGTTTGTGAAAGGCCCTGGCTCTGGTCGCGAAGCTGCCATTCGTGCAGTTGACCAGTCTGGGATCAAAGTAACGGTCATCAATGACGTTACGCCACTGCCACACAACGGTTGCCGTCCACCAAAGCGCCGGAGAGTTTAAAATGTGATAATGTGATAATTATCTAATGTGATAATTATTCACGTTAGCCAATCATTATCATATTAGCACATTATCAAATTATCAAATTATCAACACATTCCTTAAGAATGGCTCGTTATACAGGACCTACTACCAAAAAAGCCCGTTCATTCGGTGAACCGATTTTCGGTTACGATAAATCATTTGAACGTCGCAAGTACCCACCAGGGCAGCATGGCCAAACGCGTAAGCGTAAGCAACCATCCAACTACTCTTTGCAGCTCACTGAAAAGCAGAAGGCAAAGTATACCTACGGTGTGTTGGAGCGCCAGTTCCGCAAAACATTTGGCAACGCAACCCGTCGCCATGGCGTAACAGGTGCGATCTTGCTGCAATTGTTGGAAGCTCGTTTGGACAACACTGTTTTCCGTTTGGGCATTTCTCCAACGCGCCGCGGTGCCCGCCAATTGGTTGGTCACCGGCACATTACGGTGAATGGTAAGGTGGTGAACATACCCTCTTACTCCCTGAAGCCAGGTGATATTGTTGGTGTTCGTGGTAAGTCTAAGGCTTTGGAAATCGTTACCACACATGTTGGCGCAAAAACCAACAATATTCGCAACTTCGGTTGGTTAGAGTGGAACCCTGACAAGATGCAGGGTATCTTCCTGGCCTACCCGCAACGCGATCAAATACCAGAAAAGATCAACGAGCAGCTTATCGTCGAGTTGTATTCTAAATAAAATCCAGTGTAAGCGAGACGGTTGGCGTTCAAACAGAGCGCCAACCATTTTCGCGTTTACAGCGTTCAATAGTGCTGTTTACAATCCCTAGTACCCGCCCAAGCAAAAATCAAATTAGTTTTTTCCCACCAATCACTCTCGGAGCGTTCCACATATGAGCATTCTCAATTTTCAAAAGCCTGACAAAATTCTCCTGCAAAAAGCAACAGAATTTGAAGGCACGTTCGAGTTCAAACCGCTAGAGCCAGGTTTTGGCCAAACGGTTGGCAACTCGCTTCGCCGCGTACTTCTCTCCTCACTTGAAGGTTATGCCATCAGCGCAGTGCGCATCGGCGGTGTCGACCACGAGTTTGCGACGATTCGTGGCGTGGTAGAAGACGTGGTGGATATCGTACTCAACCTCAAGCAAGTTCGCATCAAGCCAGTAGTGGTGGATGAAAAGAACACGCAAGAGAAAATCTATTTGACCATCAGCGGTAAGGACGAGTTCCGCGCCGGCGATATCGAGGAGTATACCAACGTGTTCAAAATCATGAACCCGGATCTTCTCCTGTGCCGCATGGAGCCTACTGTAACCCTGGAGTTGGAATTTACCATCACCAAAGGCCGCGGCTACCAGCCTGCCGACGACGGTGCACCAAAAGATGCTGCCATTGGCGTAATTCCAATTGACGCGATCTACACCCCGATCAAAAACGTATCGTACAAAGTGGACAACACCCGTGTTGGCCAACGTACCGACTACGAGCGCCTGATCATCGAGATCAAAACGGACGGCACCATCCATCCGGAAGATGCGATCCGCGAAGCCAGCCGTATCATGATCCAACACCTGATGCTCATCACCGATGAGAACATCACGTTCGATACACCAACCAGCCGCGAAGAAAGCGTTGTGGATGAGCATATCCTCCACATGCGCAAGCTGCTCAAGACTTCCCTGGAAGACCTTGACCTCAGCGTTCGCGCTTACAACTGCCTCAAGGCAGCCAAAATCAATACCCTGGCTGAACTCGTGCGCTACGATACCCACGAACTCCTCAAATTCCGCAACTTCGGTAAGAAGTCGCTCGTGGAGATCGAAGAACTGCTGCAAGACAAGAACTTGACTTTCGGCATGGATCTGGCGAAGTACAAGCTGGATGAAGAATAAAATTTAGTTATGAGTTATGAGTTATGGGTTATTTGCGCTTTGGGCGTATTGAACTCATAACTTATAACGCATGATTTTTCACTAACAAGCGTGGTAACTGTCGAGCAGATGGCGCTGAAGGTGAACTGAGTGATTGTGGTTATTATTCCGCACTCCGAAGTCCGCACTCCGCATTCCATCTCGCCCCGGTGCTACCACCTGCAAAACAGGTAACCGTACAATGAGACACGGAGACAAAGTAAACAATCTAGGACGCACAGCGTCACACCGTCGCGCACTTTTGGCAAACCTTGCCATCAATTTGATTGAGCACAAGCGCATCACTACCACACTGGCCAAAGCCAAAGCCCTTCGGGTGTATGTTGAGCCACTGGTAACCAAAGCAAAAGACAATACGACCCACCAGCGTCGTCAGGTTTTTTCCTACTTACAGAACAAAGAAGCCGTCAAAGAACTTTTTAGCACAGTCATTGAAAAAGTTGGCGAGCGTCCAGGTGGTTACACCCGTGTGATCAAGTTGGGCTTCCGTCGTGGTGACGGTGCAGAAACGGCTATGATCGAATTTGTAGATTTCAACGAGACCTACAACCCGAATGAAGGCAAGGTGAAGCAAGCCAAGAAAACACGTCGTGGCGGCGCTAAGAAGCCAGTTGAGACGGCTGCTGTTGTAGCTGAAGAGACTGTTGTTGATGCCCCAGTGGAGGAAGTAGTAGAAAGGGTAGAAGCTGCTCCAGTGGCTGAAGTTGTTGCTCCAGTGGAGGAAGTAGCTGAGCCTGTTTTTGAGGAGGTTGTGGAAGCTGCTGCTACTGAGGAAGTTGCTGCTGCTGAAGAAACGGTTGCCGAGGCTGCTGAGGAAGTTGCTGCTGAAGAAACGGTTGCCGAGGCTGCTGAAGAAGCTGCCGAAGATACCGCTGCTCCAGCTGAGGAAGAAGAGAAGAAAGACGGAGAGGCGTAAGTTTTTTCGAGTAAGATATTTTTAATGGAGGCGATGCTGCGGGTGCGGCATCGCCTTTTTTGGTTTTTGACTACCTCATTAAATCTACTTATTGGCTCATGAATCGGGCGTTGTGACTTTGTCGATCAATTGCCGGAGATAGGTCACCTCGGATTTTAGGTATTTGTTTTCGACTTCCAGTTCTTACGATTTGTGTTTCTTCTTTTTATGATTGTTTTTTTTACGCTTATTATCTTTAGTATCAAAACGGGTTATGCTATTACCGGGAACGTTTGCATAAGCCAATGCCTTGGAAACTATAGATTTATTATTTTTTTGCGCGTTATCCTTCAGATCATCCGATTTAATGAGGTCTTTATTCTCCGTCTCATCGTTGATGTAGCATTTAAATTTATTGCCTTGTCGCCTGGAAGTATTTCGATAGCGGGTCGCAGAAGGGGTGTCATTTTTAAAATTAGTAGACCAAGTATGACAGCATAAATAGCTTCCGCAAGGGCCAACACCGCCTATGCGATTAGCTTCTTCACGTATCCCAATCTGACGCATCTCAACACGTATATGAAAGGTTTCGGACAGGTGTTTAATTAACTCCCGGAAATCCACACGTCCTTCGGACGTGTAATAAAATGTGGCTTTAGATTTATCGCCCTGGTAATCTACATCGGTTAATTTCATAGATAAGCCAAGCTCTTTAGCTAAACCCCGTGCTTTATACAAAGTATCTAATTCCATCTCTTTTGCCAGGTTCCATTTAGTTACATCAGCAGGAGTGGCTCTGCGATAGATTTTTTTAACTACTTCCTCCGTACGCACATTCTTTTTCTTGAGCTGCATACGTACCAGTTCACCGGTTAAGGAAACATGCCCAACATCATAACCACCCCTAGTGCCCTCAACAACAGCCAATTCTCCATTTTTGAAATATATGTTTTGATGATTAAGATAGAATTCCTTACGGGATCCTTTAAATTTAATCTCTATAATATTGCAAACTTTATAATCAGGTGGCATAACAATATCCGCCAGCCAGTCATATACGTCTGATTGACTGCAACCATACGTAAGGCACGGGTCATTGCTTTTGAAACCCCCGAGAACAGAAGAACCTTCTGTTGAATGATTATCATAATCCATATTAACCTTTATTTTAATCTTTCGCAGTATTAACAATATTCCTCATAAGCGGCTTTTAGGTTAACGGCAATCAGCTCTTTGGATCTTCCTTCAATATGGTGGCGTTCTACAAAATGAACCAATTTTCCATCTTTGAACAAGCCTATACAAGGCGATGACGGAGGATAGGGCAGAAAATGTTTGCGTGCCTGTTC
>JBBRWA010000095.1:0-18394 GCA_038246345.1 Chitinophagales bacterium
AAAAATGATGCAGGAGCGGTACGTTATATTGAACATGGAGAAAGCCTGGGGATTCACAAAGGATATAAATGTGGGATCCGAAATGATTGGTTTGTCGTTCCTTCCCTGAAAATATCTGATGCTTTATTCATCAGACGTAATAATCTTTACCCAAGGCTTATTATTAATGAAGCCAAGGCATTTACCACTGATACCATGCATCGTGTTTTTCTGAAACCTAAGACTGACCTCAACGCTTTTACTGCCAGTTATTACAACTCACTATCTTTGGCATTCTCTGAGGTTTGTGGCAGAAGCCATGGAGGAGGAGTTTTAGAGCTGATGCCAAATGAGGCCGAAAACATCCTGCTTCCGTATTTGCCTGACAATGCGCTTCTTATTAAAGATATTGACCAAAAGCTGCGCGACAAAGTTGATATTCACAGCATTTTAAAATTTACCGATCAGGTGATATTGAAGGAAAATTTTGGTTTGACAGACAAGGAGATTGTACTTGCCAATAAAATATGGCGCAAATTGTCTTCCAGAAGGCTAAACCGGGGGAAATAGACCTTGCTTTTATGAAAACGAAATACCTCATCGGCATCATCACCGCAGTCTATCTATTCGCTTTTTTGCATTTTGGGTTTTGGAAAGGGGCGCAATTTGGCGGCGATTCATGGGGTTACTATGTCCATTTGCCTTCTACTTTCCTATACCAGGATGTAGGCGATTATACTGAATGTTCGGAAGCGTGGCGTGTATATAATCCAAGGGCAAACGATCCACAAAGCTACTTGTACACCTCATCCATTGAGAAACGGGTCGTGAAATATCCCGTTGGCGTTGCCATAATGGAGACCCCATTCTTTTTTGTTGCCCATGTATTTTGTTTAATTACGGGTGTTGCTACCGACGGCTTTTCCTGGCCCTACATGTTTTTTGTTGGGATATCCAGCCTGTTTTATGCCATTTGGGGTATTTGGCTGTTATTATTGGCCTTGAAGCCCTACTTTAACAATGAAACGACCAGGCTATGGACGGGGCTTACTATTGGCTTGGCGACCAACCTCTTTTATTTCTCCACCTATACTGTGGGGATGTCGCACCCTTACCTGTTTTTCTTATATGCCCTTATGCTGCTGGGCATTGTCCGGTTTTACGAACAGCCTAGTACCAAACGGGCGATCTGGGTTGGCGCTTCCGCTGGCATGATTTCCCTAACGCGGTCGCCAGAAGTAATTTGTGTACTTATCCCTTTGCTATGGGGCCTGAATAAATGGACTGATCTACGCAAGCGCGGGCAGTTTATACTCGACCATTACGGTAAAATTGCCTTGGCGGTATTGGCCTTCTTGGTGATGCTTGTGCCGCAGGCATTTTACTGGAAATTTGTCAGTGGACAATGGTGGTTCAACGGATACCAGGGCGAGCAATTTGATTGGAAAAACCCACATGTATTGGACGGCATCTTCCACTATCGGAATGGTTGGCTGATCTATACGCCCGTTATGGCTTTCAGTTTGCTGGGGATATTTTGGCTGCGGAAGTATGCCACAGATGCGCGTTTGGCCATCCTCTGCTTTTTGCCCTTGCACTGGTATATCATCTACTCCTGGTGGTGCTGGAATTATATAAATGGGTTAGGCTCTCGGCCAATGGTTGAAATTTCAGCTTTGCTGGCATTCCCGCTGGCTGCATTTTTGGAATCAGTTTGGCAAAAAAGATGGTCTAGGATTTTGGGAGGCGTACTGCTCGCCTTTTTCATCTGGCTGAATTTGTTTCAAACCTGGCAAGTCAGCAAAGGCCTCTTACTATCTGAAAATACCAACCGGGCATATTACAAAGCAATTTTTGGGAAAGCAAAAGCAGACAGCAACACGGCCATCGCGTATTTTACCAATGAAGTGCAACCTGACTTGGTGCGCAGCGGCTGGCAGAAATGGCTGCATGGCAATCAAGATAGCTTGATTAAAGTGCGGCTTTTGGCATCCAATGATATGGAGGACTCTACCCGGACACTGTTTACCCGCGAACTGAAAAAAAGCGGTTCCTTTTCGTTCCGCTGCGATGATGAGTTCAGTCCTGGTTGTTACCTTGAGTTGCCCGATTCCATCAATATCAATGCTGGAGATTACCTGAGAATTTCGGTATCAACGTATGTCAAGGCAAACGAGATGACCTTCAAGCACGAACATTTAGCCCTTCTCGCCATACATGTGTTTGACGTAGATGGCAAAACGATATTTTCCAACCAATTGGCCGCCAGCAATAGTACCAACAATGAAACAGGCTCTTTCTGGTACACAGGAACAGCAAATGTGTGGGGGGAAGCAAGCTACTTTGTGCGGGTTCCACAAAAATTAAAACCCAGCGATCGGATCAAAACCTATTTGTGGAACCCCAGCCGTCAGCCAATTTACGTGGACGATATGGCCGTAGAGCTTTGGCGCTATCAATAATTACACTTTTGCCAACGCCGCACCCAAGTCTTCTATCAGGTCGGACACGTCTTCCACGCCAATACTCAGCCGTATTAGCGAATCGGTCAGCCCGACTTTGAGCCGCTCTTCACGCGGGATGCTGGCATGCGTCATGCTGGCAGGATGGCCAATAAGCGATTCTACACCACCCAGAGATTCCGCAAGCGTAAACAAATGCGTGTTGCTCATCACTTTCGTAGCGTTTTCCACGGAGCTGTTTTTTAGGTCGAAAGACACCATACCGCCGAACATGCGCATTTGCTTTTTCGCAATGTCATGGTTGCGGTGGGTACTGAATCCTGGCCAGTACACCTCTCCTACTTTGGGGTGTGCGGCCAGGTATTCCGCCATCACGGCAGCATTTTCACATGCCCGTTGTACGCGCAAGTGCAAGGTTTTGATGCCACGCAGGATGAGGAAACAATCCTGTGGCCCAGGTATTGCACCAGTAGCATTTTGGATAAAATGCAAGCGTTGACCCAATTCCAAATCCTTGACAATCAAACATCCATGTACCACATCAGAGTGGCCGCCAATGTATTTGGTGGCGGAGTGGAGCACAATGTCAGCCCCGAGGTCGAGCGGGTTTTGCAGGTAAGGTGAAGCGAAAGTATTGTCGACACAAGTCATGATGCCATGCTTGCGGGCGATGGCGCATACGGCCTCAATGTCCACAATATTGAGCATGGGGTTGGTTGGAGTCTCAATCCAGATAAGCTTGGTGTCTGGGCCGATTTCACGCTCCAGATTTTGGGCGTCGTACATATCTACAAAGCGGCTTTTAAGCCCCCATTGTCCCCATATACGGATCATTTGCCGGTATGAGCCACCATACAAGTCATTTACGGCGACCACCTCATCGCCGGAGGAGAGCAGTTTCATCACGGCATCTTGGGCTGCCAGGCCCGATCCGAAGCAAATGGCATCGTTGCCGTTTTCCAGGGCTGCGAGGTTGGCCTCCAATACAGAACGGGTAGGATTTTGGGTACGGGCATATTCAAAGCCTTTGTGTTCTCCGGGAGATGATTGGCTGTAAGTACTTGTTTGGAAGATTGGTGTCATCACAGCGCCGGTTGATGGATCGGGCTCGATGCCGGCATGTATTGCTTTGGTGGCAAATTTCATATTAAAAAGTGGTGCTTTAAAAATGATAGTATTTGGTTGGCTGTCCTGAAGCTAGTGCCGCAATCAGTAAATATGGCGGGCAAAGGTAGTTATTGATGGGAGAGTTTTGGCATACCCGCCAATAGTTCAATGGGCATTGGAAGCAGTACTGCTTCCAATGCCCATTTTCAATTTTGAGGGAAACGAAAAGGGCTGAATTGAAAAAAAATCGCCCCAAAAGTCGCGCTCAGAAGGGTTGCGAGCGGCTGAATTTGGGCAAAAAACAGAAAACAAGAGCAGAAAAACGGTCGATATTTTCAATACAAGACGCTGTTTATCAATAATTTATCAAAATAAAGCCTCAAAACCACAAAAAATCCACTGGGCGACTGACCCCTGTTTAGTGTCCTGGGATGCCCCCCCGGTCGAGGAGACCTTTGCCTATGTCAAACGGAATAAAAAACGAAAAAAACATAGTCACATGAAAAACGCACTCGCACTCCCGACCACCACAAAGAACGCTGAAAATCAGTTGTCATCCAACATCACTGGCCTTGATCTTATCGGTGCTGCCATTACGGGTCTCGACCTGATTGGCGCGCGTATCACCGGGCTGGATTTGATTGGTGCACGTATTACGGGATTGGACTTGATTGGTGCCTGAGCTTGTGACAAATAAAGCATGGTTTTGAGTTGATGCCCCCCACGGCGCCCCTTCAAGACTTTCTAATTTTTAACAAAACATACTATGGGAAATCTTATCACTTCACACGTCCCGCTTGGGAGCTTGAACAGAGCGCAGATGTTGCGATCTGTTTTTGAGCTGCAAGAAATCACAAAAGGGATGAAGCAACTGAGTTGCGATGTTGTGTTCGGCTCGCCAGCCGCAGACTGCATGGGTACTGGTGTTTGCAAAATTTCTGCCCGCACGGCTATGCCCAAGCTCAAGTCAAAACCAAACAACTGCTTGAGTGCACCTGGTATGCTATATCCGATTGAAGGCGGGGATGGCGTAACACTCGTGATTGCCAGGGAAATGATGTGCATCAAACTGCTGCGCAATCAATTCCGGGGAGGAACACTAGTACTTCAGGAATCCTGTCCACTACCAGACGATATAGTCTCAGCATTGTCATTGAAAATCAATGAATTAAAGCCGGGAGTATATAAAGTGGAGGAAGTGGACGGTTTTTTCAGCATCAATTTTCGATAAATCAAATTCAATAATCATAAAATTTTTGTCAACATGAGTGGAATGATCAATAGAGGAATCCCTGGAGGGATATTTCTCACAATCGTCTTCCTGCTACTATGTGTATGCAGCAATCAGTTGGGAGCTCAAACGCTACAACCACATGTGAATGCGACCACATATAATTGGAAATCGGGAGCCGATGCAACTGCGATCTTGCTCAGCCAGGTGGAAGTCCTCCACCAGCAGCTACCAGGCTTAACCGAGGGTACTTCGTTGTACGACAATACCCTGCGCAGAATAGCCTATTTCAAAGCCATTGCGGTGGAGGTAAGCAAAGGAGCATCGGTCGCCGAATCATTGGATCTGGCAATTCCAGCAGCAGCAACATTGGGGTTTTCCAAAGAAGCCTCCTTTACACCCAAAATTACGTTGCGCGCCTTGCAAACCGAGACGCGAATCCTACTCACCAATTGAGTTAATCCGAACCCAGCAGCATGAGTGAGCAATGGGGTTCTCAAGGAAGCATTTTGACGAACGTTACAAGCTCATCATTTACTATTAATTCATTATCACATGAAAAAGAGCAACAGCAAACTAATATTTGCCATGGCTTGTATTTGGGCATTTTCCTCCGGCAGTCTGCAAGGACAAGTGAACCTAAATATGGCAAACAATGGCGTTACTGGCGGCAGCCCATTCTCAATTGCACCACCAGGAACATGTTTTTTCAACTTTTACGACTTTGGCGGGCCCATTGGAAACTACAACAACAGCGCCAATGCCAGCGTGACCTTCCTGCCTTCGAATCCTGCTACGCACAAGGTACAGGTGACGTTCAGCACCTTCTCCCTAGAGCCAAGGTTCGACGCATTTTACATTTTCAACAGCAATACTGTTGGTGTAAACCAGGTGCCTGGCCCTCAGGGTGCCACCATTTCCGGTTTTCCCGGTGGCAACTGGCAAGACATTAACCCAGGTACTGTGACGGCCAATACTGGCCTCGCGGCCGTAGGCGTCAATGCTGCTGAAGCCCTTACTTTTCAATTCCGTTCGGATCCATCCATTGCATTTCCAGGCTGGAGTTCTATTGTACGCCAAGTAACCAAAACTCCCTGTACCATGGTCGCCCCCGCAAACTTAGCGCTGTTAACAGGGGCTATGTCTACGGATTGTTCTGTTACTTATGCGCCTGTATTACCCACTATTTCTGGCGGTTGCGACCCAAGTTATGTGCTGCGCTACCGGATCAATGGTGGTTTGCAGAACGTGGTTGGGGCCACGATAACAGCCCCTGTTGGTTTTAACATCATCACCTGGGAACTCATTGACCCATGCGGCGGCGCTATTGTTGCTTCTGCCAACCAGAATGTTACGGTGACGGACAATACATTTCCTACCGTTATGTGCCCGTCAAACGCCACCATAAACCTGGCAGGCGGCGAATGTGGCCAAGTGTATAGTTATTCTGTAAACTGCATGGACAACTGTCCATTCAGTGTAACAAAAACTGTAGATCTTGGATTCAACTTTAATGATGGTCAGGCAGGCATCATGTTCGATGTCGTCAACTTGGGTTCAAGCCCGTTAACACTTACACAGTTTGGACCATCTTTGAACGCAGGCACCTGGCCCATGGAAGTGTATTTCACCAACCTGGCCAGCACCTGGGTTGGTTCCGATCAAAACCCCAGTGCCTGGACATTGGCAGGTTCCTTTCTAGCTACCTCAACGGGCCCAGCATCGGGAACTCCTATTCCCGGTTTCGGTATTGTGATTCCTCCGGGAGGGTCACGTGGCATTTATTTGACCAGTAAAACTGGCGCACCTTTGAACTACAGAACTGGCTCCGGGCAGGGAAATGACGGCACCTTGCGGGTATCTTCCAGCCCAGGCGCTGGAAAAGCATATCCATTTGCAGCCACTTTTACGAACCGACAATTTAAAGGGTTTGTGCGCTATTCAACCACTTCCGGCCAGGCACCCTTACAATTGAGTGGCAAGGCTTCGGGTGAATACCTTGACTACCACGACAGCCCTTTTGTCAATGTATTCCAATGTACGGACGTCAACGGCAATACAACAACCTGTTCGTTTACGGTGACCGTTAAAGAATTCCCCAACCCGGTCACGTCTTTAAAGTGCAACGACTTTATCACCATTGCATTGGGCGACGGATGCACCGGCGTAATTGGTGCCGACGATGTATTGGAAGGTGGCCCGTATGGCTGTTACGATGATTACGAGGTTAGGATAGACCGAACACTCCCGCTGGGCAATGGCCCATGGGAAGCACCCATTCTTTTTGCGAGCGACATCGGTAAAACCTACCGGGTACGCACCAGAGACGATGTGGGCAACCAATGTTTTACGGATATAAAGGTCATTGACTCGAAGCCTCCATTGCTCGACTGCTCGCCTGTGTCGCCCGTGACCCTGCCGTGTAATTTCCCAATTGACCCTATTGTTTCAAAAAGCGCCACGCTTACCCTACGTTTCGCTGCGGCAGATTTGACAGCCCTCAACAAAGAGGTAGTTGATTTTCAGACGCGGGAATACACCTTCCCTGTATTCGTACCACAAGGTGCTACAGTGACGGATGTAGATTTTAAGACAAAAATCTCTGGAGATGGCTTTAACAACAACCTGCAGATTCAGTTGGAAAACCCTTCTGGGACGAAGGTAACCGTATGGAATAAGCTGGGCGGCTGTGCCCCTGCGCCAATTTTTGCGCGCTTTGACGATGAAGGCTCAGGTGTGTTCGATTGCCCAACCTATTCTACTGGCATAAATGCTCAGGGGCCACTTGGCTTCGGTGTGCTCAGCACATTTGATACAGAACCCGCATACGGCACCTGGAAAGTACGGGTAACGGATGTAGATGGTTTTGGCGACATCTCTTCTGTCGACCTGGCGGAATTGTACCTCACCGTGACGGGCAACTTTAGTACAGGCTTACCACATGGTTTAATACCCCTGACCCCAGCCCTTGTATTTCAAACTGGCCCCAACAGCTACAATGTACCAGTAGGCCTGGATCCTTGTGGCCCGGCAACACTCACCTACTTCGACCAGGTAATGCCCCAGACTTGTAGTTCAATATACACCAAAATAATTACGCGCAGCTGGACGGCTACAGACTTGAGTGGAAACACTGCCACCTGCAACCAAATCATCAATTTGTTGCGACCAACATTTAGCGACATTGTTATGCCGCCAGATTTCGATGGCATAGACGAGGATGTCTTTGATTGTGATGATCCTTACCCGACACCAGCGTGGATACAAAGTCAGGGCCTGCAAGGCTTCCCGGAGGCGTTCGGTTGCCCAGGCTTTTGCAACTTCAACGTTGGTCACCTCGATACAAGGGTAAAAATTTGTGATGGTTCTTATGATATCGTGCGCAATTGGACCATTATTGACCCATGTGTTGCAATGGGCTCCATGACCCGACAGCAGGTGATTCGGGTGCGCGACGACAGGGGGCCTGAATTTATTGACCCTCCCGTTGATATGGTTGAAACAACAGACCCTTATACCTGTTGCGCAACGTTTCAGTTCCCGGATATTCTTGTCAAAGATTATAAAGATTGTTCCCGTGTAAACAATGTTTATGCCCAGGTAAAAACAATTGATCCTATTACTGGAGCCGTCACCAATATTATTAATGTATCTGCTGGGTTGTTTAACTTCCTGGGTAACAACCCAAATCTTTCGGATACACTGGTTTCTTTCGCCAATATGGCCTGTATTCCAATTGGACAATACACAGTGTGCTATATCGCAACAGACGATTGCGGCAACACTGGCAGCACTTCCTTCCAACTTACGATAGCTGACTATTCGCCACCCCAGCCATCTTGCGATGAAACAACCGTTGTTTCCATCGGTGTAGACGACCCAACGGACTGTTATTACAACAACCCCAATGGCTGCGAATTTGCTGGCATTACCTGGGTACGGGCCATGACTTTTGACGACGGATCCTATGATCAATGCAGTCCTATTAAATTCACCGTGCGCCGTGCCGAGCCATATAGCGATTGCATCAACAACCTGGATAAAGGCTTCTGTAGTGGCAATGCGAATGGCTTAAGTGAATATGATTTAGCCACTATTGAATCTGATTCGATCAAATTCTACTGCTGTGAAGTAGGCACTACCCAATCAATAATACTTCGAGTATATCAACTTAACATTGACGGAACAATTTCTACCTATCCAGATGGCACACCTATATATAATGAATGTATAGTGCTGGTCACCGTTCAAGATAAATTGAAACCCGTATGTGAACCGCCATTCAATGTCACGGTTTCCTGCGATGCCTTCGACCCTTCTCTGTGGTCTTACGGGAAAGCTAAAGTTTATGACAACTGCTGCCTGGATGCTACAAAAGAGTACCTGGGACAAAAAGGTTTGACACATTCGGCTAATTACAGCCAGTTTGACTCGGTTTGCAATAAAGGAACGATTATCCGCACTTTCAGGGCGTTCGACTGCCGGGGAGCGTCCAGCCAATGTACCCAACGCATCGTGGTCAACTACAACCAGAACTATTACATCAAGTTCCCAGACGACAAAGTCATCAATGTTTGCGACGGGACGGGCATTTATGATGAACCTAAGTTCTTTGGAAAAGACTGTGAGTTGCTGGGTGTAACATACGAGGATCAATTATTTACGGTAGTCCCTGATGCTTGTTTCAAAATAGAGCGCAGCTGGAAAATCATCAACTGGTGCACTTACAATCCGAATGGGCAATGTATCGCAGTACCGAACCCAACACCCAATTCGAACATCAGCCATGCCTCCAATCTGCCAGGGCCCATTGTATCGCCAATTCAAACGAGCGGCGACCCGTGGAAATCTACGATTGTGAAGGTAAATCCGACAGATGTAAGTTCCACAAACTATAGCATATTCTACGATGCAAACGCGAATTGCTACACGTACAAGCAGATCATCAAAGTAATCGACAACCAGGCACCTGTTATCCAATGCCCTGCTAGTCCGGTGACGTTCTGTGACCTTACGGCCAACAATCCGCAGCTGTGGAACGAGCAGTACTGGTTTGATCCGGTGACGCAATCAAACGACCTGTGCGAAGCGCCGACAGATCTCAATATTTCAGCCTCAGACCTTTGTTCTGGTGCAAACCTGACGGTGCGGTACCTGTTGTTCCTCGACCTTGACGGCGATGGAACCATGGAAACGGTGATAAACAGCACTACCCCGCCACCCGCTGGAACGGTGAACTACAACAACTTCAACACGCCAAACTTCGGCGGTGGTACATCCCGCATCTTTGATGAGCGGCTGATTCCGATCACCCAGAAGTATAAGTTCGCCCTGCAAACCACCACCAGCGGCACCACTGTAACAGCGGCCGTGCGATGGAATACCCAGACGGCGCAAAACACGTTTGGCATACCAGAATTGCCTTACGGCACCCACAAAATAAAGTGGATCGTAGGCGACGGCTGTGGCAACGAGGGAGTTTGCGAATACACCTTCATCGTAAAAGATTGCAAGGCGCCTACAATTGTTTGCATCAATGGCTTGAGTGCTAATTTGCCGGTAACAGGTTCGTTGGCCATCTGGGCAAGTGACTTCTTACTACATGCAGAAGACAACTGCACACCACTAGACTTGCTTGAATTTGGTGTTCGTAAATCGGGTACAGGTATTGGTTTCCCAGTTGATGCTGGAGGCAATCCGGTCATTAACCTGAACTTTACCTGCGACGAGGTAGGCACCCAGCCCGTTGAATTGTGGGGGATCGATCTAGCTGGCAATGCCGATTTTTGTGAAACCTACATCATTGTGCAAGATAACGGCGGCTTCTGTGTGTCCGACATGGCGACCGTGTCAGGTGCCTTGAAAACAGCGTCGAACGATGGCTTGGAAGAAAGCGATGTCGAATTATCGGGACAGCACCAGGCAGGCCCGGCATTCAACTACTTCTCGATGACGAATAATGCAGGTTCTTATGGATTTGTCCATTCTGTACCCATCTTTTCAAACTACAAGGTGACGCCGACAAAGGATGACAATCCGCTCAACGGTATCACTACTTACGACTTGGTTTTGATCAGCAAGCATATTCTCGGGATTCAGCCACTGGGCTCTCCTTACAAGATGATTGCCGCAGATGCCAACATGTCAAACTCCATTACCACTTTTGACATCGTTGAACTGCGCAAACTCATCCTCGGTATTTATCAGGAGTTCCCAGCCAATACAAGCTGGAGGTTTGTCGATAAATCCTTTGCTTTCTCCAACCCGGACAATCCGTTTGCAAGTGCGTTCCCAGAAAGCAAATCCGTAGCGGATATTCAGACAAATGCGATGGCCGACGATTTTGTCGCGATCAAAATCGGTGATGTCAACAACACAGCAGTAGCCAATTCCTTGATGGTCAGCGAAGACCGAAGTGTTGGAACACTCATATTTGATGTGGAAGACCGCGAAGTGAAAGCCGGAGAAGTAATCGATGTGAATTTCAAGGCAACAGAAATGGTCGCTGGCTATCAATTCACCTTGAATTACAACGATTTTGAACTGGTGGACATTGCAACGAACGACAATATGAAGGCCGACAATTTTGCCATCTTCCCGGAAGAAAGCACTTTGACCACTTCCTGGAATGGCGATAAACAAGCTGAATTTACGCTAAAACTGCGGGCACGCCGGGCAGGTGAACTCAGCAAAATGTTGACGCTGTCCAGCCGCGTCACGAAGGCAGAAGGCTACAGGTTTGCCAATGCCGACCAGCAGGATGTAGAGTCTTTGTCCATCGCACTCCGGTTCAATGGAAAAGGTGGTTCGGTACTCACTGGCGTAGGCTTTGAATTGTATCAAAATCAGCCCAACCCATTTGTCAACCGCACCAACATTGGTTTCCACTTGCCCGAAGCCACAACTGCACACCTCACGGTTTACGACCAATCAGGCCGATTGGTTTACTCCCAAAAAGGTGATTTCGCCAAAGGCTACAACAGCTTCATGCTCGACAAAGCAATGGTGAATACCAGTGGCGTATTGTTTTACACGCTGGAAACAAGCACTGATGCGGCGACGAAGAAGATGATACAATCAAAATAAGGGGTTTCATGGTTTAAGGGTTTCATGGTTTCATGGTTTACGCGATCTGTTCATTCCATTGAAATAGTATTTCAAAATTAACACGGATAATGTAAACCATGAAACCCTGAAACTATGAAACCATGAAACCTCGCTGAAAGAAATAGTTGCTCTTTTCACTCACGGGCGTGAGCGCTTCGAAAAGTCGAAGCGCTCGCATTCGCCCACTGAAAGGGAAGCATAAGAGTTGTTTAATAAATATTTAATCCTTTATTCCAAATACGGCGGACAACTACCACGACCAAAGCATAAGACATCGTTGTAGGTAATCAATGTCTAGACATGCCGAATTTTCTGGATTTAATCTCCTGAAAGGGGCGGTCAGACGAGTCGCTCGTCTGGCCGCTAACTTTTAACTGCCCTCGGTCCGCTAAAATTTGTTTTATATAACAAAGATAAAACGCGCCTAATCTAATCGTTTTTAGTTAATTGTGGTACGCAGTTTTTGATAATTTAAAAACAATGCTCATTTTTACCTCAAATTCAATGAATAGTTGGATTCGTTTTAATCGTAACACAAGACCGTCATCATGTTAAGCCTTACTCCCAGCATGGGCAAACGCCTATTGCATCCGATTATGTTTATTATTTTTGTAGCATGTACCCAAGCTCAACCCATTGCTACAATCTCCACCAATGCACCACTTTGTGCAGGAGCGCCCGTTTTGGCGCTTTTTGAAACAGGGGGAGCAGCCTCCTCTTGGCATTGGAATGGCCCAAATGGTTTTGTTTCTACTGTACAAAACCCTACAATCGCCAACCCGGCAATTGCTGCCGCGGGACTCTACAGTGTCACGGTGAGTGATGCCAGTGGGCTTACAGCCAGTGCTTCTATCCTGGTAGCGATACACCAGCCAGGCCCACTGTCCTGCAACAACAATGTAATCATTTCCCTTGATGCTCAAGGGCAAGCCGAAGTGTTACCTCAAACGGTACTACAAGGCAGTTATGACTACGCTTTCTTTTCCGTAGCCATATTTGACAATCAAGGCATTACTATTGGAAATCCGATAGGATGTGATAGGATTGGCCAACCCTTGACATACCAGGTGACCGATATTTGCAGCGGGAATTATTGCTGGGGAAATTTGAAAATTGAAGATAAGCACGCGCCAACCTTGGTTTGCAAAGACATCTTTTATTCTTGCGCCATAGCCAATTATTCGCCCCAATACCTCCTGAATGAGTTGGATATAGCTGAAGGCTTTCCCCAAGTGGGTGATAATTGCGGGAATTTTAGCCTAACTTATGTTGATCAGTTCAATAATCTTCCATGTGCCCTTCCACTCAATGGCATTGCTATTTCAAGCGCATGGGTACGCCGGGAATGGTTTGCCACCGATGGCTCCGGCAATAAAGCCAACTGCGCACAAATCATCTATTTTGTGCGCAAACATTTATCGGATGTACACTGGCCTGCTGACACTACCATCAGTTGTGAAAAGCCTTCTGCCGATCCGGCGTTTACGGGGGCGCCATTCATAACGGAATACGGCCACAACTTTTCGCTGTACCCCAACAATGCTTATTGTGAAATGAATGCTGGGTACATTGATGATATCATTGATGTATGCGATGGCACCCGAAAAATCCTGCGCAGTTGGACGGTAGCAGAAGACTGTCCTGAGAATGGACAACCTTCCTTTTTAATCCACCAACAAATAATCAAAATAGTAGACATCAAAGGGCCTGTTTTTAGCTGTCCTGCCACCTTGACAGTCAGCATCGACCCATTTACCTGTTGCAGTCTTGTTGATTTGCCCGATGTGCTAATCAAAGACACTTGTTCCCGTATTAACAGGATAGACGGCATTATTCAAACATTCGATGTTTGGACCAACGACTCCTCCGCTACCTACCCCATATCCGGCACACCATCTACTTTCCCGAATAACAACCTTTGGGATTCAGACACCCTTGGCGTATATGGATACAGCCCCTGCCTGCCTCAAGGCACGCACACCGTCACCTACCGCGCCATTGATGACTGTGGCAATTCAAGTACCTGTTCATTTTCATTGGTGGTTGAAGACAAAATTCCCCCTGTTGCGGCTTGTGATTCCTACACCAAAGTTGCCTTGAACATTCATGGTTTGGCGGAAGTTTTTGCGGAAACATTTAATGACGGTTCGTATGACCAATGCTGCCAAACGACGTTTTACGCCCGGCGTATGTATGAAAGCTGCTTTGGCAGCAATGATTTTGAGCCTTCTGTATGGTTCTGTTGCAGTGATATTGGCGATACGATACTGGTCGTATTTCGGGCGTATGATTGCGCTGGAAATTACAATGATTGTATGGTGCAAGTGTTGGTGGAAGACAAGATCAAGCCAATTTGTTCCCCACCAGCCAACCTGACGGTTGATTGCGCCTTCTTTGACCCCACATTGGCTTCTTTTGGTTTTGCTACAGCCACGGACAACTGCTGCTTGGATACCATCATTACTTGGGCCAATTACAATCAATTTGACACGATTTGCAACAAGGGCACCATTTTCAGAACTTTTAAGGCCATTGATTGTGCGGGCAACATGAGTCAATGCAACCAAAAAATTGTGCTTGACTACAACCAGTACTACTTCCTTAAAATGCCCGACGATAAAATCGTGAACACCTGCAACGGAACAGGCAATTATGGCGAGCCAGTCATTCACTATGAAGACTGCGAACTCATCGGGATTTCGTACGAAGATGACGTGTTCACCGTTGTGCCAGAAGGTTGTTACCGCATCGACAGGAATTGGAAAATCATCAACTGGTGTACCTACAACCCCAATGGGGTCTGTATTGAAATTCCCAACCCTGATATCAGCCAAGTCCGGCCCTTTGTGCTTCCTGGGCCAGTTATTTCGCCCTTCGGCACTCCCCCACCCTGGTCGCCTACCAATACTTTCATCAACCCAACCGACTCCGCAGCAACGAATTACAGCATTTTTTGGGATCAGAATGCCAATTGCTACACCTATAAACAGATGATCCTGGTATTTGACACCAAAGATCCCATCATTGAAAATTGTCCACATGGGCCAGTAAAAATTTGTGACCTCACGACCAACAACGCAGCGCTCTGGAATGAACCGGCATGGTGGGATGCCGCCACTGCCAAACACGATCTTTGCGAAGGCCCCACTGATTTGTCCATTACAGCCTATGATGCTTGTACGGGTTCCAATGTCCGGTTTCGCTACCAGTTGTTCCTTGACATGGACAACAATGGCAGCATGGAAACCGTCATCAGCAGCAACAATCCACCGCCCGCAGGCATGGTGTACTACAACAATGCTTTCAACCCAAATTTCAGTGGTGGAACCTTGCGGGTCTTTGATTCAAGAGCTGTACCAGGCAACCAAAAATACAATTTTTCCATGCAGGAAACAGTGGTTGGCAACAAACGCACGGCTGCCGTCCAGTGGAAAACGGCTGCCCAATTGCCCAATCCCGGCAACCTCTCCGGCCAACCCGGTATCCTGCCAGAGTTGCCTTATGGCCGCCATAAAATCAAATGGCTGGTTGAAGATGGCTGCACCAATGAAAGCTTTTGCGAGTACAACATCAATGTACAAGATTGCAAGGCGCCAACGGTCGTCTGCATCAATGGCCTGAGCAGCAATATCACTGCCGCGGGCATGTTGCAACTTTGGGCCAGCGATTTCCTGCAATACACGGACGATAATTGCACCCCTACCCCCTTGTTAAAAGTTGGTATCCGAAAATCTGGCACCGGCGCTGGCTTCCCACTGGATAGCGCGGGCAACCCAATCACAAGCATATCCTTCGATTGTTCAGAAATTGGCAGCCAACCCGTGGAACTATGGTCCATCGACTTGGCAGGCAACGCCGACTATTGTGAAACCATCATCGTTGTGCAAGACAAAATGGGCGTTTGTGGCGCCTCTGTTCAGGTTTCAGGCAATTTGAAAACTGAAACATACGAAGGTGTAGAAGCTGCCATTGTTGAAATCGCGGGCAGCAGCCCATTCGCTCCAGCATTCAGCTTCCTCAACCAAAGCGACACCAGTGGGTATTATCTATTCCCAGCCATCCCTATGGCACAAAACATTACAATCACCCCAACAAAGGACGACAACCCCCTGAATGGCGTTACCACCTTCGACTTGGTAGAGATCACCAAACATATTCTGGGGATAAAACCGCTTGGCTCGCCCTACAAAATGATTGCCGCAGATGCCAACCACTCCAATTCCATTACGACTTTCGATATTATTGAACTCCGAAAATTAATTCTGGGGATTTATAACAACTTGCCCACCAATACAAGCTGGCGCTTTGTGGATAAAAACTTTGCATTTCCAAATCCAGCGAATCCATTCCAAACAAGTTTTCCTGAAAACAAAACGATCGCCAATTTACAGGCCAGCTTGGAAGACTTGGATTTTATTGCCGTAAAAATCGGAGACGTCAATAACACTGTTGTATCAAATGCAAAAGCTGAAGTCCTGGATAGGGTGTCCGAACAAGCTCCAGCATTTTTTATGGTGGATGCATCGCGACAAGAATATTTGCAAGAAGGTGAACTGGTCACCTTGAAAGTACAGTCGATGGAATCGCTGCTGGGGTTCCAATTTACGCTACTACTGCATGGCTTGGAATTGCTCGAAATACAACCTGCCGAAAATATGCGCCGCGAGTTTTTTGCGCATTTCCCGGAACAAGATGCCCTCACCGTGGCTTGCGATGTAAACAATGCCGCTGCTTTCTCCCTACAGTGTAAGGTCACAAAAACTGGTTATTTGCACCAAATGCTATCCATCAACAGCAGCATTACCAAAGCAGAAGCCTATAGTATTGAAAATATCGGGCAAATCAGGAGTGTCTTGCTGAAATTCCCCGTACCGGATCAATTCCAGGTGTATCCGCCGCAGCCTAACCCATTTTTTGACAAAACGAATCTCGGGTTTTACTTGCCCTACCCTACTGAAGCCTGCATAAAGTTATTGGATTCAAACGGGCAGCTATTGTTTGAACAGAAAAAAACGTTTCCTAAGGGGTTCAATACATTTGATGTTGATTTTCAAGGCAGTACAATAAGCGGCCTAATATTTTACAAAATCGAATCTGCGGCAGGGAACGGTGCGGGGAAATTAATTCGAGTACCGTAACTACTGGACAAATGCCCACTTGGGAGATTTTTTTCTGGATTCTCCCGCTAAATTTTTAACTTTGACCTGTAAAACTTGTGACTATTCGGGTTGATTCCGTCATAGGCATGTTCATTAACCATCTTTACATCACTCTAATTATTCAAAAAAAACATGGCATTAAAAGACAAATATGCAAGCGTACTCGCCCTCGGTGAGCAAATCGGCGTTCGTGACGGCAAGGTAGAAGAAGGCGCTGATGGTGTCCTGCGGATGTGGGGTCGCGTTAGCTTCAACCACGACAAAGATCAACTTTGGGACGCAATCAAAGCTGTTGGCGGTGCCAACCCAACCGATATTGTCGTTGATGTTCAGGTGGACAATCCATCGTTTTACACCAAGCACACCGTTGCAAAAGGTGAAAGCCTCAGCAAAATTGCGAAGCACTACTATGACGACTTGATGAAGTACAATTTGATATTCGATGCCAACCGCGATCAACTCAGCAGCGCTGATGAAATCGAGGTAGGTCAGGTATTGACCATACCGAATCTGTAAGATTTTCGCAGCCTAACCATGAATTAACGGCTGTCTCTTTCAAGAGGCAGCCGTTTTTATTTATGGTTTTTCTACCTTTGCGCCGCCTGCTTGCCTTTGGCATCTGTTCATCATTACTTTACCTCTTTACTGTACATGGCTGATATCGCCCAATTGAAAGAACTCGCCACGCAAGTGCGTCGTGACATCGTGCGCATGGTATTCAACTGTCAGAGTGGTCACCCTGGTGGCTCTCTAGGCTGCACTGAATTCTTTGTCGCCCTTTATGGCAACGTGCTAAAGCACAAGCCCAAGCCCTTCAAAATGGAAGGGAAAGGTCAGGATATGTTTTTCCTGTCAAATGGCCACATCTCGCCGGTTTGGTACTCCGTACTGGCGCACAATGGGTATTTTGACGTGAAAGAACTCAGCACTTTCCGCAAACTCAACTCCCGGCTGCAAGGCCATCCCGCCACCCATGAAGGGTTACCGGGCATCCGAGTCGCCAGCGGCTCTCTTGGGCAGGGCATGTCAGTCGCCATTGGCGTGGCACTTGCCAAGCGCCTCGATGCCGACCCGCGCTGGGTGTTTTGCCTCACCGGCGATGGCGAACTCGACGAAGGCCAAAACTGGGAAGCCATCATGTTCGCCGCCCACCACAAAGTGGACAACCTCATCGTCACCGTAGATTGGAACGGCCAACAAATTGATGGACCTACTGATAAGGTAATGAGTCTGCAAGTCCTACCCGCTAAATGGAAAGCATTCGGCTGGGATGTATTGATCTTGGAAAAAGGCAATGATTTAGAAGCCGTTATCGCCATGTTGCGCAAAGCGAAACGCCGCTGCGGCAA
>JBBRWA010000096.1:0-17949 GCA_038246345.1 Chitinophagales bacterium
AGGCTTCAAAATCTAAATCACATCCTCCGCAACCGCCTCAGCCTCCTTAAACGGCCGTCCCGATCCCGTAACCTGCAGGTTCTCATAAATCCGCATACCAGTACCAGCAGGGATTTTCTTGCCCACGATCACGTTCTCTTTCAAACCCATCAGGAAGTCCTTCTTCGCGGCAATAGCAGCCGTGCTGAGTACTTTCGTGGTCTCCTGGAACGATGCAGCAGAAATCCATGATTCTGTGCCCAAAGAAGCTTTCGTGATACCCAACAACATCGGCACTGCCGTTGCCGGCACCGCTTCGCGGTATTCCACGAGTTTCTTGTCGTTGCGCTTCAGGAAGGAGTTCTCTTCGCGGATCTGACGCAGCGTCACCAAAGCACCGGGCTTCAGCTTGGCGCTTTCGCCACCGTCGAGGACAAACTTCTTGTCGTAAATCCAGTCGTTGTAGTCCACAAACTCGTTGCGTTCTACTGGCTCGCCATCCAGGAAGTGGGTGTCACCGGCGTCAACGATCTCCAAACGGCGCAGCATCTGGCGAACGATCACCTCAATGTGCTTGTCGTTGATGTTGATACCCTGTGAACGGTAAACTTCCTGTACACCATTTACCAGGTAGGAAGAAGCCGCAAACGGGCCTTTGATCGCCAGGATGTCTTTCACAGAAATTACTCCTTCTGTCAAAGCCGTGCCCGAGCGCACAAAGTCTTCGTTCTGTACCAGTACGTGCTTGGTCAGCGGCACCAGGTATTTGCACTCCTGACCGTCTTTCGCCTTGATGAAGGCTTCGCGGTTGCCACGCTTGATGGCGCCAAAAGTGATGATACCGTCGAGCTCGGCCACAACAGCCGGGTTCGATGGGTTACGCGCTTCGAAAAGCTCCGTAACACGTGGCAGACCACCCGTGATGTCGGCAATCTTACCGAGCTTACGCGGGATCTTCACGAGCTGCTGACCGGCTTTTACTTCCTGGTCGTCCGAAACAGCGATGTAAGCGCCAACCGGCAGCGAGTAGGTTTTCAGCTCCTCGCCCGTTTTTGCATTCACCACCGTGATGGATGGAATCTTCTTCTTGTTTTTACTTTCTGTCACTATACGCTCCGCAAAACCGGTCTGGTCGTCGCGCTCGACACGGAAGTTCGTTCCGTCTTCGAGGTTGTTGTAGCGCACCAAACCTGGGAAGTCGCTGACGATCGTCGCGTTGAAGGGGTCCCAGCTGCAAATCTTATCGCCCCGCAAGATATCCTGTCCGTCAGAAACGTACAAGAAAGCTCCGTATGGGATAAAGTTGTTGTACAGCACGCGGTTGTTCTTCGGATCGATCATACGAATCTCACCGGTACGAGACACGACCACTTTCAATGGGTTGCCATCGTTGTCGGTAGAGTCAACCGTGCGGATGGAGTCGAACTCCAGCTTGGAGTTGTTCCGCGCCGTCATGGTGTTCTCGGTTTGCGACAGCATCGCCGTACCACCCGTGTGGAAGGTACGCAGGGTCAGCTGTGTGCCCGGCTCACCGATCGACTGTGCGGCAATGATGCCGGTTGCATCGCCCATTTCGGCGATACGGCCTGTTGCCAGGTTTTTACCGTAACATTTTGCACACACTCCGTGGCGGCTTTCGCAGGTCAGTACCGAGCGGATAGACACCATTTCGATGTCTGCTGCTTCAACTTCGACAGAGATTGCATCGGTGATGTACTCGCCCGCAGCGACAATAACACTCTCGTTCTCAGGGTGGTACACATCGTGCAAGCTGTAGCGACCTTTGATCCGGTCTTTCAGGCTTACAAGAATCTTGTCACCTTCTTTAAACGCCGTGGTGTCGATGCCACGCAGGGTATTGCAGTCAACCTCGCGGATAACGACATCCTGCGCCACGTCGACCAAACGACGGGTCAGGTAACCAGCGTCAGCTGTTTTCAGGGCCGTATCGGCAAGACCTTTACGCGCACCGTGGGTAGAGATAAAGAACTCTTGTACGGACAAGCCTTCCAAGAAGTTCGACAAAATCGGATTTTCGATGATGGCCGCTCCCGTGTCGCCTGATTTACGAGGCTTGGCCATAAGGCCACGGAGACCGCAAAGTTGTTTAATTTGTTGCTTGGAACCACGGGCACCAGAGTCAAGCATCATAAATACAGAGTTGAAACCCTGCTTGCTGCTGCTCAATTCTTTCATCAACTGGTCGGTGATGCGGTTGTCCGCATACGTCCACTTGTCGATGATTTGGTTGTAACGCTCGTTGTAGGTAATGAGACCATTATTGTAGTTGTCCCACACCTCATCTACTTCTACCTGAGCGGCTTCCAAGGCAATTTTCTTCAATTCCGGGATGACGAGGTCACCCAGGTTGAACGAAAGACCCGCTTTGAATGCCCAGCCGAAGCCCAATTCCTTAATGGCATCGAGGAATTCTGCCGTCAGCTTGAAGCTGGTACGGTTCAGGATTTCTGAGATGATACCTTTCAGGTTACGCTTGGTCAGCAGTTCGTTGATGTATGGTACGCCGTCTGGAACGGCCATGTTGAACAGCACGCGGCCAACGGTGGTCTTGATGCGCTTGGTTACAAATACGCCATTCTCTTCCTGCGGTACGCGGCATTCGATGCCGGCATGCAGGCCAAGCTGGCCTTCATTGTACGCAATGCGCACTTCCTCCGCATCGTAGAAACGGCGGCCTTCACCCACTACTGGGTTCTCGGGAATGCTTTTTCTTTCTTTTGTCAGGTAGTACAGACCCAATACCATGTCCTGTGAAGGCAGGGTGATTGGTGATCCGTCCTGTGGGTTCAGCATGTTGTGGCTCGAAAGCATCAACACCTGCGCCTCCAATATAGCAGCATGGCTCAATGGTACGTGCACGGCCATTTGGTCACCGTCAAAGTCGGCGTTAAAGGCCGTACAAACGAGCGGGTGCAACTGGATGGCCTTGCCCTCAATGATCCGAGGCTGGAATGCCTGGATGGACAGCCTGTGCAGCGTTGGGGCGCGGTTGAGCATGACCGGGTGTCCGCGCAGGATGTTCTCCAGGATTTCCCAGATCACTTGATCCTTGCGGTCAACGAGTTTCTTCGCTGATTTCACGGTCTTTACAATGCCGCGCTCGATCAGTTTCCGGATAATGAACGGCTTGAACAATTCAGCCGCCATGGCCTTCGGAATACCGCACTCGTGCAGTTTAAGCGTTGGCCCTACAACGATGACCGAACGGCCAGAGTAGTCGACACGCTTACCGAGCAGGTTCTGACGGAAACGGCCTTGCTTGCCTTTCAGGATATCTGACAGGGATTTCAGGGCGCGTCCACCTTCTGCTTTTACGGCGTTGGATTTACGGGAGTTGTCGAACAGGGAGTCAACAGCCTCCTGGAGCATACGCTTCTCGTTGCGCAAGATTACCTCCGGCGCTTTGATTTCGAGTAGACGTTTCAGGCGGTTGTTGCGTATGATGACACGACGGTAGAGGTCGTTCAGGTCAGAAGACGCGAAACGGCCACCATCCAACGGCACCAATGGGCGCAGTTCCGGTGGAACGACGGGGAGGTATTGGATCACCGTCCATTCCGGGCGTTGTCCGCAGCTGTCCAGGCCTGAGCGGAAAGCTTCCACAACGCGCAAGCGTTTGTTGGCTTCCGTTTTCTTGGCCATGCTGCTTTCGTTGTGCGAATCGTGGCGCAACTGAGCAGACAAGTCCTCCAGGTTCAAGGTGCTGAGCAGCGAGAAAACCGCCTCTGCGCCCATCTTGGCGACAAATTTGTCGGGATGGGAGTCATCGAGCATTTGGTTCTCTTTCGGGAGGCTGTCCAGGATTTCCATGTACTCCTCTTCCGTCATCAGATCCATGCGGGCCATGCCTTGCTCGGCTTTGATAACGGGTTGCACCACCACGTAACGCTCGTAGTAGATAACACCTTCCAATTTTTTGGAAGAAAGGCCGAGAATGTAACCGATCTTGTTTGGAAGGCTTTTGAAGAACCAAATGTGGACCACAGGCACCACGAGGCGGATATGCCCCATGCGCTCGCGCCGCACTTTTTTCTCCGTCACCTCCACACCACAACGGTCGCATACAATGCCTTTATAACGGATACGCTTGTACTTTCCGCAGTAACATTCGTAGTCCTTTACGGGACCAAAAATGCGCTCACAGAAAAGACCGTCGCGTTCCGGTTTGTAGGAGCGATAGTTGATAGTCTCGGGCTTGAGCACTTCGCCGTAGCTGCGCTCAAGGATTTCATCCGGACTAGCCAAGGCAATTATAATACTGCTAAATGCCTGGTCTGTCTTGTTGCTTTTCTTTTTGAAAGGCATATTTTACAATTAAGATATTTAAAGAGTCAATGGTTTTTGTGGTCAGTATTTTCGGTTTTCAGGGTTCTGTTTCATGGCATTTCTTTCAAAGTTAACGACTTTTTAAAAATCGGTACGCCCATGTATATCTCAAAAAATGCTTGAAATTCAAATACTTCGTCCGCCGTGGAATGCCCAACCAACCGCCCATTTCTTTCCTGTCCCACATAGCCTCTCCTTTTTTCAGTTTTTTAAAAATCAATGCAATACCCCCTGTTTTCTCTGCGGGCAAGTGCCAAATCGGCAAATCGAAATCTGCCTCCCGGACATTGCTGAACTTCGGTGAAGTCCATATCCGTTTGATGAAGCTTTCCAGCGAGCCAAAACTGCCAATTTTATGGTAGCAATAGCTCAGAAAATGTGCTTCTTCGTTGAACTTTGGTCGTCCATCCTGGAAGCGTGCCAGCATCTCTTGCCAAATCCCCGGTGCCATGGCGTTGATCTGCCGGACAACTGGGAGCGTGGCCGCAAAAACTTCACCGCCGCAGTACTCCGGATTGAAACCGGGGTCGCTGCCATCCAACTCCGCAAACACCTGCCGCATATCTTCCCGCGTCAAGCCGTTGATGTTGTAATCATCGGCAAAGTGCATGGGCAGCGTGAGTAGTTGCTGATCCCGAATGCTGGTAAAAAGCGCGTCAAGCGAACGATTTACGATACAATCAGAATCCAGCACCACAAAAGCGGGTTCCTGTTTGTCGAGCGAAGTTTTCACGCCTTCGCCAGACGGGTTGTATTGATTTTCAATGAACTGTAGTATGTCAAAGATGTAGAACTGATTGCGCCATTTGCCGTGCCAGCCTTTGGGGGCCTGCCAGGTTAAGGGCAGCGTCACCACGTCTACATTTTTTTCTTTCAATAAACTTCCGATATCCACCCCGTCAACAATGGGCAGGTTTTCTTCGGCAACATTGGTAAACAGCACATGCTTTCTTTCCGGGTTGGTTTGGGTGCTGACAGCGTAAAAAACTGCCACGCAGCGCCAATAAACCCTTTGAAACTCCGGCAGGTGCGATGCTTTACCGACTTGGGGATATTCAGAACTTTCGTCCTGACTGTCCAGGTAAATCCAGGTTGATATGTAGTCGTGACTACCCTTCATGATACCTTTTTCAGTACCCAAAAGTTCGCATCATCCACCAGTCGCTCAAATCCGGCATGTTCCAGGATATCCAGACATTCAGCCACTTCTTCGTTGGAGAGAATGTCGCGGTGCGGGTGTACTTCGATAAAAACCGTGCGCAAGTCTTTCAACTTTTCCCGGTTTTCACGCAAGAAGTCCAGCTCCCCACCTTCAATATCCATAATTACCGTATCAAACTTCAGGTTGTGCTCCTGTTCGAGCTGTGCCACCGTTTTGCCCGCGATGCTTATCTTTTGCATGCTCTGGCGGCGGTTGCTGCTCATCAGAATGGATTTTCCGAGGAAAAATTCATTCACAGGATTGTTGGAAACCATGCAGTTTTCGATGTGAAAACCACAGTTGTTCCGGGCTTTGTTGGCTTCGATGGTTGGTACCACATTTGGATTGGCCTCCACCACAACATGTTGTGTGGGATTGTCCAGCAGTCGGTTGGTCAAACACGAAACAACACCCAGGCAGCCCCCCATTTCCAAAACACAGGCATCTTTTGGCAAATATTGCTTCAAATAACGCCTTTCCTGTTTTTCGTAGAAATTGATCGGGAACTGTCCCCTGAATTTGATGTTTGTCAGGTCGAAAGGAATCACTAAATCGAGTCCTTCCACCTTGTACGTTTTTTCAAAGAGCGTAAAATATATTCCAGCCAGATAGAGTTTCGTGTTGAATTTCAACAAGTTAAACTCTTTATTTAATCGCTGGAACATAGTTCGGTACTTATGTGCTTAAACCTGGCAGGTCTGCATTAAAACCTCGTAGGTTTTTTTTTAACCTACGAGGTTTAAGCACAGATTTTATTCAAATTTCACATCCAACGCCAATCCGCGCAACTCGTGCACCAATACGTTGAACGATTCTGGAATGTTTGCTTCTGGCAGGTTGTCCCCTTTTACGATGGCCTCATAAGCTTTCGCGCGGCCCTGAATATCGTCTGACTTGTAGGTCAGCAATTCTTGCAGGATGTTGGAAGCGCCGTAGGCTTCGAGTGCCCAAACCTCCATCTCACCAAAACGCTGTCCACCGAACTGCGCCTTACCACCCAACGGCTGCTGGGTAATGAGCGAGTACGGTCCGATAGAACGTGCGTGCATCTTGTCATCTACCATGTGGCTCAGTTTGAGCATGTAGATAATGCCCACTGTTGCTTTCTGGTGGAAACGATCGCCGGTTTCGCCGTCGCTGAGGAAGGTTTGACCAAGTTCTGGCAAGCCAGCTTTCTCCACCCAATCCGCGATTTCGTCGGTTTTGGCACCGTCAAAAATCGGGGTTGCGAATTTGCAACCGAGACGTTCGCCAGCCCAGCCAAGTACTGTTTCAAAAATCTGGCCCAGGTTCATACGAGAAGGTACACCCAGTGGGTTGAGCACCACGTCAACAGAAGTTCCATCCTCAAGGAACGGCATGTCTTCCATCCGCACGATACGGCTCACGATACCTTTGTTACCGTGACGGCCCGCGAGCTTGTCGCCCACTTTGAGTTTCCGTTTTTTGGCAACATATACTTTCGCCAGTTTCAATACACCTGCTGGCAGCTCGTCACCAATGCTGATGTTGAACTTTTCGCGCTTGTAGCGGCCTACTTCTTCGTTTACCTTGATGCTGTAGTTGTGCAGCAGGCGGGCAATGAGTTGGTTGACATGCTTGTCGCTGGTCCAGTTGCTGTAATCAACCGAGCTGTACTCGATTGAATCGCGCAGCACGGTAACAGTCAGCTTGGAGCCTTTTGGCACCATCTCTTCGCCGTAGATCGAACGAATGCCGTTGGTCACTTTGTCTTTCACCAGCATCTGAACTTTATCGATCAGGATGGTTTTCAACTTGTTCAGTGATACTGCGTGTTCGTCGTCGAGCTTGTCGAGCAATGCTTTTTCCGACTCTTTTTGAACCTTATCTTTCTTGGCGCGGGCAAACAATTGCTTGGCGATCACCACACCATTGACGCTTGGTGGTACTTTCAAAGAGGCATCTTTCACGTCGCCGGCTTTGTCACCGAAAATGGCACGCAGGAGTTTCTCCTCCGGTGTTGGGTCGGTTTCACCTTTTGGCGTGATCTTGCCGATGAGGATATCGCCTTCCTTCGCCCATGCGCCGATGCGGATGATACCGTGCTCGTCGAGGTCTTTGGTGGCTTCTTCGCTCACGTTCGGGATATCCTGGGTGAGTTCTTCTTCGCCCAGTTTGGTGTCGCGAACATCCAATTCAAAGTGCTCGATGTGGATCGACGTGAATACGTCTTCCTGCACCACGCGCTCTGAAAGCACGATGGCATCCTCGAAGTTGTAACCTTTCCAGGGCATGAACGCCACTTTCAGGTTCTGGCCGAGGGCCAATTCACCATTTTGGGTGGCGTAACCTTCGCAAAGGATGTCACCCTCTACCACCCGTTGGCCGCGGCGAACGATGGGTTTCAGGTTAATACACGTGCCTTGGTTGGTACGCATGAACTTGGTCAGCGTGTAGGTTTTGCGCGACTCTTCAAAAGAAACCAGCTGGTCTTCTTCTGTACGGTCGTAGTTGATGATGATTTCATTGGCATCAACATATTCTACCACACCGCTGCCTTCAGCGTTGATCAGCATACGGCTGTCACGGGCTACTTTTCCTTCGATACCAGTACCCACCACTGGTGAGTTCGGGCGGATCAGCGGCACCGCCTGACGTTGCATGTTCGAGCCCATCAAGGCACGGTTGGCATCGTCATTTTCCAGGAACGGAATCAGCGAAGCTGATACACCTACAATCTGGTTTGGAGCAACGTCAATGTATTCCAATTCTTCTGGTGAAAGGATCGGGAAGTCGCCGCTTTCACGAGATTTGATCCGGTCATTCAGGAAAGCACCGGTTTCGTCGACAAGCGAGTTGGCCTGTGCGATCTTCATCTTATCTTCCGCTTCTGCTGACAGGTATTCCACTTCACCTTCCATCACAACTTTGCCATCTCTCACACGGCGATAAGGCGTCTCGAGGAAGCCCATCTTGTTGATTTTCGCGTGGGTGCAAAGGGTGGAGATAAGACCGATGTTTGGTCCTTCCGGTGTTTCAATCGTGCAAAGACGGCCGTAGTGAGAGTAGTGAACGTCACGTACCTCAAAACCGGCGCGTTCACGCGACAGACCGCCTGGTCCGAGGGCAGAAATACGACGCTTGTGCGTGATTTCCGACAGCGGGTTGGTTTGGTCCAGGAACTGCGACAATTGGCTTGTTCCGAAGAACGAGTTGATCACAGACGAAAGCGTACGGGCGTTGATCAGGTCAACGGGTGTGAACACCTCGTTGTCACGCACGTTCATGCGCTCCCGGATGGTACGCGCCATACGTGCCAGACCTACACCAAACTGGGCGTACAACTGCTCCCCCACGGTACGCACACGGCGGTTCGAGAGGTGGTCGATGTCGTCGATCTCAGATTTGTTGTTGATGAGGTAAACGATGAATTTAACGATGGCGATGATATCTTCCTTCGTCAATACAAGGTTGTTCTCATCGATGTTGTGGCCCAGTTTGCGGTTGATCTTGAAACGGCCCACTTCGCCAAGGTTGTAACGCTTGTCGGAGAAGAACAGTTTGTCGATGATACCACGTGCTGTCTCATCATCCGGTGGGTCGCTTCCGCGCAACTGACGGTAGATGTAGGTAACGGCCTCTACTTCACTGGAAGTAGGGTCTTTTTGCAGCGTATTGTAAATGATCGAGTAATCTTCATCAACGTCGGTGCGCTGGAGAATGATCGTCGGAACATTGGTATCTGAGTCGAGGATGAGCTCGATGTTTTCTTCATCGAGTACGGCATCACGCTCCAGAATAATTTCGTTACGCGCTATGGAAACAACCTCACCGGTGTCCTCGTCCACGAAGTCTTCTGTCCATGATTTCAGGACGCGTGCAGCCAGCTTGCGGCCAATGGCACCTTCCATATTTTCACGGGTACAAGCTACTTCGTCGGCCAGGTTGAACAGGTCGAGGATTGCTTTGTCCGTATCAAAACCGATTGCACGCAGCAAGGTGGTGACAGGGAACTTCTTTTTACGGTCGATGTACGCATACATGACCAGGTTGATGTCGGTAGCAAACTCCATCCAGGCGCCCTTGAACGGGATTACGCGGGCAGAGTATATTTTAGTGCCATTTGGGTGATACGACTGGCCAAAGAACACCCCAGGAGAGCGGTGTAGTTGTGACACGATGACGCGTTCAGCCCCGTTGATGACAAATGTCCCTTTCGGGGTCATGTAGGGGATATTGCCCAGGAATACGTCCTGTACAATCGTTTGAAAGTCAATGTGCTCAGGGTCGTTACACGAAAGCTTGAGTTTCGCTTTCAGTGGCACCGAATAGGTAAGGCCCCGCTGCATACACTCGTCTATGGTGTAGCGCGGCGGATCGATGAAGTAATCGAGGAACTCCAGGTTGAAAATATTCCGAGCATCTGTGATGGGGAAATTTTCCTGAAAAACCCGATACAGGCCTTCGTTGATACGGTTATCAGGGGTAGTTTCCAGCTGGAAATATTCCTGAAACGATTTAAGTTGAATTTCAAGGAGGTCAGGGTAGTGACCAGCGAGACGGATTTTACCAAAGTTGACGCGTTCTTGTTCGCCCGGTTTGGTAATTGCCCCATTTGTGATGCCGTTATTGGTCATTTTTGCAAGATATTGCTTGAAATGCTGATGGCAGGGTTGCCACGCTATTGTCGTGGCGACTTTCGCGCTAATCGCAGCGCTGAGCCGTTTTTACTAGGGAGTAAAATCGAAAAAGTCAAAAGAAACCCATACAGACAGCGATAGGCTTAACACGCTCCTGCGTACAGGAGGCGTGTTAAGCCCAATCGTTTATCAATGTAGTGTGAAAATGCAGTTCATTGTGTCGAAGTCGTAAGTAGATAGTTAACCGAAAGTAGGTGCTAATTGTTCACAGCACCAACACCAGAACTAAGCAGCCTTACTTAACTTCGATAACAGCGCCTGCAGCTTCGAGTGCTGATTTGATGGACTCAGCTTCAGCTTTGCTCACACCAGATTTCAGTTCACTTGGAGCGCCGTCAACGAGGTCTTTTGCCTCTTTCAAGCCCAAGCCAAGAAGATTCTTAACTTCTTTTACCACATTGAGTTTGTTCGCGCCAGCGTCCTTCAGGATCACGTCGAACTCTGATTTTTCAGCAGCCGCGCCAGCGCCCGCGTCGCCAGCCGGAGCTGCAGCAACAGCTACTGCAGAAGCAGCAGGCTCAATGCCATAATCGTCTTTCAAAATACCAGCCAATTCGTTGGCCTCTTTAATTGTTAGGTTCACGAGCGTTTCAGCCAGTGCTTTCAAATCTGCCATTGTAGAGAAATTTAAAACTTGTTTGCGAATTTGTTGAATAGTTAGGTCAATCGGGGTGGTTTTGGAGCTATGGTGCGAACTTGGAAGCCTTATTTATTAATTTGATAATTTGATAATGAGATAATTGGATAATTATACGGAATCTGTACTGTTATCAAATTATCAAATTAACTAATTATCAAATTAATTAAGCGGTGCGTTCTTCCAGCGTTTTGACGATGCCTGCCAACTTCGAGCCAGAGGCTGTGATTTGGCTGACAAGTCTTCTTGCTGGTGATTGCAACAATCCGATGATCTCGCCGACCATCTCGTCTTTCGTCTTCAGCATGGTCAGTGCAACGAGTTGATCGTCGCCCAGGTAAACAGAAGCGTCAATGTATGCTGCTTTCAGAATAGGACGCGCCTCAGTTTTGCGAAAATCAGCGATGAGTTTCGCAGGAGCTTTTGGATTGGATGAGATCAGGATCGTCGTTGGTCCTTTGAGCGCCTCATAGAGGGCTGCATAACCTTTTGATTCTGGCTCTCCTTCCAAAGCTTTTTGGATCAACGTGTTCTTCGCCACTTTCATCGTGATGTCTCTTTCGAAACACAACCGGCGAAGCTTGTTGATCTTGGCGACTGGCAGCGTTGATGAGTCAGCGAAGTAGAAAAATGGGGCATTGCCCAGCTCTTCTTTCAACACTGCAATCGCGGCTGTTTTATCTTCTTTGGTCATTTTTTATATAAATTTGACTGTATAAGAATTCGAGAATTGGTAGGTGTCGTGCATGGCGTTTGGTTTCGATCAATTAAAACCGCCCGTCAGGTACACTACACTATACCTTGAAGGATTTTGGATCCACCGGAATACCAGGACTCATCGTGCTGGCGATAGAAACCGTTTTCATGTAGATACCTTTGGAGCTAGACGGCTTCATTCTCACCAAAGTGGAAACGAGTTCGTGTGCGTTTTCCGTCAGTTGTTGCGGAGAAAACGATACACGACCTACTGAAGCGTGAACGATACCAAATTTGTCGACACGAAAGGCAATTTTGCCTTTTTTAACCTCTTGAATGGCCGAAGCAACATCTGTTGTAACGGTACCTGTCTTAGGGTTAGGCATCAATCCGCGTGGGCCAAGAATACGGGCAACTTTACCAAGTTGCGCCATAACGTTTGGTGTCGCGATGATCACATCAATATCCATCCAGCCATCAGTGACCTTTTGGATGTACTCTTCGAGACCAACATGGTCTGCGCCGGCGGCTTTCGCCTCATCAACTTTGTCGGGCGTACAGAAAACCAACACGCGTTTGGTTTTACCGGTGCCGTGTGGTAGAGAAACCGTGCCACGGAGGGCTTGGTCGGCTTTACGTGGGTCTACACCGAGGCGGACGTGCACGTCGACCGAAGCGTCGAATTTAGCGGTGTTGACCTCTTTCACGAGCGACATGGCGTCGGCGAGTGAATAGAGTTTGTCAGCATCAACTTTCCCTTCGACTGCTTTTCTCTTTTTTGTCAATTTAATTGCCATTGAAAAGAATGTTTAAGGTTTTAGCGTCCCGATGGGCGGGACTCCCTTTTGCCTTTGCAGGCAGCACAAGTTGCAAGCAACTTGAAAATTTAGTTTTGAAAAGGCGAATCTCCGGTAATGGTCAGACCCATGCTGCGTGCCGTACCTGCGATCATTTTCATCGCTGATTCAACAGTAAAGCAGTTGAGGTCGGGCATTTTGTCGGTGGCGATGCTGCGCACCTGATCCCAGGTTACAGTACCTACCTTCACACGGTTGGGTTCAGCCGAGCCTTTACCTGGAGCCAATTTTGAGGCATCGAACAGTTGGATCGCTGCTGGTGGAGTTTTGATGATAAAGTCAAATGTTTTGTCTTTATACACCGAAATGATCACCGGGAGAATTTTTCCCATCTGTTCGGTAGTCTGCGCGTTGAAACGCTTGCAGAACTCCATGATATTCACACCTTTTGAACCGAGTGCCGGGCCAATTGGTGGAGCAGGGTTGGCTTGACCACCTTTCACCTGAAGCTTGATATATACGTCTACTTCTTTTGCCATTGTAAAATAAAATGCTTGTTGGTCAAAGTTGTAATTCGATAATGAGTTCATTATCAAACTATAAGGTTGAACCTGCTCTTTTGTGGAAGCGAGCCAGGGAGAACTGGCATCAAAAAGCAAACTTCAATATAAAACGTTGGGACTGTCGCTGTTGGAAGCGGCGAGCAGGCCTAACTAATTTTCTCTACTTGCAGGAAGTTAAGTTCCACTTCGGTGCCGCGGCCAAAAATTTTGACGATGACCTTCAGTTTCTTCTTTTCTTCATTCACTTCCTGAATATCCCCGATGAACTCCGCAAATGGGCCGTCGATGATTTTAACGGTTTCATTTACGAGGAATGGTTCACTCAATGATTCGCCGGTTTCTGCACTTTCATCCACTTTGCCCAGCAATCGGTTGGCTTCAACCTGGGTCATTGGCAAGGGCGATTCTTTGCCCAGGAAGTGGATTACGTTTGGGATGTCGGCAATTTGCTTGGCAACATCTCCATTCAATTTTGATCCTATTGCTTCGACGAGGATGTAACCGGGGAGCAGGTTGCGTTCTTGCATCACCTTTTTCCCGTTCCGCACCTTATATACCTTTTCGGTAGGAACAATTACCGAAAAGACAATTCCCTTCCAATCAGAACGATCAATCTCGAGGATGATGCGTTCCTGGATTTTTTTCTCCTTTCCGCTGATTACACGGAGGGAGTACCACTTTTTTTCTTCACCTGTCGGGTTGACAGGCAGCTCTTTTTCTTGAGTCATGGTTGTCGAAAGGGAGTTACAGGAATAGGGGCTAACTTAGCTCCAAATCCCGTAAATGTTCTTGAAAAAGACGCTACAAACACCGTCCATTAAAAAAATGAGCAGCGCCAGAACGCTGGAAGTTACCAAAACTACAATGGTGCTTTCCTGTAATTGGGCAGCAGTTGGCCAAGACACGTGCGTGAGCAGTTCGTTGTAACTTTCCTTGAGGTAAAGTGTAAATTTTTCCATCAGAGACCGAATCAGTTTTGATTTAAAGGGCTACTGTTATTTGTCAAAAAAGTCCGCCATCCATATTACCGGATAACGAACGCGTATTTTTATTTGCAGGGGCAGCAGGGATCGAACCCGCAGCCTACGGTTTTGGAGACCGTCACTCTACCAGTTGAGCTATGCCCCTAAGAATAATGAGCGATGAATGATGAATGATAAATATTTAACCTAATCGGAAACATTCATCGTTCATCATTCATCATTCATCATTATTTCCTAGTCAAGAATCTCAGTTACCTGACCAGCGCCTACGGTACGGCCGCCTTCACGAATAGCGAAACGCAGACCTTTTTCCATAGCGATGGTGCTGAGAAGCATTACTTCGAGCTCAACGTTGTCGCCAGGCATTACCATTTCAATGTTTGTTGGCAGTTTGCAATCGCCCGTTACGTCCGTGGTACGGAAGTAGAACTGTGGGCGGTAGCCGTTGAAGAATGGCGTGTGACGGCCACCTTCTTCTTTTGACAACACGTATACAGAACACTTGAAGTGTTTGTGTGGCGTTACGCTTTTTGGCTTGATGATAACCATGCCGCGCTTGATTTGCTCTTTCTCGATACCGCGAAGGAGGATACCAGCGTTGTCGCCAGCCTCACCGCGATCAAGCAGTTTGCGGAACATCTCAACACCTGTTACCGTTGAAGTCAAAGGCTTTTCGCCTTCTTTCATCATACCGATGATTTCAACTGGCTCGTTCACGTTGATTACACCACGCTCGATACGACCGGTTGCAACAGTGCCACGACCAGTGATCGTGAATACGTCTTCCACCGGCATCAAGAAAGGCTTATCAACCTCTCGTACTGGGTCTGGAATGTCTTTGTCACATGCGTCCATCAAATCCATGATGCGCTGTGAGTATAGTTCGTCGCCTTCGAGGGCTTTCAATGCAGAGCCTTGAATGATGCTTGCGTTGTCGCCATCGAAATTGTAAGATGACAGCAACTCACGGAGTTCCATGTCAACGAGCTCGAGCATCTCAGGGTCGTCTACAAGGTCAACCTTGTTCATGAAAACTACGATGTTTGGAACACCTACCTGACGAGCGAGCAGGATGTGCTCACGCGTTTGTGGCATTGGGCCGTCGGTAGCTGCACAAACAACGATTGCGCCGTCCATCTGGGCAGCACCCGTGATCATGTTTTTAACGTAGTCAGCGTGTCCTGGGCAGTCAACGTGAGCGTAGTGACGCGCTAGGGTTTCGTATTCTACGTGTGCCGTATTGATCGTGATACCACGCTCTTTCTCCTCAGGAGCAGCATCAATGGAATCATAGCTCGTTTGTTTCGCCAAGCCTTTTTTTGATAGTACGAACGTAATAGCAGCCGTCAGCGTCGTTTTGCCGTGGTCAACGTGACCAATCGTGCCAATATTTACGTGCGGCTTGTTGCGAACAAATGTCTCTTTTGCCATTGGTTAGAACTGTTTGTATAAAATCGTTAAGTGAAAAATTTCAAAAAATTAATGTGCTTGTTCAATAATTCGCGAATTTGATAATTATCACATTATCTAATCATCTCATTATCAAATTAATTATTGAGCTGTTGATGAGAATTGAACTCACGACCTCTTCCTTACCAAGGAAGTGCTCTACCCCTGAGCTACAACAGCAAAGACCGTTTTCCAAAGTTCTGTTTTAGAACGTCGGCAAACGGTTGAGGAGAGCGGCGGACGAGGTTCGAACTCGCGACATTCAGCTTGGAAGGCTGACACTCTACCAGCTGAGTTACCACCGCAATTTGATTGCGGATTGCCGATTGCTGATTTCGGAATTGGCAATGTTTGGTGATGTGCCATTCCGTAATCTGCAATCAACATTCCGCGGTGAAGGGTGGGGGTGGTGGGATTCGAACCTACTCAGCGTTGAAGCACCAGATTTACAGTCTGGCCCGGCTCTCCGACTCCGGGGCACCCCCTTGGAAACCATGGATTGTTTCGTGATTTCATGCAGCATACTAAATTCTATATTCTGCAATCCACACGCCACAATCCGAAATTGTAATGAGCCACTGGAGGGACTCGAACCCCCGACCAGCTGATTACAAATCAGCTGCTCTACCAACTGAGCTACAGTGGCCTGAAACAAGCCTCCAAAGGCTAAATATAAAGAGTCAATCAACTAGCTTTTCAGGATTCTCAAACACCCTTTTTGAAAAGCGAGTGCAAAGGTACATCCGTCTTTTGTAACTGAAAAGTAATTTCTAAAAAAAACTATAAAAAATAGCAAGACCTTTGCATCTCCCTCCATTTTAGGGGTATTTTGCGCAAAAATCATTCAAAATTTCATGGTATCCAAAAATACTGAGCTCGAATATTGTCTGTCGCACTCCTCCCCTCCCCCAGATTTGCTCCAAGCATTGGACAGAGAGACAAACTTGAAAACCTTAAGCCCTCAAATGCAAAGCGGCGCTTATCAAGGAACCCTTTTGCGCTTCATCAGCCTGATGATGCAGCCCCGGCGGGTGCTTGAAATTGGCACTTTTACGGGTTATGCAAGTCTCTGTTTGGCAGCAGGCCTGACCGAAGACGGTGTACTGCATACCATTGAAGCCAATGATGAGCTGGCTTGGATCATTCGCAAGTATGTTGCGAAGGCTGGCTTAGAACAAAAAGTGCAACTTCATCTGGGTGATGCTGCTGCAATCATTCCCGATTTGACGGAAACTTTCGACCTGGTTTTTCTCGATGCCGGAAAACTGGACTACCTGAAACACTACGAAATGGTGTTGCCCAAAATGCGCTCGGGCGGTTTTCTCCTGGCCGATAATGTGCTGTGGGATGGGAAAGTAGCAGGTGGGGACATGAAAGACGAAACGGCTCGCGTGTTGCGGGATTTCAACGCGCATGTACATGCGGACGCGCGGGTGGAGAACATGTTGCTGCCGGTGCGGGATGGGGTGATGTTGGTGCGGAAGCGGTGAAGCGGTGTCTTCGTTGTTGGTTGTTCGTTGATAGTTGTTCGTTGATTGTTGTTCGTTCACATTCGCTCAATGGCTGTTTGGCCACCGATTTTATTCTTTCACAAACTTCCCTGAAAACAACTCCCCGCTTTCACTGCGTGCCAAAGCAAGGTAAAACCCTTTGCACAACGTTGAAATATCCAATTCACCGTTTTTGCCAACACTGTGTCGCAGCATTTCCCGGCCCTGCATATCCAGAATGCAAACTTGAAAGACAGTGCTTTCAGGAATACGCATGCTTATTGCCTGCTGTGCCGGGTTAGGAAATATTTCCAAGGCCTTTGAATCGAGCGCGAAAGGCGATGCTACCCCAACGATTTCAGGCGATAACTTGACTACCCAAATGTCTTGGATGCCTTTGTTTTCTGTGAGGTCTCCATCGGTGGAGTAGGCGTAGCCCGCGACGACGAGGCCGCCATCGGAAGTAGTAGCTATGGATTCTCCTCCTTCCACAAAGGAACCACCTAAGCACTTTTCCCAGACAAGCTCTCCGTTGGCATTTAATTTCACGATCCATAGGTCTTTTTGGCCGTTGTGATTCGTAACATCTCCATCAGTTGAAACGACTGTTCCGACAGCAACATAACCGCCATCCGGGGTAGGAGTCCCTGCATATATCCAATCTGATTTGGTGCCTCCTAATGCTTTTTGCCAAATCAACTCACCCGTTTTGCTCAATTTTATTACCCAACCATCCAGGTAGCCGTGATACCCGGTAACATCTCCGTTATTTGAGCCCATATATCCACAGGCAATATAACCGTCGCTGATTTCATGAATTTCACAGCCAACGTCCAAACTCGTGCCACCGAGCGATTTTTGCCATTCAATATTCCCGGAATAATCGAGCTTTAGCACCCAAAAATCGCCATTCCCTTTTTGCTCAGCAACATCACCATCTACGGATTTTGCATTGCCTATTACAATATAGCCACCATCCGATGTTTGTCGGATGGATCTACCTGAGTCTTCGTGACTGCCACCATAAGTTTTTTGCCATTGGATATTTCCGGTACTATCCAATTTTACCAACCAACAATCGAGGGTAGTATCATGAGTGCCGCCAACATCACCATCGCTGGAATTGGAGTGGCCAGCTAGTATATA